>NZ_CP045200.1:627857-941785 GCF_018636735.1 Erythrobacter sp. 3-20A1M | reverse complement strand
GTCTTACGAAAGGACGGGGCGCTTGGCTACTCCGCCGCGTCGCGCAGGCCGCCGCCGGAACGGTTAAAGGCGAGATTGCCGTCGTCCACCGGGCGCTGACGGAAATCGCGGCGATCCTCCAGATAATCCTGGTTGAGCCGCCAGGGGAGCGTCGGCGCGCTCTTGGGCATCAGGTGCTTGGAACGCAGCAGATAGCCGGAGGAGAAGTCGAAGATGTCGTCTTCCTCCAGCGGTTCGGCCGGCAGTTCGGGAACGACGATATCCGCGCCCTTCGCCCGCATGGTGGCCAGCAGGTCGCAGACATAGGCCGCGTTCTGGTCGACCCGCAGCGTCCAGCTGGCGTTGAGATAGCCGAAGGTCGCGGCGAGGTTGGGCACGCCTGAGAACATGCAGCCGCGATAGAACCAGCGCTGCGCCCAGTCGATCGCCTCGCCATCGACCGAGATGGCGATCTTGCCCCCGAAGACGAGGGCGAGGCCGGTCGCGGTCACGACGATGTCGGCGGGGAGCAGGTCGCCCGATTTCAGGCGGATGCCCTCCGCCTCGAAGCGGTCGATATGGTCGGTGACCACTTGCGCTCGCCCTTCGCGCACGGCGATGAAGAAATCGTCGTCCGGCACCAGGCACAGCCGCTGCTCCCACGGGTTGTAGGGCGGGGTGAAATGGCGTTCGTCGTATGCCGGGCCCAGCGCCTCCCGCGTGCGTTCGGTCAGCCTGGCCGCGATCTTCTCAGGCTTGCGGCGTGCCAGGCGGAAGAAGAACCGGTGGAGCAGGATGTTCTTCGCCCGGGTGAGCTTGTAGGCGATGGCGCCAGGCAGGATCTTGCGCAGCCAGTTGGCCACCGCGTCCTTCGCCGGACGCGATCCCATCCAGGTCGGCGTGCGTTGCAGCATCGTCACCTTCGCCGCCGTCTCGGCCATGGCGGGGACGATGGTGACCGCGGTCGCGCCGGAGCCGATCACCACCACCCGCTTGCCCGCATGGTCGAGATCGTCGGGCCAGAATTGCGGGTGGACGATCCGCCCGGCAAAATCCTCGCGCCCGGCAAATTCTGCATCGAACGGTTCGTCGTAATCGTAATAGCCCGAGCCGAGATAGAGGAAGTTCGCGGTCAGTTGCGCGCCACCCTCCAGCGTCACGCGCCACCGCGCGGCATCGCTGTCGAAATCGGCCGCGGCGACGGTGGAGCCGAAGCGGATGTGGCGGCGAATGCCCCGCTCGTCCACGATGCGGTCGAGATAATCGAGGATCGCGGGGCCATCGGCGATGCTCTTCTCGTGCACCCAAGGCTCGAACGCGAAGCCGAGCGTGTGCATGTCGCTGTCCGAGCGCACGCCGGGATAGCGGAACAGGTCCCAGGTCCCGCCCAGCCGGTCGCGCCGCTCGAGAATGGCGTAGCTGTGGCCGGGCAAGCGGTCGCGCAGATGCGCCGCCATCCCGATGCCGGACAGCCCCGCGCCCACGATCAGGACGTCGAAATGGCTTTCGGCTCGGGGCATCGGCTCTCTCCGGTTTTTCTATGCAATCTATCTAGCGCGAGACAGGGGCGCTGTCGATTGCGGCCCCGCTACTCCCCCGTCAGCTCCGCATCGCGCTGCAGCCGCCGCGAACCGATCGCGAACACGGCGAGGCAGAAGGCGATGATGGTGGCGAAGCCGAGCCAGTCCGAATGCCCATAGAGCCACACACCCAGCGCCGGTGCATAGACATAGCTCGCCCCGTTGACGGAGGCGACCTGACCAGAGACCTGCCCCTGTTCGGCTCGCGACACGGCGAGCGATGCGCCCGCGGTGAAGCCGGGGCGGAACAGGCCGAAACCGAGCGAGGCGATCGCGAAGCCCAGGGCGATCGCGTGCAGGTCCCGCGCGACGGCCAGCAGCGCTACCCCGCCGATCGCCAGCGCCATGCCCCACAGCGCGGCGGCCCGCGGCCCCAGCTTCAGCGTCGGGATCAGCCCCCATTGCGCCAGCAGGGTCGCGACCGCGCCGGTCATCAGCACGATGCCCACCGGACCGGCGCCGGCCAGCGGATCGTCGCGCAGGCTCAGGCGGTCGAGCACCAGGAAGCCGCCGATGCCCAGCACCATCGCCTGCGCATGCCCGCCCAGCAGGCCGGTCAGCAGCCACGGCGAACTGCGCGGATCGGTCCAGCGCAACGGGGGCGCGGTGCCTTCCTCGTGATGCGCCAGCATCTCTTCCTCGCCATGCTGCACCGTGCGGTTGGACTGTGCCCCGCCGCTGTTGCCGTAAGGCGCATCGAAGGCGAAGCCATGGCCGGGAAAGCGCGGCTCGTCGTTCGGCAGGCGCAGCCGCAACGCGATCATGGTGACGAGGCCGATCGCGGCGAAGGCAAGGAACGGACCGGTCAGGCCCACGACCGGGAAGATCAGCAGGGGGGCAAGCGCCGGACCGAGCACGGTGCCGAGGCCGAAGCTGGAGGAAATGAGCGAGAGCGCCTGCGTGCGCTGCGCCGGTTCGGTGCGGCTCGCGACATAGGCCTGTACCGCGGGCGGAGCGGCCGAGCCGAACAGGCCGTAGAGCGAGCGGCACAGGGCGAACACGATCAGCGTCGCGCCCGCCGCCAGCGCGCCGGTCAGCCCGAACCACAGCGTCGCCCCGCAAAGCACCATGGAGGCGGAAAAGCCCGCGAGGCCCAGCGCCATCATCTTCTTGCGCCCGCGCCGGTCCGATCGCCGGGCCCAGAACGGCGCGCACAGCACCCACAGCAGCGCCGACCAGCTATAGGCGAGGCTGATCCACACGTCGGCGACGCCTAGCGAGGTGCCGATGGAGGGCATGACCGACTGCATCGCGGTGTTGCCCGCCGCCGTCACCAGCATCACCGTGAACAGCAGCGCCAGCCGCCCGCGCGGGATCCCGGTCTCCGCCAGCGGTGCTGCGGTTCGGGCGGCGGGCGCGCTGGGCGCGGGCTCGATTGGGGCGGGATCGGTTTCGGCCATGATCGGTTGATCAGCTAGGCCCAGCTATTGCGACTGGCAATGCCGCCGCTTGCAATGTCGCGCCCTTGCTGGCACCGCGCCGCAACCATTTTCGACCGCAGCGGACGAACGGATTTTCCTTGAACAACAGTAACTCGATTGCAGCCGCCCCCAGCCGCGACAGCCTGCAGCGCCGCACGGCCCGGCTGTTCGGCCAATGGGGCGTGTTCCTGCGCGGTTTCATCGAGCATCCCAAGATGGTCGGCTCGATCATCCCATCCTCGCGCTTCACGATCGACAAGATGCTGGCGCCGGTCGACTGGCCCAATTGCCAGCTGTTCGTGGAATACGGCCCCGGCGTCGGCACCTTCTGCCTGCCGGTGCTCGATCGCCTGCCCGCCGACGGCGCTATGATCGCGATCGACACCAATCCGCTCTATGTCGATTTCCTCAACCAGCACATCCACGACCCGCGCTTCACCGCGGTGCTGGGCTCTGCCGAGCACGTCGAACGGATCGTGCGCGATCACGGGCACGAGCGGGCGGACTACATCGTCTCGGGTCTGCCGTTTTCCACCCTGCCCGAGGGCGTCGGCCCCGCCATCATGGCCGCAACGCATCGCATCCTGCGCCCCGGCGGCGCGTTCATGGCGTATCAGTTCACTGCCGCGGTGCGCGACCTCATGGCGCGAGAATTCGACGACATCGAAAGCGATTACGAGTTCTGGAACGTCCTGCCGTGCAAGCTCTTCTGGGGCTGGAAGGACGGGGCGGAAGGCTAGAGCCGCCGGTCGCCGTCGTCCGGCGTATCCATGTCGTGGGCGGTGGCGGGCACGCTGACCCGCTCCGCCGCCAGCTGGCGATAGGTCGCGGCCAGCACCGCCAGGAAAAGAACCACGAATACCGAATTCACCGCCGCACCCACCAGCGCATTGCCCACGATCGCGACTTCGCTGCCCATCAATCCGAAGGCCAGGCCGAAAACCATGCCGATGATGGCCGAGACTATGACGAAGGCGATTAACAGCAGGAAGTAGAACAGGAACAGGCGGAACGCGTTGCCCCGCGTTAACCGCCAGCTGCGGACCAGCGCCGTGACCGGATTGTAAGTGTGCTCCAGCGCCAGCACCGGGATGAACAGCATTACCTTCACATAGGCATAGATCAGCAGGATGAAGGCCGCGACGCCCAGCAGGGTCAGGATGACATGGGACCCGGTCGCCGCGCCGATCGCCGTCACCACCGCGACCACCACCATGAACGCCAGCGCCGTCAGCAGGGACGCGCCGATATAGCTCGGCAGCAGCTTGATCGCGCTGACGATGGCGTCGCCGACGGTCGGCCGCGCGCGATCCCCCAACAGGGCGATCAGTGCGATCATCCCGATTGTCTGGATCAGCAGCATTAGGACGAACACCCACCAGTACTGCGCGTAAACGCCCATCATCGCGTCCATCATGGCCTGCGGGTCCTGGGTCTGCGCCTGCGCCTCGATCCCGGCGAACATCTGCGGCGCGAACAGCATCAGGGCGAGATAGGGGAGGAAGAAGAATACCCCGGCCACGATGGCGACGACGCTGCTGTTGGCCGATACAAGGCCGAGCGCATCGGTCCACGCGCGATTGAGATCGAATTTCATTGCGGGTTCCGCTTCCTGTTGCCTTCCCGCTTGATAAGCGGTCGGGGCTGGGGCAGGCAATCCCCGCTCATGGTTTCGGCCCCCGAAAATATCGAATGGCGCGGTGCGGAAGCGCCCGTACCCTATCGCGAGGCGCTGGCCGAAATGCAGGCGCGCAATGCGGCGGTGGCGGCGGGCGAGGCGCGCGAACTCGTCTGGCTGCTGGAACATCCGCCCGTCTATACCGCCGGGACCAGCGCGGATCCGGACGAGCTGCTCGACCCGCGGTTCGAGGTGGTCGAGGCGGGCCGGGGCGGGCGCTACACCTATCACGGGCCGGGGCAGCGGGTCGGCTATCTCGTGCTCGACCTCAACCGGCGGGGCAAGGATGTGCGCCGCTTCGTCCACGCGGTCGAAGGCTGGGTGATCGACACGCTCGCCGGGTTCGGGGTCGAAAGCTGGGCGGTCGATGGGCGCGTGGGCATCTGGACGCGCGACGTGGACGGGGGGGAGGCGAAGATCGGCGCGATCGGCGTGCGCGTGCGGCGCTGGGTGACGATGCACGGCTTTTCCGTCAATCTCGATCCCGACCTGTCCCATTTCACTGGCATCGTGCCGTGCGGGATCGACGAATTCGGCGTCACCAGCCTCGCCCGGCTGGGGATCGCGCTTGCGCCGGAGGAGTGGGATGCGGCATTGCGCCAGTCCGCGCCGCGCTTCCTCGCCGCGCTGGAAGGAGAAACCGCATGATCCGCCATTCCCGTTTCCTCGCCTGCGCCGGACTGGCCCTCGCGCTGGCGGCCTGCGGCGACAAGGCGGAGAAGAGCGAAGGCGGGTCCGCCAGGGGCGAGGTGCTGGGCGGCACGATCAACGACGACATGCTCCCGCTCGACACGGTGCGCTCGACCTCCCCGGCGCTGACCGCGCAGCCCGGCGAGGGCGCGGCCAGCGGCGAAGCGACCTCCGCGCCGGGTGACGCGACCGCTGAGCCGTCCGAGCCGCAGGCCGGCGAGACTTCCGAAGCCGCCGAGCCCTCGGCCGTCACGGCGCCGGACGAGGGCTGACGCTCAGCCCGCGCGCTGTTCGGCCAGCGTCGGGTAGTCGATATAGCCCGCCGCGCCGGGCAGGTACCAGCTTTGCGGCACGTTCACGTTCGGCGCGAATTCCGCGTCCTGCCGGATGCGATCGGGCAGGTCGGGGTTGGAGATGAAGGGCCGGCCGAAGCTGACCGCGTCGCAGCGACCGCTCGCCACGTCCTGCGCCCCATCCGCCGCGCCGTAATCGCTGTTGAGCACCAGCGGACCCGAATAGAGCTGGCGGATATGTGCATCCTGCTGCGGCACACCGGTATTGCCGAACGTCCCCTCCGGCCCCGGCTGGCGCAGTTCGAGGAAGGCGAGCTTGTGCTTCTCCACCACGCGCGCCGCGGCCCCGAAGGTTTCGACCGGATCGGGATCGTCGCACCCTTGCGTTTCACCGTTGGGAGACAGCCGCACGCCCACGCGGTCGGCGCCCCAGACATCGACCAGCGCGCCCAGCACCTCGTCCAGGAAGCGGGCGCGGTTTTGCGCGCTGCCGCCGTACTCGTCCTCCCTCAAATTGGTCGACCGGCGCAGGAACTGGTCGACGAGGTAGCCATTCGCGCCGTGCAGCTGCACGCCGTCGAAGCCCGCTTCCTTCGCATTCGCCGCGGCCTTGCGGTAATCCTCGACCACGCGCGCGATCTCCTCCACCGACAGCGCGCGGGCGGGCTCGTAATCCTTGCGCCCCGTGGGCGTGTGAGCGTGGCCCGGTGCGGTGGTCGCGCTGGCCGAGACCGGGGCCTCGCCGCCGAGGAAATCGGGATGGACGATCCGGCCCATGTGCCACAACTGCATCACGATGCGCCCGTCGGCCTGGTGCACGGCGTCGGTCACCGGCTTCCATCCCTCGACCTGCTCGGCGCTCCAGATGCCCGGCGCGCTGGGCCAGCCGAGCCCCTCCACGCTGATGCCGGTCGCTTCGGAAATGATCAGCCCGGCACCGGCGCGCTGGCGGTAATAGGTCTGCATCATCTCGGTCGGCACGAAGCCGGGAACATGCGCCCGGCCGCGCGTCAGCGGGGCCATGAAGATGCGGTTGGGGCAGTCGATCGCCCCGATCGAGATGGGCTGGAATAGCGCGTCGTGCATGGTCGGTCCTTTAATCGGGTGGCGAATGAAAACGGATGTCGCCTTGGTCGCAAGCCGCTAAGGGAAGCGGGTGAGCGAGGCAAGCCATCCGAACGATCCTCCGGCGGGCCATCCGCGCTGGCTGCCGCTCGCGGCGCTGCTGGCCGCCAATGTCGCGCTCGCGCTGGGTCCGTGGTCGGTCCGGCTGGCCGACAGCGGGCCGGTCGCGGCGGGGTTCTGGCGACTGGCGCTGGCGCTGCCCTTCCTCGCGCTACTGGCGCGCACCAACGGCCAGCGGCTGACCGGCCTCCCCCGGCGGGTCATGCTGCTCCTCGCCGTCGGAGCGGTCGCCTTCGCGCTCGACCTGGCGAGCTGGCATACAGGCATCGGCATGACGCGGCTCGGCAATGCGACGCTGTTCGGCAATGCGGGCAGCATCGTGCTGCTGTTCTGGGGCTTCGTGGTCGCGCGCCGCCTGCCGCGCGGGGTGGAATGGGCGACGCTGGTGCTGGCCCTGGCCGGGGCGGCGATCCTGTTCGGCACCAGTCTGGAGATATCGCTCGGCACGTTGCTGGGCGACCTCTTCTGCCTCGCCGCGGGGCTGCTCTACGCGGTTTATATCCTCACCTCGCAGGATGCGCGGCGCACCATCGGCAGCTGGAGCCTGCTGACCTGGGTGTGCCTGATCGCGGCACCGGTATTGCTGACCATCGCCATCGCGCGGGGCGAGCCCGTCTGGCCGCATAACTGGTGGCCGCTGATCGCGCTGTTCGTGCTCAGCCAGCTGGTGGGACAGGGGCTGCTGGTATTCGCGCTCGGCCATTTTCCGCCGCTGGTTATCGGTCTCGCGCTGCTGACCCAGCCCGCGATCGCCGCCGTCTACGGCTATGCGATCTTCGGCGAGACGCTCGGCCCGCTGGATATTCTGGGTATGGTGCTGCTCGGATCGGCGCTGGCCGTCTCGCGCGCGGTCAGCGCTTCATCCAAGTGACGAACTGCTGGTAACGGGCCTCGACCATTTCCAGGTTCGGCCCCTCCAGATCGATGCGGGCCTGGCGCATCAGTTGCAGCCCCTCCTGCTCCAGCACATGGAGCCGCTCCTCGTCGTCGATACCGCTGGCGGCGTGATAGATCGTGCTGAACATGACCATCGCCGCGTTGGGGCTGGTCGCCACGCCGGAACGGATCGAACCGAAGCCGCGCTGGACGAAGTGGGTGAAATCGTCCGCCAGCAGGCTCAACCTATCCTCGCCCTCATCGGTCGTGCCGAAATGGCGGTTGAGATCGCGCCGCCCCAGCTCCGCCGTGGCCGCGCCCAGCCAGTGGAGCGCAGCGATCGCAGTGAACGGATCGTTGATGCCGGGCGACAGTGCGCGCAGCCCGATCTCGACCAGCTCGTCCATCAGGAAATGCAGGTCCTGTCCCGGCGTGCGCTTGCCGCCCAGCTGGAAACAGGCGCGGATGTCGGTGTCTCGCAGGTCGTCCAGCTCGTCGTCGTCCTCCCACACGGCGAGGTCGATCTTGGGATGTACGAAATCGCCCGTCCGGACCGCCAGCTGTAAGTGTCCGCCCGCAGTTTGTGCGATCCGTTCCAATCGGTCGAAATCGATGATCTGGACATAGCCGGTTTCCGTCGCGATCACCGATCGTCCCGTGGGATGATCCATCGTAACCGCCTGTTTGGCTGGCTGGTCGAACGTGCGCTTGATGTCGCCGATGAGCCGCTCGCCGATCCCTTCCAGCACGCTGTTGATGCGGATAGACGCGGGAACGTGGTTGAGGAAATAGACCAGCACCATCACGCTCAGCGCCATCAGGCCGTAGGCGACCAGCAGGGACAATTGCGGCACGAAACCGGGCAGGGCCTGATCGTCGGGCAACAATCCGCCTTCGTCCGCCGCACGGACCACGCGCAGCACCGTGATCGCATAGACGAAGGTGCCGACGAAGGTCGCGAGGCTGAGCTGGTTGCCCTTGTTCTCCATGAAATTGGTCAGCAGCCGAGGCCCGTAATTGCCGCTGGCATAGGCGACGGCGGCGATGGTGATCGAAAACACAGTGGACGCGACGCCGATCATCGATCCCGCGATCACGGTCAGCATGTTCGACGCCCCGTCGGGCCGCGCGGGCTGGAGCCAGGCGATCGCGTTCAGGCTTTCCGCATAGCCGTTGCGATCGAGCCAGATGGTCCCGATGGCGAGCAGGACCGCGAGGATCGAGAACTGCGCCGGGTAGAACCAGTAGCTTGCATTGACGTCGTTCCAGAGCTTTTGCAGCCGTCCGGTCATACCTTCTCCCCGCGCATTTCCGCCTGGCGAAGCGCATCGTCGATCGCTTTGCGGTCGACCTCGCTCTCGGCGCGCGAGCGCGCATGCTCCGCTATTTCGCGGGCCAGCCGGGCCAGATGGTCGGCCAGCCCGCGCGGCGCCTCCAGCTCCGCCAGGCGCGCGCGCACGTTGCCGAAATTCTCTATCAGGCGGATCGACACACTGGGATAGGCCGCGGCAGCTTGACGGAAGGCGTTCAGCGGATCGTCGAACAGCCCGACGAAGTCCTGCCCCGGCAGCTCGAAGCGCGGCTCGCGCGCGTAGGCTGCGACCTCGCCCGGTTCGACCCAGTTGTTCGCGTGGGAAAGGATCACTTCGCTCATCCGGTCGGCGCAGGCGAGCGCAGTGTAGAAATCGTTCACCGCCGGAGAGAGGGCGCGCGCCCCGATCTCCACCAGCAGGCGGATCTGGAAAACCGCGCCCTGCCCATCGTTGCGGAACGGCGCGATGGGTATGGAGTGCCGCAGCAGCGCCTCGTCCATGCCGCCATGTTCCAGCGAGACGATAGGCTGCCCTTGCAGCACGAATTGTCCGGGCGCGACTTCGAAGCGCACCACGCCCCCCGCGCCGCCCAGTTTTCGGGAGAGATGTTCGAGGTCGATCCCCTCGATATAGCCGCCGCGTTCGGCCCGGATTTCCTCGGCGAACCGGCCTGTGAACGGGGGCCTGCTCACGATGGGAACGCGGGCGGCGGGAGCGTCTTGCGCCAGCGCCGCGATCGCCTTGTCGACATAGATCGTGCGCCCCAGATCGTTCAGAGCCACCGCCAGCATCGCGATGTTGACGAGCAGCAGGACGACCGAACCCATAAGGGTCAGGAGCGGCACGTCGGTCAGCTGCGTTTCGGCATCGATCGCGAGCTGGTTGAGCACGGTGTAGACGAGGCTGAACGACAGCCCGGCGATGGAAACCCGCACCAGCGGGCGGCTGAGCCAGCGATCCACCAGCCGCACGCCCAGGCTGCTCGCCGCCAGCGTCAGCACCAGCAGCGAGATCGAGAAATAGAGCGTGATGAAGGCCGCGTCCACCGCCGCGATCACACCTGCGACATCCTTCGCCGTATCCGCGCTGGCGACCGGCGACAGGTCGTGATCGAGCAACCAATCGGTCGCGCCGTGACGATCGAGCAACAGCGTCGCGGCGAAAACCACGGGCGCGCTGAGCACCGCGCACAGTGCAAGCGACCAGTAATTCGCGGTCAGACGATGGATCAGCCAGTCGCGCAGACCGCGGATCGGCCTAGTGGTTGCCATGGAAGAACTGCCCCAGCTGCCGCCAATTGCCGTTCAACGCGCAGCCCGGCGAACGGTTGCAACGGGGCCGGACGTGCGCCTCAAACTCGGCCCAGATCGCCCTTGCCGATCGTGCCGCTGGCCATTTCCAGCATCCGGTCGAGGCTCTGCTTCGCCTTCAGCCGCAAGCCTTCTTCGATCTCGATCCGCGGCTCCAGATCGCGCAGCGCGGTGTAGAGCTTGGGCAGGGTGTTCAAAGCCATGTAAGGGCAGATATTGCAGGCGCAGTTGCCGTCCGCCCCGGGCGCGCCGATGAAAGTCTTGTCCGGCAGCGCCTTTTCCATCTGGTGGATGATGTGCGGCTCGGTCGCGACGATCAGCGTGTCGCCTTTGAACGTCTCGGCATATTGCAGAATGCCGCTGGTCGAGCCGACGTAATCGGCATGGTCGATGATCGTCGGCGGGCATTCGGGATGCGCGGCGACCGGCGCACCGGGATGCTGCTGCTTCAGCTTCAGCAGTTCGGTCTCGCTGAACGCCTCGTGCACGATGCACACACCCGGCCACAGCAGCATCTCGCGGTTGAACTTACGGCTCATGTAACCACCCAGATGCCGGTCGGGGCCGAAGATGATCTTCTGGTCTTCCGGTATCTGGCTGATGATCGTTTCGGCGCTGGAGCTGGTGACGATGACATCGCTCAGCGCCTTCACCTCGGTCGAGCAGTTGATGTACGTCAGCGCGATGTGGTCGGGGTGCTTTTCGCGGAAGGCGCGGAATTTCTCCGGCGGGCAGCTGTCTTCGAGCGAGCACCCGGCGTCGAGATCGGGCAGCACCACGATCTTGTCCGGGCTCAAAATCTTGGCGGTATCAGCCATGAACTTGACCCCGCAGAACGCGATCACGTCCGCGTCGGTATCCGCCGCCTTGCGGCTGAGCTCCAGGCTGTCGCCGACGAAATCGGCGAGGTCCTGGATATGCGGTGCCTGATAGTAATGCGCCAGGATCACCGCGTTGCGCTCTTTACGCAGCCGCTCGATCTCGGCGATCAGATCATCGCCCGTCGGGATGTCGGTCTGAAGGGTCATCGGGTCTCCTTTTGCTCTCGCAACGCATATAGGAACGCTACGGTCCGGCTCCCAACCAGATTTCCTGCCACGCGCTTGCCGACCGCTGCGGTTGCTCTTTGTTAATGGGGATGCAAGGGCTCCCAGGAATGAACGATCCTGTTTTCGAAGAAGCGTCACCAATTGCCAAAGGACCGCGCCTGGTCGTGAACCGACCGGTGTTTTTCGGTTCGGCCTCGCTCATCCTGCTGTTCGCCGCCGCAGGCGCGCTGTTTCCCGAACGCGCGAGCGTTCTCTTCGACCGGCTGCAGGCGCTGATCGTCGCCGATTTCGGCTGGTTCTACATCGCTGCCGCGGCGGGTTTCCTGCTCTTCGTCCTCTTCCTGACCGTGAGCGAATACGGCGATATCAAGCTGGGGCCGGACGAAAGCGAGCCCGAATACAGTCATCTGTCTTGGTTCGCGATGCTGTTCAGCGCAGGGATGGGCATCGGGCTCGTATTCTTCGGCGTCGCGGAGCCGATCCAGCATTACGCCAATCCCCCGGTAGGGGACGGTGGCACGGTCGAATCGGCGCGCCAGGCCATGGTGCTGACCTTCTTCCACTGGGGCGTGCACGCCTGGGCGATCTACGCCGTGGTCGGGCTGGCGCTCGCCTATTTCTCCTTCCGCCGCGGCCTGCCGCTGACCATCCGGTCATCGCTCTACCCCCTGATCGGGCGGCGCATCTACGGGCCGATCGGCCACGCGATCGACATCTTCGCGGTGCTGGGCACGATGTTCGGGGTGGCGACCTCGCTCGGGTTCGGCGTGCTGCAAGCCAATGCCGGCCTCAACTACCTGTTCGGCGTGCCGGAATTGCCGACCATCCAGGTCGTGCTGATCGCCGGGATCACCGGGCTTGCGACGCTGTCGGTCATGCTGGGGCTGGACAAGGGGGTGAAGCGCCTGTCGGAACTCAACATCCTGTTCGCGGTGCTGCTCCTGGGCTTCGTGCTGGTGACGGGCTCGACCGTATTCCTGCTGCAGGCCTTCGTCCAGAACACCGGCGCCTATCTTTCGGCGATCGTCGGCCGGACCTTCCGCATGTACGCCTACGAGCCGAACGACTGGCTCGCCAATTGGACGCTGTTCTACTGGGGCTGGTGGATCGCCTGGTCGCCCTTCGTCGGCATGTTCATCGCGCGCATCTCGCGCGGGCGCACGATCCGCCAGTTCGTGCTCGGCGTGCTGGTGGTGCCGGTGCTCTTCACCTTCCTGTGGATGACGGTGTTCGGCAATACCGCGATCGCGCTGGACATGTCGGGTGTCGCGCCGATCGCCCGCATCGTCAGCAACAACCTGCCGACGGCCCTGTTCGCGACCCTGTCCGAATTGCCCCTGGCAAGCGTGACATCGCTGATCGCGACCGTGCTGATCGTCACCTTCTTCGTCACCTCGGCCGATTCCGGCGCGCTGGTGATAGATATGATCACCAGCGGAGCGGCAGAAAACCCGCCGGTCTGGCAGCGTATCTTCTGGGCGGTATGTGCCGGTCTGGTCGCCGCGGTCCTCCTGCTCGCCGGCGGACTGGAAGCGCTGCAGACCGCCGCCATCGCCAGCGCGCTGCCCTTCGCCGTCATCATGCTGTTCATCTGCTACGGTCTGCTGCGCGCACTGCGGATGGAAAAGCGCGGCGACGTTCCCGAATACGGCCATCTGCCCGACGCCCCGATCGATCCGGACATCGGCTGGAAGCAGCGTTTGTCCACGATCACGGGTTCGTTCAAGCGCGAACAGGTGTACGATTTCCTGAAAGAGCGGGCGCGGCCGGCGCTGGACGACGTGGCGGCGGAGATGCGCCGCCGCAGTCTCGCCCCCGAAGTCACCATGGAGGGGCAGGACGTCCTGCTGTCGGTGCCGCATGGCGACCATGGCACCTTCACCTACGAGGTTCGCTGCCGCGGGCTGCGGGCACCCAGCTTCGCCTGGGCGGAGGCCCATCGACCGGGCGAGGACGAAGAACGTCATTTCCGGGCGATGGCGCGCAGCTCTGAGGGCGGGCATCAGCTTGATGTGACCGGCTATTCGACCGAGCAGATCATTCATGACCTGCTCAATCGCTACGCGCATTTCCGCCATACGCGGCGCCTTACCTGACGCCGTCGCGGGTGGGGCTCAGTCGGAGGGCGTCTTCTCGCCGTCGAAATGCACGTTCACCTTCACGTCGCCATAGCCCGCGACCTGCAGCGGAATGGCGAGGTTCTGGCGCACGGCTTCCTTCGCCGCCTGCCGGGCGAGCCGTAGCACTTCGGGGTTCTTGGCGAATTCCGCGGCCTTGCGTTCCGCCTGCTGCGAATTGTTCTTCGCCATCGCCTGTGCCGCTCCGCCGGTGACGAAACTGCCCTGGGTGTAGGTCTTCGCCGCCGCTTCATCCAGGTTGGGGCGCGAGATGCGCAGCGGCGGCAGCGTCACGTCGAGCGTGTCGCTGGCATCGTTCCACGCGAACCGGTCGCGATCCATCTGGCTCAGATCGAGCCGATATTCGACCATAGCGGGGATGATCGCCGCCTGCCGGCTCTTCAGGATATCGATACCCAGCACCCCTTGGGCATTGGTGCTTTCCGCCACCACCTCGAACCGGCTGGAAAAGACGTTGAGCGAGTTCTGCTTCTGGAAGGCGAGCATCGCGCTCCCCACCGGATCGCCTTCCTCCTTGTAGAGAAAGGCGCGCCAGCCGAGCCATGCGACCGCGGCGACCAGCACGATCACGATCAGCCACGGCAGGGCCTGCACGCGCGCGAGGGGGCGATCCTTGTGGATGGTCGGTTCCGTCCGCGAGGTCAGGTCGTTCTTTACGTCGTTTGCCATTGATTTCCCGAACGCCGGACCACGCCGCGCCGTTCCAGATCGATGAGGTGGGCATGCACGGACATCTGCGCCGCCTTCTCCAGCCGGGGGTCGAGCCCCTTGTACATCGGCGCGAGGAAATCGCGCAGCTTGCGCGGCTCCTGCTCCAGCAGGCGGACGATCTGCCGCTCGCGCTGGCGGCGGTGGCCGACCATCCCACGCACCAGCTGGCGCGGCTTCTCCACTGCGGGGCCGTGGGCGGGGTAATAGACCCGATCCTCGCGCGCATAGAGCAGATCGAGGCTGTCCATGTAATCGCCCATGTCGCCGTCGGGCGGCACGATGACGCTGGTCGACCAGCCCATGACATGGTCGCCGGTGAACAGAGCGCCGCTTTCCTCCAGCGCGAAGCACAAATGGTTGGAGGTGTGCCCGGGCGTCGCCACGGCTGTCAGCGTCCAGCCATCTCCCGAAACGCTTTCCCCATCCGCCAGCACGCGATCGGGTTCGTAGCTCGTGTCGAACGGGGCATCGGCGCGTGGGCCGGTATCGGCGAGGACCAGCTTGTCGCACCCGACGATTTGCGCCCCCGTCTCACGCGCCAGCGGCGCTGCCCCGGGCGAATGGTCGCGATGCGTGTGGGTGCACAGGATATGGGTCAGCCGCGCATCGCCCACCGCGCGCATGATGGCGCCGAGATGCTCGGCCTCGTCCGGGCCGGGATCGATGATCGCGCGGTCGGCTCCGGTGCCGACGACATAGGTCTGCGTCCCGGTATAGGTATAGGGGGAGGGGTTGGGCGCCAGCACGCGCGCGACCAGCGGTTCGATCCGCTCCGTCTCGCCCGTGGGCCATGGTTTCGGGGGTGGTCCTGCCATGGGGTTGCATATGGGGACCGGGCTGGCGCATGTCACGCCGCGCCGGGAAGCGGAGAGGGCGATGGGCGATACGATACTGGTGCTGGATGCGGGCACGACCTCGACCCGCGCGATGCTGTTCGGGCTGGACGGCACGGTGGAGCGGCTCGCCCAGGCGGAGCTGACGCAGCATTATCCAAGGCCCGGCTGGGTCGAGCACGACGCGAACGAGATCTGGGACAAGACGCTGGCCTGCGCGCGCGAAGTGGTGGGCGAGGATGCCGCGCGGATCGCCTGCATCGGCATCACCAACCAGCGCGAGACGGTGGTGGCCTGGGATCGCGACACGCTGGAGCCGCTCGCCCGCGCGATCGTGTGGCAGGACCGGCGGACCGCCGATCTTTGTGCGCGGCTTAAGGAGCAGGACCACGAGCCGGAGGTACAGCGCAGGACCGGCCTGCTGCTCGACCCCTATTTCTCGGCGACCAAGATGCGCTGGATGCTAGATAACGACGAGACCGTGCGCGGCGCGGCGGAGCGTGGGGCGCTCGCCTTCGGCACGGTCGAAAGCTGGCTGGTCGCGAAGCTGACCGGGGGCGAACATGTGTCCGACGCCAGCAATGCCAGCCGCACGCTGCTGCTGCCGCTGGACGAAGTTCAATTCGCACCCAACCTGTCGGACCTGTTCGAAATTCCGCTCGCCACCCTTCCCCGAGTGGTGGATACGCACGGGGACCTGGCCGAAGCGCAGCTGGCGCTGTTCGGGCGGGCCATCCCGATCACCGGCATGCTCGGCGACCAGCAGGCTGCGACGGTGGGGCAGGGGTGCCTGTCGCCAGGCGAAACGAAGGCGACCTACGGTACCGGTGCTTTCATCCTGACCAATCAGGGCGACACCCCGCCGACCTCGGACCATCGCTTGCTCGGCACGGTGCTGACCCAGCGCGACGGGCAGCGTCGCTACGCACTTGAAGGATCGGTGTTCGTCGCCGGCAGCCTGATCCAGTGGCTGCGCGATACGCTCGGCCTGATCGAGAGTGCGGCCGAAACCGAAGAGCTGGCGCGCTCGATTAGCGATTCGGGCGAGGTGGTGGTGGTCCCGGCGCTCAGCGGGCTGGGTGCGCCGCACTGGCGGGCCGATGCGCGTGGCAGCATCACCGGGCTCAGTTTTGCCAGCGGTAGGGCACAGATCGCACGTGCCGCGCTGGAATCGATGGCGCATCAGACGCACGACCTTGCCGAGGCCTTCGCCGCCGACGGGCGGCGATGGGCGGGCCTGAAGATCGATGGCGGGATGAGCGCAAACGGCTGGATGGCGCAGGACCTCGCCGATATCCTAGGGCTGGAAGTCGAACGACCCGATTTCATCGAAACGACCGCGCTGGGTGCCGCCATGGCCGCGGCGGTGGGGGCGGGGCTGCATCCCGATCTGCCCGCGGCGGCAGATGCGATGCGCGGCGGCGTGCGCCGGTTCTCCCCCGCGATGGATGCGGGTGTGCGCGAAGAGCGGCTGACGCGCTGGCACCGCGCGCTGGCCGGTATCTAGCGCGTCAGAAGCTTCCCAGTGCCTCGTGCAGACGCTCGCGCAAGCGCGCGACCGCTTCGGGGCGCGATTGCAGGGCGCGCTGCCACTGCCCGTCGATCCGGGACACCCGCCCATGCAATTGTTCGGTATGCGCGATGAGCTCGCAGGTGGTGGGCGATAGCAGGCGCAAATGCCGTGCCTCGCTGGGTCGGTTGGTCGGCAGACGCCCGGCGCGTCGCAATTCGACCTCGCCCATGCGCCCCGACAGATAGGCGCGCTGGTTCATCAGCCACGCCAGCAGATGCATGATGCGGGTCGTCGTCTTCAGCCCTTCGGTCGATAAGGCGATCCGCATCGGGTCGCTTTCGCGGCCCGGGGGGACCGGCATCAGGTCGAAGGTGGCCCGTACCTCGTCCGCCAGGACCAATGCTTCGCTGTAGAGCGATTCGACGATAGCGACGTTGATGTCGGAAGGGGCAGGCATGTCCATCGCGATAGGCGCGGGCGGTGATGGTGCCTAGCCGCAACGCAGCGGTTTCCCGGGCGGGGACAGGTCGCAGAAATCGAAGGTCTTTTTCGCCTGCCTTGGCGGTCTAGGCGATGATGTCGGGGATCAATTCGTCCTCGATCGCGGCGATCTGATCGCGCAGGGCGAGCTTGCGCTTCTTGAGCCGGGCAATCTGCAATTGGTCGCCGCCGCCGCCCGTTTCCGTCAGCGCCGCGATGGCGGCATCCATGTCGCGATGTTCCACCCTCAGGTGCTCAAGGCGCTTGCGAAGTTCCGCTTCGGTCATCGCATCTTGCCCCCGATCACGCCGTCATCGTCTCGTCCCGCGCCAGCACTGGCCCATCGCTATCGGCCTGGCAAGGACTTCGCAGGCTTTGCCAAATATGGTCATATCACCGAGTCGGATCGGTGCTCTCGCGCGCCCTTCCGACCAACGGCCAAAAGGAGAAAGCACATGAATGCATCGCATGTCAGCGCCCTCAAATCCAAGCATGCGGGTATCGAAGCCGCCATCGCGCAGGAAATGACCCGGCCCGCGCCCGACGATGCGATGCTCCAGCGCCTGAAGCGCGAGAAATTGCGCCTGAAGGAGGAGCTCGGCACCTGCTGAGCGCACCCGCGCACGGCATTCACCGTATTTCCCAATTGCCGCGCGATAGGCTAGGCGGTTCGGTATGAGCGCCGCCGCCGCCGCCCGTCAGATCCTGACCCACCTGCACGAGGTAATGGCCTCGCGTCTTCACGCGCAGGGCAAGCTTGACCGCGTGGTGGAGATCGTGGGCGAAGCGCTCGATAGCGAAGTGTGCTCGATCTACCTCCTGCGCGAAGGGATGCTGGAGCTGTTCGCGACCCGCGGGCTGAAGCAGGAGGCGGTGCACGTCACCCGCATGGCACTGGGCGAGGGGCTGACCGGCACCATTGCCCAGAATGTGGAGACGCTGAACCTGGCCGAGGCGAAGGCGCACCCCGATTTCCAGTACCGGCCCGAAACGGGGGAGGAGAAGTTCCACTCCTTCGCCGGCGTTCCGATCGTCTATCGCGAACGCGCGGTGGGCGCGCTCAACGTGCAGCACCTCGATCCACGGCGGTACGAGGATGTCGAGATCGAGGCGTTGCAGACCACCGCGATGGTCCTGTCCGAACTGATCGCCAACACAGGTCTGATCGACGAGGAGGAGGCGCTCGGCCTGACCAGGGCGAGCACCGAACCCGCCAAGATGGAGGGGCTGCCGCTGGTGAAGGGGCTGGCGAGCGGCGTCGCGGTCTATCATCAGCCGCGCGTCACCATCGACCAGGTCGTCGCCGAGGACGTGGAGGTGGAGCGGCAGCGGGTCTATCGCGCGTTCGACCGGATGCGCGACCAGATCGATACCATGGCGCAGCAGGCCGAATTCGGCGCCGGGGGCGAGCACGAGGAGGTGCTCCAGACCTACAAGATGTTCGCCTATGACGAAGGGTGGTCGCGGCGCATCAACGAGGCGATCGATTCCGGGCTGACGGCGGAAGCGGCGATCGAGCGGGTGCAGCAGCGCACCCGGATGCGGATGCGCGAGATCGACGATCCGCTGCTGGCCGACCGGATGCACGATCTGGAGGACCTGTCGAACCGGCTGCTGCGGATCGTCTCGGGCCAGATCGGCACCGCGGCGAGCAAGGGGTTGCCGCGCGACACGATCCTGATCGCGAAGAACCTGGGTCCGGCCGAACTGCTCGAATACGACCGGCGCAAGCTCAAGGGCGTGATCCTGGAGGAAGGCTCGCTCACCGCGCATGTGGTGATCGTCGCGCGGGCGATGGCGGTGCCGGTGCTGGGCCGCGTGCGGGGCCTTCGCGGCATGGTCCGCGAAGGTGACGAGGTGCTGCTGGATGCAGATGCGGGCACGGCAACCGCGCGGCCGGCGCAGACCATGTTGCAGGCGTTCGAGGCGCGTTTCGCCCAGACGAAGAAACGCCTCGCCAGCTATGCCGAACTGCGCGACGTGGAGCCGTTCACGCGGGACGGAACGCGCATCCAGGTGATGATGAATGCGGGGCTGCGCGACGACATCTCGTCGCTCAACCTCGTCGGTGCGGACGGCATCGGCCTCTTCCGGACCGAGTTCCAGTTCCTCGTTTCCGCGACCCTGCCCCAGCGCGAGCGGCAGACTAGGCTCTATCGCGACGTGATGGACGCCGCCGGGAGCAAGCCGGTGGTGTTCCGCACGGTCGATATCGGGGGAGACAAGGCGGTGCCCTATCTCGCCTCCGAGTATGCCGAGCAGGACGAGAACCCGGCCATGGGCTGGCGCGCGCTGCGCTTGGCGATGGAGCGTAAGGGATTGCTGAAGGCGCAGGCCCGCGCCCTGCTGGAGGCCGCCGGTGGCCGCCCCCTCAATGTCATGTTCCCGATGGTGGCGGAGCCGTGGGAATTCGATGCGGCGAAGGCGGTGTTCGACGAACAGCTCGATTACATGCGCGACCGCAAGAAGATGCTGCCAGAAACCATCCGCTATGGCGTGATGTTGGAGGTGCCGGCACTCGCCGAAGTGCTGGACCTGATGATCCCGCGCATCTCCTTCATGTCGATCGGCACCAACGACCTGACCCAGTTCCTGTTCGCCGCCGATCGCGCCAATCCCAAGCTGGCGGAGCGTTACGACTGGCTCAGCCCGGCGATCCTGCGGTTCCTGCGCCGCCTCGTGCGCGGGACGCAGGGCCAGCCGATCGACCTCGGCGTATGCGGCGAGATGGGTGGCCGGCGGCTGGAGGCGCTGGCGCTGCTGGGCGTCGGCATCCGCCGCCTGTCGATCACCCCCAGCTCGGTCGGCCCGATCAAGGAACTGGTGCGCCAGGTCGACCTGGCCGAGATCGAGGCCGCGATGGACGAATGGCTGGTGCGCCCGCCCGGCTGCTTGCGCGAAGCAATAGCCGACTGGGCGCAGGCGAAGGGTATCGACACGCAATAGCGCACACCAGGCGCGGGTGCCGCCTTGACAGGCACCCCCCGGCGCTAGGAAGAGGGGGGAGTAGGGGCCGGACACATGAGCGATTGGGACTGATGCAAGCAGAAGAACGGACCGCCGACGAACCGGTCGCGGAAGGCGCGGAGGGTATCGATGCGCCGGCGGAAGGCGCATCGCCGACGATCCGGGTCGGCGATCGGCTGAAGGCAGCGCGCGAGGAGCGGGGGCTGACACTGGACCAGGTGGCGGACGAAACCAAGGTGCCGCGCCGCCATCTGCAATCGATCGAGGCGAACGATTTCGCCAGCCTTCCTGCCCGAACCTACGCGCTGGGATTTTCCCGCAACTACGCACGGGCTGTGGGGCTGGACGAGGACGAAACGGCGGAAGGCGTGCGCCGCGAGCTCGAGGATGGGGAGGTCGAACGGGCCTATCGCCGCGAGACCAAGTTCGAACCGGGCGACCCGGCGCGCGTCCCCTCGCGCGGGCTCGTGTTCCTCTCCATCGTGGCGCTCGTGCTGCTGATCGTGGGCGGTTACACCTTTTACCGCACCTTCTTTGCGCCGGGCACCGGGCCGGGATCGATCATCGATCGGCCTGAATCGAGCTCAGCCCCACGCCAGGCTGCCGCAGCTCCGCGCGCGTCACAGGCGGCCCCCGCCGCGCCGACCGGACCGGTCGTGTTCACCGCGCTGATGGACGATACCTGGGTGAAATTCTACGATGGCGACGGCAACCAGCTGATGCAGAAACAGATGGCGAAGGGCGAAAGCTACACCGTCCCCGCCGATGCGAAGGACCCGCAGGTCTGGACCGGACGGCCCTACGCGCTGGCGATCACCGTGGGCGGCAAGCCGGTGCCCAAGCTGTCGGAGAAGGACGAGATCGTGAAGGACGTGTCGGTCACGCCGCAGGCGCTGACCGACCGCGCGAACGCCACGCCCGTACCCAGCCCATCCGCGCCTTCGGCGTCGGCGCCGGCCACCTCGCCGACCTGAACCACCGACGAACCCGGCGGCACGGGCGTGTCGTCGCGATTTTCCCCCGCCGCAGCTCGGGCCTCCCTCGACACGCGGCAGGCAAGGGATAGTATCGCGAGCCGGCGTTCAGACGCGGTTCGGACCGGCGGAACCAGGGTGCAGGAATATCAATCGGGACCGCGCGGATGCGGTCCGCAGGGAGCTTACGAGAATGATCAGACGCCATCGCAATATCCTGTGGGGGGCGGCGCTTGCCGTGCTCACGCTGCAGGCGGTGCCCGCCGCGGCGCAGGACGCGGATGCCGAAGTGCGGCTGCGCAAGCTGGAGGCGGAAGTGCGCGCCTTGCAGCGCACGGTCTTTCCCGGCGGCGACAGCCGTTATTTCGAGCCTGAGATCACCGGCGCGCCGCGCACCGGGGCGCAGCCTTCCACCACTTCCACCACGGCGGTGACGGACGTGCTGGCGCGCCTCGATGCAATGGAAAGCAGCCTGCAGCGCCTTACCGCGCAAGTGGAGCAGAACGCCAACAATCTGTCCGAACTCGATACCCGCCTGTCCGCGATCGAGACCACGGGCACCGCCGCGGCGGCGGCGGCGCAGGGGAATTCCACCCCCGCAACGACGGTCGGCACGCCGGCGAACCGGCCCCCGACCACTGCCGCCACGACGTCGAGCCCGCCCGCAAGTTCCACGCCCGCACCGACGCCTTCGGGTCCCACCGCCCAACGTCTGGCGGCGGTGCAGCAAATCATGAAGCCGCAGACCGACGATGCGGGCGACGACGAATATTCCTACGGCTTCCGCCTTTGGGACGCCGGTTTCTTTCCCGAGGCGGAGCAGCAGCTGACCCTGTTCGTCGACAAGTATCCCAGCCACTGGCGCACCACCTATGGCCGCAATCTGCTCGGGCGGGCCTATCTCGACGATGGCAAGCCGCGCGAGGCGGCGGCGTGGTTCATCAAGAACTACCAGGCCGACCGCGCAGCGGCGCGCGCGCCCGATAGCCTGCTCTATCTCGCGGTGTCGATGATCGCACTGGACGACACCAACCGCGCCTGCATAGCGCTGTCGGAATTCAGCGAGACCTATCCCTCGATCGCGGCGGGCCGCTTGCAGAGCGAGTACGAGGCGAACCGCAAGAAGGTCACCTGCAAAAATTGACACCGCGCCTGCCCCCGCGCTGATCGAGCGCTTTCGCGGCGATCTCGCCGCCGTGGGGTTTGCGGGCCGCAGGCTGGGGCTGGCGGTATCGGGCGGGCCGGACAGCCTCGCCCTGCTGCTGCTGGCCCATGCCGCGATGCCCGGCATGGTGGAAGCGGCGACCGTCGATCACGGCTTGCGGCCCGAAAGCGCGGACGAGGCGGCGATGGTCGCGCACCTGTGCGCATCCCTCGGCGTGCCGCACAGAACGCTGCGCGTGGAAGTGGGCGCGGGTAATATGCACCAGCGGGCGCGTGCGGCGCGCTATGCCGCGCTGGGTCGGTGGCTGGCGGAGCGCGAAGTGGCGGGCCTCGCCACGGCCCACCATGCCGACGATCAGGCGGAAACGCTGCTGATGCGGCTCAACCGGGGCAGCGGGCTGGCGGGGCTGGCTGGAGTCCGCCCGCGCGGTCGGCTGAGCTTCGCCGAGCCGCAACCGCTCGATTGCGAGGTCTTTCGCCCACTACTCGGCTGGCGGCGCGAGGAGCTGGAGGCGGTTGTCGCGGCGGCGGAGATAGAGCCGGTGCGCGATCCTTCGAACGAGGATAGCCGCTTCGAGCGCGCGCGGGTGCGTGCCTTTCTCGCCGGACAGGACTGGCTCGATCCGCTGGCAGTGGCCGAAAGCGCCCGCCATCTGGCAGACGCGGAAGAGGCCATCGCGTATGTCGCGAAAGGCACGTTCGACAGCGGCGTGGAGAAGGCTGGAGACGGCTACGTGTTTCGCTACGGCCATCCCCGATTGATCGAGATCGAGGTGGTCGCTCTGATCCTCACTGCGCTGGGGACGGGGGGAGTGCCGCGTTCCGAGATCGCGCGGATGATCGAGCGTTTGCACAATGGCGACAACGCGTCGCTCGGGGGCGTGCTGGCGCGCCGGGAGCCCGATGTCGATAGCTGGCGGTTCGAGGCCGAGCCACCTCGTCGTTCGGGCTGAACTAGAGGATTTTCTCGCCCATCCCGAGCTGCTTGCCGCGAGTGATGACGACCTTGTCGCCCTTTTCGGTCGCGGCGAAGAGCTCGGCCGCGAACCCATCCGGCACGCCCACGCAGCCATGACTGGCATAGCCATTGGTAACCTCGCCTCCGCCATGTCGGTCGGGGAGGGAGCTAGCCGTGCGCGCCGAAGACCTGCGCGATCGCACCGCCGATCCGCAGCGACAGATCGTAGGCGCGCTCGATCGGATCGATATATTCGCGCCCGATCTGGCCATAGCCGTCGGTATCGCGATCCGGAAAATCGCTCGCCTCGTCGAGGTCGAAATCGCCGATCTGCGGGAAGCTGGTCGGGAAGGCACGCCGCATCTGCGCCAGCGCATCGTCGATCCGCAGGGTGAAGACCATTTCCAGCACGTCGTCGCGGCTGATGTCGTTCGCCCGGCTGAAGCTGGGAAGCGCCACCGCCTTCAGGAACATGTGCTGCAACAGGGTCAGCCGCAGCGATTGCAGCACCCCGATGAAGCGCCGCGTCTCTTCGCGTCCCGGCGGCGCCGTTTCCTCCGGCAAAAGATCGAGCAGGCGATGGAATTTGAGCGCGTCGATGCGCAACCGGCTCGCAAGGCGGCGGAACACGCCGTTGCGGTCGTCCTTGGTCAGGTAATCGGCCAGCGCCTGGCATGCATCGGCGATGCTTTCCTCCGTCCCGCGATAGGTCCGGCTGGCCCAGTAGGCGGAGTTGAAAAGTTCGCCGAAGGCGGCGACCGTCTTGATGCTGGCAAGCGCGTTGGACGACCGCGCAAGGCTCATCAGCTGGCGACCGCGCGCGCTCGAATCGAGCAGTTGCGCGATTTCCTCCACATTGCCGTCCGCCGCGCTGCCGATCCCCGCGATGATGTTCACGGGGTAACCCAGTTGCTGCAGGATCGCGTTGTGCGGGATCGCGCGGATCTGCCGCAGGCTCATCTCGCGTTCCGCCGACAGGTCCGACTGGCGGCGCGCGACGCGGCTGCCGGTGGTGTTGAGCAGGCCGAGCCCGAAGGCGGTCACCGCGCGGGCGTAGGTCCGACTCTCCAGATGTTCGTGCTGATGCGTGCGGATCGCGCGGTAGAAATCGAGGCTGAGATCGGTGCGCGTGTAGAACGGATCGGGCTCTTCGCCCCCGGCAGGCGGGCGGTAGGCGGCAATCTGCTCCAGCGTGGCGCGCGCCAGCGTGGGGGTCTCGAACAGCAGGTAGCCGTCGCCGCCCTGGAAGCTGGCCTCCGGCTCCAGCCGGATGCGTCCGCGCGCGAAACGACCGCGTGCCCATGGCGACATCGGCCATTCGAGCCGGTCGGCGAAGCTGGCCGGATGCGCCCCGCGGCCCATCCCCTCGCCATGCGTGTTGAAGACCAGCGCGGCGACATCAGTCAGCGCGTTGGCGCGCAGGCATCGGCCATGCGGCCTTGCAGGCGCTCGATCGAGAGCCCGGCGGGAATCTGGCCGACGAAGCGACCCGCGTCGGAAAAACCGGTCTGTATGCAGATGCGCCCACGGGTGCGGGCGTATTTCTGGAATTCGCTTTCCTGCAGCAGCGCGTCGAGCAGGCGGCCACCATGCTCCAGCGCGTTCTCGGTTTCGAACAGGGGCGAGACGTCGACCTTGTCGGAGATGCCGAACAGCTTCGCGAAATAGAGCGCAGCCATGACCGTGCTCGGTTCCTCGCATTCGGCCACCAACATGCGGATCGGCTGATCCGCGTCGATATGGTGGAGGATCTGCGCCATGGCGAGGAACTGGCGGATCGCGGTGCTCGCCTCGATCGCCAGGGCGCCGAAATTGGATCGCAGCGGCTCGATATCGGCGATCATCCGGCGCAGCACCTTCATCGCGCCCTGGCTGCCGATGTCGAGATCCTCGCCGCCCTCGATCCGGCGGCGGATCGCGTTGTGGAGCTGCTTCGCATTCACGCGGAAATGGATCCAGCCCATGCCGAGCCCGTCGGCCCGCATCGCGGCGGCGAGGGTCAGCAGCTCGGTCGCCCGTGCTTCGGTCGCGCTGCCCGCTTCGGCCTCGAGCGAAGCGATGACGGGTTCGAGGCTCAGCAGCTTGTGCGGATCGTTGCGCGTCAGGCGATTGGCCGCTTCCGAAAGGTCGCCCGGCGCGGACAGGTCCTGCGCGAAGTCGTCGGCGCGCGCGGCGGCATAGTCCTGCGCCGGACGCAGCGTGTCGAGCAGTTCGTGTTCGGCATCGATCGCCGCCAGCTGGTCGCAATAGCGCTGCAACCGCATGGCCTTTTCCTTCAGCCGGAAGCCGATCGAATCGTGCCAACGGATGTCGGTCCGCCCGTCCATGTCGTAGCCCACCCAAGTGGCGAAGCGGAACGGTAGCGGCTTCAGCTCGCGCCACCGCTCGGGGAAACGGTCTGCGGCATCGCGCAGGATGCGGGTCACGATCGTATCGCGTGCGTCCTGCGCATGACCTATCGCGCGCATGGCGCGCTCGTGTTCGTAAGGGAGGGTGATCGCCGGGCGATCCTTCACCTTCACGCACACCTCGTCCCCAACCGGCGTTTCTTCGCCCGCGGCCGCCGCGAGCGCGGCAGACTGATCCGGCGTCATCAGGAAGGTCGGGTGGGCGGTGAACACCGCGTGCAGGCGCGGGTGCTCCCATTCCTCGCGCAGCGATCCGAAATCGGCCGGCTCGGGCAGGGCGGACGCCCCGCCTTCGTTCAGGCCCAGCAGATCGCGAACGTGGTCGCCGCGCCTCGTCAGCGCCTCCTGCTCCAGCGAGCAGACCATGTGCTCGATCGTGTCGAGGTCGATCTCGCCTGCTTCCAGTTCGCGCGACAGATCGAGCGCGAGCTGGAAGACGGGATTGAACATGGGCGTTTCAGCCGTGCGCTTGTGCAGTTCCTGCAGGCGCTCGCTGAGATCTTGCGGTGTGTTCATCGGTTCAATTCCTTTGCGGCCCTTGCGCTGGCGGCGATGGCGGCATGATCGGGCGCGCCGCGCGGGGCGACCCAGCTGCCGCCGACGCACAGCACCGGATCGAAGGCGAGCCAGTCGGGGGCGTTTTGTTCGGTAATGCCACCGGTCGGGCAGAACCGGCATTGGTGGAAGGGTGCGGCTAGCGCTTTCAACGCAGGCAGGCCGCCCGCCGCCTCCGCCGGGAAGAACTTGAAATGGGTCAGGCCCAGGTCGAGCCCGCGCATGATGTCGGCAGCGGTGGCGATGCCGGGCAGGAACGGCACGTCCGCCCGCTCCGCCGCCTTCGCCAGCGGTTCGGTAAGGCCGGGGGAGACGATGAACTCGCTTCCCGCCTCGACGGCGGCATCCAGCTGCTCGCCATTGCACACTGTGCCGGCCCCGACGATCGCCCCGTCGACTTGCTTCATCGCGCGGATGGCGTCGAGCGCGGCGGGCGTGCGCAGCGTCACTTCGAGCACGGGCAGCCCGCCTTCGACCAGCGCCTCCGCCAGCGGTACGGCATGGTCGAGATCGTCGATCACGATCACCGGGATGACCGGCGCGGTTTGCATGATGGTTGCGATCTGGGTCACGGATGCTGCCTCGCGAATGCTGCCGCGGCGCCGAACAGGCCGGGCTGGGGATGGGTGATGAGTTTTACGGGGATGCCCGACATAAGGCCTTCGAAACGGCCCTTGGCGATGAACCGCTGGGCGAAGCCGGAGGCGGGCAGCATCTCGCGCAGGCGATAGCCGAGCCCGCCGGCGATCACGACGCCGGCGAAGCCGCCC
Source organism: Erythrobacter sp. 3-20A1M (assembly GCF_018636735.1). Classification (NCBI taxonomy): domain Bacteria; kingdom Pseudomonadati; phylum Pseudomonadota; class Alphaproteobacteria; order Sphingomonadales; family Erythrobacteraceae; genus Erythrobacter; species Erythrobacter sp. 3-20A1M. The sequence goes on along the minus strand of NZ_CP045200.1, from coordinate 914,940 downwards.
TGCGCCAGCGCGATGTCACCCGCCACGCTGCCGAGCGACAGGCAGAAGCGATCGACCGCCGCGGCGGCAAGCGGGTCCGATCCGTCAAGGCCCGCCGTCCAGATAGCGACGTCCTCCAGATCGGGAACGGGGCGCTTCTCCATGGCGGCGAGCGCCTGGTAGATGTCGACGATGCCGGGGCCGGATACCACCCGCTCCACCGATACGCGCCGGTGGCGCCGCCGCAGCCGCGCAAGCAGGGCATCCTCGATCGGGTCGAGCGGCGCGAATTCGATATGCCCGCCCTCGGTTGCCTGGACGCGGTAATCGTCGCCTGCGCGCCAGAGATGCGCCACGCCCAGGCCGGTTCCGGGGCCCAGGACGCTGATCGTCCCTTCGTTCGCCAGCGGCTGGTCCGGGCCGGCGAGATGTTCGAACTGTTCGTGCGGCGCGCGGGCCACGGCATAGGCCACCGCTTCGAAATCGTTGACGATGGTGAAGCGGTCGCAGCCCAGCTTGCTACCGATCAGCGCAGGGCGGATGACCCAAGGGTTGTTGGTGAAGCGGATGACCTCGCCCCCAACCGGCCCGGCGATCGCGATGGCGACGTTGCCGGGCAACGATCCGCCCTGCCGCTCGCGATAATCCTGCCACGCCGTCTGGAAGCTGGCGTGATCGTCGGTATGCAGCGTGGTCGGTTCGCGCAGAGAGATCGTACCGTCGTCTGCGACGCTCGCGAGGGCGAAGCGCGCATGGGTGCCGCCGATATCGACGGTGACGAGCTCGATGCTCATAGCCCCGCCGCCGCCAGCACCGGGCTCGCGCCCTGTTCCGCGCCGTCGGCGTTCTGGCGGAACATCGCGAACAGCTCGCGCCCGACGCCCCAGTCAGGTGCGGGAGCGGGGGCAGGATCGCGGCTGGTGAGATCGGCATCGGTCGACAGCGTGCCGGTGTCGGCGCACAGCTTCACCATGTCGCCGTCACGCAGATAGGCGAGCGGACCGAAGCTCCCGTCGTCCGCCTCCAGCGCCTCTGGCGTGACGTGGATCGCGCACGGCACCTTGCCGCTGGCACCCGACATGCGCCCGTCGGTGACCAGCGCGACGCGGTAGCCGCGATCCTGCAGTACCCCCAGCGGCGGAGTCAGCTTGTGCAGTTCGGGCATGCCGTTGGCGCGCGGGCCCTGGAACCGCACGACGACGATCACGTCGCGGTCGAGCTCGCCCGCCTTGAACGCCTCGGCCACCTCGTGCTGGTCGGCGAACACGCGGCACGGCGCCTCGATCGTCCAGCGTTCCTTCTCGACCGCACTGGTCTTGAAGCAGGCGCGGCCCAGATTGCCCTCCACCAGCCGCATCCCGCCATCGGATTGGAACGGGTTACTGGCCGGGCGCAGCATGGTGTCGTCGCCCGACGGGCCGGTCGCGCGGTGGGTCAGCTCGTCGCCGTCGAGCCCGGGTTCGAGCGCGTAGGCCGACAAGTCCCCGTCCCAGATCGTGGCAATGTCGCGGTGGGCGAGGCCCGCGTCGAGCAGTTCGCCGATCACGTAGCCCATTCCGCCCGCATCGTGGAACGCGTTCACGTCGCCCGAACCGTTGGGATAGACGCGCGCCAGCAAGGGCACGACATGGCTGAGCTCGGCCAGATCGGTCCAGTCGATCGAAATGCCCGCCGCGCGGGCCATCGCCGGGATGTGGATCGCGTGGTTGGTCGATCCGCCCGTGGCGAGCAGGCCCACCGCCGCGTTGACGATCGCTTTTTCGTTCACGCACCGCGCGAGACTGCGCTCGGTATCGCCCGCCAGCGCGGCGAGCCGGTGCACCGCCGCCCGGTCCAGCGCCTGACGCAGCTTGGTGCCCGGCTGGACGAAGGCTGCACCCGGCACGTGCAGGCCCATCATCTCCATCATCATCTGGTTGGAATTTGCCGTGCCGTAGAAGGTGCAGGTGCCGGGCGAATGATAGCTCCGGCTCTCGCTTTCGAGCAGCTCGTCGCGGCCCACCTTGCCCTCGGCATAAAGCTGGCGCACGCGCTGCTTTTCCTTGTTGGGAATGCCGCTGGGCATCGGGCCGCTGGGTACGAAGATGCCCGGCAGATGGCCGAACCGCAGCGCGCCCATCAGCAGACCCGGCACGATCTTGTCGCAAATACCGAGCAGGAACATCCCGTCGTACATCGCGTGGCTCATTGCGACGCCGGTGGCGAGCGCGATGGTGTCGCGGCTGAACAGCGAAAGCTCCATGCCGTCCTGCCCCTGCGTCACACCGTCGCACATCGCGGGCGTTCCACCAGCGACCTGCGTGGTGGCCCCAACCTCGCGCGCGTAGATCTTCATGCGCTCCGGATATCGGCCATAGGGCTGATGCGCGGACAGCATGTCGTTATAGGCGGTAACGATGGCCAGATTGACCGCGCCGCCCGCCTTCAGCCGTTCCTGATCCTCCAGCGCCCCGGCATAGGCGTGGGCGAGATTGGAGCAGGACACATGCGCACGGTCCGGCGCGCGGTCGCGCTCGCGGTCCATCAGCTCCAGATAGCGGTCGCGCCCTGGCCTGGAGCGCTCGATGATCCGCTGGGTCACGGCATGGACGGTGTCGTGTAGTTTGCTCATGACCGGTTACTCATGCCAAGTTACTCCGTCGCGTTCGGCGAGCGCGATCGCGGCGCTGGGACCCCAGCTGCCTGCGGTGTATTCCTTCGGCTCGCTGCCTTCCTCGGCCCAGCGTGCGCGGATCGCGTCGATCCATTCCCATTGCGCCTCCACCTCGTCGCGCCGCACGAACAGCGTCTGGTCGCCTTCGATCAGGTCGAGCAGCAATCGCTCATAGGCGATCCGGCGATGCGGACCCTTGAAGGCATCGGGCAGGCTGATGTCTAGCGGTACGGAGCGCAGGCGAATGCCCTCGCGGTCGAGCCCGGGCATCTTCGCCATGAGCGCCAGATGCACGTTCTCCCGCGGCTGGATACCGATCACCAGCCGGTTGGGCTGCGTCTTCGCGCCGCGCCCGTCGAAGATCGAATAGGGGATCTGGCGGAACTGGACCACGATCTCGGTAATGCGCTTGGGCAATCGCTTGCCGGTGCGCAGGTAGAAGGGCACCCCCTTCCAGCGCCAGTTGTCGACATGCGCCTTGATCGCGACGAAGGTTTCGGTGTCGCTGTCCTTGCCCAGCTCGTCGTCGTAACCCGGCACCGCTTCGCCGCCGACCGCGCCCGCGCGGTACTGCCCGGTCACCGTCTCGCCATCGGCCACCCGGCGCAGGGCACGCAGCACCTTCACCTTTTCATCACGGATGGCGGTAGCGTCGAAGCTGGTGGGCGGTTCCATGCACACGAGCGCGAGGAGTTGCAGCATGTGGTTCTGTACCATGTCGCGCAGCGCGCCGCTGTCGTCGTAATAGGCGACGCGCGATTCCAGCCCGACCGTCTCCCCGACGGTGATCTGGACATGGTCGATGTAGTTGGAATTCCAGATCGGCTCGAACAGGATGTTCGCGAAGCGCAGGGCGAGCAGGTTCTGGACCGTCTCCTTGCCCAGATAGTGGTCGATCCGGTAGATTCGGTCCTCGCTGAAGGCGCTGGCGACCGCGTCGTTGATCTCGCGGCTGCTTACCAGGTCGACGCCGAGCGGCTTCTCCAGCCCGATCCGCACGTCTCCGGTGGTAAGCCCTGCATGCTTCAGCCCGGCGATCGTCGGTTCGAACAGGCTGGGCGCGGTGGAGAGGAAGATCGCCAAGCCGTTGCCGGTGCGCCCGGCCTTCTCGGCCAGCTCCTCGTACCCCTCCAGCGTGGTAGCATCGAGCGGCTGGTAGCTGAGGCGGTTGAGGAAATCCGCCATCCCGCCGCGCCGGTCGGCGGGCAGGTATTTCTCCAGCGCCTTGCGCGCGAAATCGCGAAAGCCCGCATCGTCCATTTCGGACCGTGCGGTGCCGATGATCTTCAGATCCGGATGGATCAGTTCGTCGGCGTCAAGCGCGCAAAGCGAAGGCAGCAGCATCCGCTGCGCCAGATCGCCGGTCGCGCCGAACAGGATCAGCCGGTCTGCGGTAAAGCTCATGCGCGCGCTAAATCCCCCGTCGAACAATCGTGGTGCGATGCAGCAAAGCTATCATCCGATGGCCCGCACCACCACCCGATGCGCGCCGGAAAGTCAAAACACCCGCATACCTATTCACGAACGACGCTGACCGTCTTTTCGAGGAACTCGGTCATTCCGAAACTGGTCATGAAGCTGACATCGGCGGCGTCGCGCCCAATCCCGATCTTCACGATCTCGCCCGGCTCGGCCATTCCGGTCGCATCGACCAAGTGCCAGGCACCGCCGCCCGGCGTGGTCTCGTCGGCAAGGAAAACCTCCGCCACCGCATGGAAATCCTGCGGCGTAACGTCGGGGGCGTAGCAGCTGACGAAGCGCGCGGGGATCCCCGCGGCACGGGCGAAGGTCACCATCATGTGAGCATAGTCCCGGCAGATGCCGCGGCGTTCGGTGAAGCTATCGAGCGCGGTGGTGGTCGCGGTGCTGCTACCCGGGGTGTAGGTGAACTTGCGCGCGATCCAGTCGCGCATCGCGACGATCTGCCCTCCACCGGAAAGCGTCCCGAACTCGTCATGGACGAAGGTCTGGAAGCGGTCCGCCGGACAATAGCGGCTGTCGAAGAGATAGGGCACCGTCTCGCCCGGCAGGTCGTGCAGATCCATGCGCTCCAGCTGCGACAGCTCGCTCAGCATGCGATCGACCTGAACCCGGGCGCGGTACCCAGCCTCGACCCGCCCCTGCGCCCGGATCCACAGCCGGTCGCCGATCCCATCCTGGGCCGGAATGCGCGCGAAATGCTCGTGCGGCGGAATTAACGTGTGATAATCGCGCAGCGTCTGCTCCGGGATCATCGCCGCTTCGAATTGAAGCAGCACGTCGATCACCTCTTCCGTGCGGAAGGCGAAGTTCATCTCGATGGAAAGGGCCATGCCTTCCCAACGCCGCCTTGCCGATCTGGTTTCGCGGCGGCGTCGATTGGCGGTCGCTACGGTGGCCCCTCTTAACATTTTTTCATCCGTATCGTTCTAGAGGGTGGCGGCGGAGGGACATGTATGAGCGATCCGGCAGGACTATCATATCTGCAGCGGTTGAAGGCGCGGCCTTGGCAACAGGTCGGGGCCGAAGTCTTCCATGGCGTGCTGACGCTGGGGCTGACCGTCGCGTTGTTCCTGCCCGCGATCGGCGCGAAGGCTATGATCGTGGTAGCCATTGCGGCCTCGCTCGGCCTCATGGTCATGCGCTACCGCATCCGCCATTCGGTCATGGGCGCGCTCGAACGCACCCGGGCCGAACGCGAGGAAGCAAGTCGGCTTAAGCATCACAACGAAGAACTCTTCGCGATGACCGACATGTTGCAGGCGGCGGAGGGGCACGAGGATGCCGGCTCGGTGCTGGAGGCCACTGCCTCGCGCCTGCTGCCGAGCTTCGCGGGCGCGCTCTATGTCTTCAACAATTCGCGCGACCGCCTGGATCTGGTGACGCACTGGAATACCGGCGACCTGCCCACTCCGAACGATACGCTGATACCCGGCCACTGCTGGGGGTTGAAGCGGGGCAAGCCGCATATCAACGACCCGCACTGCCAGACGCTGGTCTGTTCGCATCATGCGGCCGGGGTCGCGTCTGTCGAAGTGCCGATGATGGCCCGCGGGCAGATCTATGGCCTGCTGGTGGCATCCTGCGCCAGCGACGAGGGATCGTTCGACCGATTGATGGAGGTTCGCCGCGTCTGCCGCGCGCTGGCCGACTCGATGTCGCTCGCCCTGTCGAACATTTCGCTGCGCGAAAAGCTGCGCACGCAGTCGCTGCGCGATCCGCTGACGGGCCTCTACAACCGGCGCTATATCGAGGACGTGCTGGAGCGCTATATCTGCCTTGGCGAGCGGACCGGCCAGGCGACGTCCGTGATCATGCTCGATCTCGACAACTTCAAGACGCTGAACGATGTCCATGGCCATGCGATGGGCGATACGGTGCTGCGCGACGTCGCGTCGCAACTGGTCGGCGCATTGCGACCGTCGGACGTGGTCGCGCGCTATGGCGGCGAGGAGCTGCTGGTGATCCTGCCCGGCTGCGATCAGGACGGGGCGCTGGTGAAGGGTGATCTGCTGCGCGAGCGGATCGAGACCCTCTCGGAAATTCACGGCGCGAAGATCAGCGCGTCGCTGGGCGTGGCGACGGTCCCCGAATCGGCCTCCGGGGTGGGAGACGTCGTCGCGCTGGCGGATGCCGCGCTCTACCAGGCGAAGGCGGACGGGAAGAATTGCGTGCGCATGGCGGATCGCCGCGGCGACAAGGAAGAGGCTAAGCCCCGCCTGGTCGTCTGAGCCGGTCGGGCTACTCGCCCAGCAGATGCAGCGCGATCTCGCGCCGGTGGGGGCGTGCGCGGTGCTCCACCAGAAGCACGCCCTGCCAGGTGCCCAGCAGCGGCTTCCCGCCCAGAACCGGAATGGACAGGTTCACCCCCGTCAGCGCCGCCTTGAGGTGGGCGGGCATATCGTCCGGCCCCTCGTCGTCATGCTCGTAGGCCGCGCTTTCGGGCGCGATCCGGTCCAGCCAGTGCACGATGTCGCGGCGCACGGCGGGCGCGGCGTTCTCGTTGATCATCAGGCTCGCGCTCGTATGGCGGCATAGCACGGTCAGCAGACCTTCGGTGATGCCGGTGTCCGCGATCCACTCCGCGATCTCTTGCGTGATTTCGGTCAGCCCGGGGCCGGGCGTCTCCACGCCGAGGATGGTTTGCCGCTGGCGCACTACGAGCCTCCCTAAACCGACGCGAGAGTGTTTACCGTCAAGGCCAGAATACCCAGGTTGAACACAAATGCGAACAGCGCGTGGAACGTCGACACCCGGCGGATGTGCCGCCCGGTGATCTCTATGTCCGCCGTCTGGCAGGTCATCCCGATGACAAAGGCGAAGTTCACGAAATCCGAGAAACCCGGGGCCGCGCCGCCCGGAAAGTCCAGCCCGCCGCGCTTGCCCGCCCGGCCCTCGTCCGGATCGTCGCTCCAGTACAGGCGCGCGTAGTGGAAGGTGAAGACGAGATTGGCGAAGCACCAGTTCGCCAGCAGGGTCCCCACCATCAGCGCAATTTCCGGACCGGACAGGGAGCTTTTCCCGGCCAGCAGGGCCGACAATGCCGCGGTCACGCTGGCGCTGATCAGCGCGGTGATGAGCAGCAGCAGGATGCCGCCCGCATCGTTCGCCTGTGCGTCGGCGCGCAGGACCCCGGCCTCACCATGACGCCAGAGCGGAATGCACGACAGCACGAAGGCGATAACGCCGACATCGAACGCGATCAGCAGCGCGCTGGCCCAGCCGGCGACGAGCAGCGCGGGCCAGACGGCGAGCGCCATTACCAGCAGGAACAGCAGATACCGCCGGTGCTGTATCCTCATCGGGGCGGCGTCAGCGCACGACCCCGAACAGGTCGTGCGCGTCGGCATCCTCGACCGCGACCTGCACGATGTCGCCCGGCGCGAGGGTTTCGGGAACGTTGCGCAGGAAGACCTGCCCGTCGATCTCCGGCGCGTCGGCCTGGCTGCGCCCGGTGGCACCGATATCGCCGTCCTCGTCGGGTTCGCCCACCTCGTCGATGATGACGGGCAGCGTGCGTCCGACCTTCGCCTGTAGCTTGGCTGCGGAGATACGCGTCGTGCACTCCATCAAGCGGGCGTAGCGTTCTTCCTTGATATCCTCGGGCACCTGGTCGGGCAAAGCATTGGCCTGCGCGCCTTCGACCGGCTCGAAGCGGAAACCGCCGACGCGGTCGAGCTGCGCCTCTTCCAGCCAGTCGAGCAGATAGCGGAAATCATCCTCCGTCTCGCCGGGGAAGCCCACGACGAAGCTCGACCGGACGGCGATGTCGGGGCAGATTTCGCGCCAGCCCTTCAACCGCTCCAGCACCTTCGCCTCGTTCGCGGGCCGCTTCATGCGCTTGAGCACCGAAGGAGCGGCGTGCTGGAACGGGATGTCGAGATAGGGCGTCAGCAGCCCTTCGGCCATCAGCGGAATGACCTGATCGACATGGGGGTAGGGGTAAACGTAATGCAGCCGCACCCACGGGGGCGCGCCTTCGGACGTACGCAGCTGCCCGAGTTCGCGGACCAGGTCGGTCATATGCGCACGGACCTCGTGGCCCTTCCACTCGCGCGCTTCGTGGCGGGTATCGACCCCATAGGCCGAGGTATCCTGGCTGATGACCAGCAGTTCCTTCGTCCCCGCCGCGACCAGCTTTTCCGCCTCGCGCAGCACCGCGTCGATGCGGCGGCTGGCGAGCTTCCCGCGCAGATCGGGGATAATGCAAAAAGCGCAGGAGTGATTGCACCCCTCCGAAATCTTCAGATAGCTGTAGTGGCGCGGGGTCAGCTTGATGTCGGGCTGAGGGATCAGGTCGATGAACGGCCCCTGCGTGGGCGGCGCGTATTGGTGCACCGCCTCCACCACCTGTTCGTACTGGTGGGCACCAGTCACCGCCAACACCTGCGGATGGGCGGCGCGGATCGCGTCCGCTTCCTCACCCATGCAACCGGTCACGATCACGCGGCCGTTCTCCGCGATCGCCTCGCCGATCGCGGCCAGGCTTTCCTCCTTCGCGGAATCGAGGAAGCCGCAGGTGTTGACCAGCACCACGTCGGCCCCGGCGTAATCGGGGCTCATGGCATAGCCATCGGCGCGTAGCCGGGTCAGGATCCGCTCGGAATCGACGAGCGCCTTCGGGCAGCCGAGGCTGACCATGCCGACCTTCTTCTGATCGGCCAGAACCGTGGGTTGGGTGGTGGCGGCGGTATTCATGCGCGCCGCCTCTACACCCCGGACGCGCAATGCGCTAGCGGGGGCGGGTTTACGCGGGAGCTTTGGACATGGGACAGATTTCGATTCTGCCGATCGTGCTGGCAGCGCTGGCATTCTTCGTGGTCGGCGCGCTGTGGTACGGGGTTCTGTTCGGCAAGGTCTGGCAGCGGGCGGCCGGCCTGTCGGAAGAGACGTTGCGGGGCGGCAAGCCGATGTGGCTGATATTCCTGCTCGCCTTCCTGTTCGAGATGCTGATCGCGCTGGTCCTCGCGCATCAGTTCGCGATGACGGGTGCGAGCGACCGGGCGATCTGGATGATCTCGATCGGCTTCGGCGCGTTCGTGATGAGCCCGGCGATCGGGATCAACTACCTGTTCCAGCGCAAGCCGGGCCTGTTGTTCCTGATCGACGCGGGCCATTTCGTCGTCGGTATGGCGGCGATGGGCGCGGTATTCGTGGCGTTCAACTGACCCGCGCTCAAATAGTGCGAAGCGCGGCGACCTACGTGAACTGCACGTACTCGCCGCCATTCGTCGGAATGATCTCGACGATGATGTCGCCCGCCTCCAGCGCCGCGCAGGCATCTTCCCAATAGCCCAGCGCATGGCCATCGCGATAGACGCGCAGGCCGATCCCCTCCTGGCACGATTCCTTCAGCGAGCGCCCGATCTCGTCCGCCCGCACTTCGCGCTCCACCAGCTGGACCTTGCCGCTGACGGAGGCGAGGTCGGCGAGATAGTCGGCGATATGCGCGCCCTTCGCGCTGCCCGCCAACAGCAGGCCGGTGAAGCGCACCGGGTTGATGACGTTGTTCGCGCCCGCCTGCCGCGCCAGCAATTCGTTGTCGTCCGCGCGCACCACCACGCTGATCGGCACATTGGGCGCGAGGTGGCGCACGGTCAGCACGATCAGGATGGAGGTGTCGTCGCGCCCGGCGGAGACCAGCACCGATTGCGCGTTGGCGATCCGCACCGCCTCCAGCGTGTCGTCGCGGGTGGCATCCGCCGCCATGACGTTGCAGCCCAGCTTCTCCGCCTCGGTCAGGCGCTCCTCGCTCGGGTCGATCACCACGATGCAGCTTGCTTCGATCCCGCGCTCGATCAGTTCCTCGACCGCCTGCGAGCCGCTGATGCCGTAGCCGAGGACCACCACGTGGTCGGACAATTGTTCCTGGATACGGGCCATGCGGAATTTCTCCCAGCTGCGCTTGATGATGAAGTTGTAGGCGGTGCCGACGAAAATGAAGAGCACGGCGAAGCGGACGGGCGTCACGATCACCGCCTCTACCAGCCGGGCCCGATCCGAAATCGGCGCGATATCGCCGAAGCCGGTGGTGGTGATGGAGATCATGGTGAAATAGATCACGTCGAGGAAGCTGACCTCCCCATCGAGATTGTCGACCAGCCCGTCACGGTCCCACCAGTGGATCATGACCACCAGCATGATGAGGCCCAGCGCCAGGCTGATCCGGATGCCAAGATCGCCCCAGACGGGGATCTTCACCGCGCGCCGCAGCGGTTTGTAGCGGGGTCCGCGCGCCGTGCGACGGCCGACGGTTTCGATCTGCTTCGCCATGGAGAAGGGGTGGCTAGCCTATTTGTCGCGAGGCGGCAATTTGCTCTTGGGGTCTATGTCCTTGCCATCGTGCCGGATTTCGAAATGAAGTTCGGGCCGGGTGGCGGTGCCCGCCGCGCCCGCCAGCCCGATCCGCTCTCCGGTCTTGATGACGTCGCCCTTCCTCACGGTGATGCGCGACAGGTGGCCATAGGAGGTCTGCCAGCCATTGCCGTGATCGATCAGCACCTGCCGGCCGAAGCGGGTCGGTTCATTGTCGGCGAACACCACGGTGCCGCTCGCCGCCGCGCGGACCATGTCGCCCGTCTGGACCGCGATATCGATCCCGTCGTGCGTGGGTGAGAACGGCAGCAGCACCCGCCCGTCATGCGGCCAGCGGAAATAGGGTTCGGTGCGCGGCGCAGGACGGGCGGTGGCGGTGGGGGCTTGCGCCACCTGCGCCGGGATGATCAGTTGCTGCCCGATCTGCACGGGGTAGGGCTTCTCCAGCCCGTTGGCGATGGCGAGATTGTCGAGCGGCACGTCGTATTTCAGCGCGATGCCGAACGCGGTTTCGCCCGCTTTCACGGTGTGGCTGCGCTGGCGCGGGATTACCAGCACCTGCCCCGCCTGCACAGCGTAGGGTTCGACGAGCCCGTTCGCCGCCGCGATCGCCGCCTTTTCCACCCCGGCCCGGTTGGCGATGCCGCCCAGCGTTTCGCCTTCCTCGACGGTGTGCCGGGTCTCGGTCGCGGGATTGCCCGCCGCGACCAGCAGGAGCGCGGCAGCGGCCAGCGCGAGGGGCGCCGGCCTGCGCATCAGGCGAAGCGCTCGCCCAGTTCGCCGAGCGAGGCGTGGTGGGTGAGGTCCAATTGCAACGGCGTCACCGAAACATAGCCCTCGTCGATAGCCTCCAGGTCGGTGCCATGGTCGAGCGAGTGCTCGATCGCCTGCAATCCGAACCAGTAATAGCGGAAGCCGCGCGGATCGCGCCCCTCCACCACGGTGCCGCGCGAATAGTCGTGGAAGCCTTGGCGCACGGCGCGGATGCCCTTCACCGCTTCGCCCGCGATGGCCGGGAAGTTGACATTGACCAGGGTGCGCTTGGGCAGCGGCGCGTCGAGCAGCGGGGCGAGGACCTTCGCGCCCCATTTGCGCGCGGCGTCGAACGTATCGGCCCCCGCTTCGCCGTCGCGGCTGGTCACCTGGCTCAGCGCGATGGAGCGGATGCCCGCCAGCGCGCCCTCGATCGCCGCCGAGACGGTGCCCGAATAGGTGATGTCGTCGGCGAGGTTGGCACCACGATTGACGCCCGACAGGATCGCGTCGGGCGTGCCGTCCATGACGTTGCGCAGCCCCATGGTGACGCTGTCGGTCGGCGTACCGGTGACGGAAAAGCGCCGCTCGCCGTGCTTCCGCAGCCGCACGGGACGGGTCAGCGTGAGCGCGTGGCCCATGCCCGACTGCTCCTCGTCCGGCGCGCAGATCCAGATGTCGTCGGTGAACTCGCGCGCGATCGCTTCCAGCACTTCGAGGCCGGGGGCGTGCACGCCGTCGTCATTGGTGAGAAGGATTTTCATTTCGGTATCTCTATCCGCTCGGCCTGAGCTTGTCGAAGGACTGCTCTTTCTTCCGCGAGCATCGCTAAAAGTAAGTACGGCCCTTCGACAAGCTCAGGGCGAACGGGGGTTAGGGGGCAAGGACTTCGATGCCGCCCATATAGGGCTTCAGCGCATCGGGCACGCGCACCGATCCGTCGGCTTGCTGGTAGTTCTCCAGCACCGCGACCAGGGTCCGCCCGACCGCGAGGCCGGAGCCGTTGAGGGTGTGGACGAACTCTGTTTTCTTCGCGCCGTCCTCGGGCCGGTAGCGCGCGTTCATCCGCCGCGCCTGGAAATCGCCGCACCAGCTGATCGAGCTGATCTCGCGATAGGCGTCCTGCCCCGGCAGCCACACCTCCAGATCGAAGGTCCGCCGCGCGCCGAAGCCCATGTCGCCGGTGCACAGCAGCATGGTGCGATAGGGCAGCTCCAGCGCTTCCAGCACGCCCTTCGCGCTGCGCACCATGTGCTCGTGCTCCGCCGCGCTGTCTTCGGGGCGGCATACGCTGACCAGCTCGACCTTCTCGAACTGGTGCTGCCGGATGAAGCCGCGCGTATCGCGCCCCGCCGCGCCCGCTTCGGAGCGGAAACAGGGCGTGAGCGCGGTCATCCGTAGCGGGTTCGACAGATCGTCGATGATCGTCTCGCGGACCGCATTGGTGAGGCTGACCTCCGCAGTGGGGATCAGCCAGCGATCGTCGGTTGTGCGGAAGAGGTCTTCGGCAAATTTCGGCAACTGTCCGGTGCCGAAAACCGCCTCGTCGCGCACCAGCAGCGGCGGCGCGCATTCGGCGTAGCCGTTCTCGCGCGTCTGGCGGTCGAGCATGAACTGGCCCAGCGCACGATGCAGCCGCGCCATATCGCCGCGCAGGAAGGTGAAGCGCGCGCCCGAAATCTTGGCGCCGGTTTCGAAATCCATGCCCAGCGCAGGGCCGAGATCGGCGTGCTCCTGCGGCGCGAAGTCGAAGCTGCGCGGCGTGCCCCAGCGATCCTGCTCGACATTCTCGCTCTCGTCCGCACCCTCGGGCACGTCGTCGGCGGGGCGGTTGGGGTAGGCGGCCAGCAGGGCCTCGAGCTGCGCGCCCACGCGACGTTCGGTCTCCTCCAGCGCCGGGAGCGACTGCTTGAGCTCGGCGACTTCTTTCTTCAGCGCCTCGGCAGTGTCGGTATCGCCTTGGCCCATCGCCTGGCCGATCGCCTTCGAGGCCTCGTTGCGGCGGCTCTGGCCTTCCTGCAATTTGGTCGTCACTTCGCGCCGCTGCGTATCGAGCGCGAGAATGTCGGCGGCGGCCGGTTCCAGCCCGCGGCGGGCGAGAGCGGCGTCGAAGCTTTGCGGATCGTCGCGGATCAGGCGGATGTCGTGCATGGGCGGCAGCCTATGCCGATGCGCGAGGGCGATTGCCAGTGCCGACTTGCAGGGCGCGGGCTTTCGCGCGAAGGCAGAGGCGGTCATGCCCGAGCCTGTCCGCCTCGTCCATTTCGTCGGCTTTCGCGACGATCGCTACTGGAATGCGGTGCGGGTGTTCGGCCCGCCCGACATGATCCACCCGGTCTGGGATATGTACGCCGCGAACGACGTGGCCCCGGGCGACACGGTGGTGTTCGCGACCGGAGAGGCGGACCGAGCGCCGCGCAGCTTCTCGAGCGAGGCCACGCGCAACCGCGCGGCCCGCGCCCGCGGCGTCAGTTCGCCTTCGCGACCGCCTTCTGGTCCATCAGCTGCTGCAGTTCGCCCGCCTCGTACATCTCCATCATGATGTCGCTGCCGCCGACGAATTCGCCCTTCACATAGAGCTGGGGGATGGTCGGCCAGTCGGAATAGGCCTTGATCCCCTGCCGGATTTCCTGGTCCTGCAGCACATCGACGCTGTCGAAAGCGACGCCGCAATGTTCGAGGATCGCGACCGCGCGGCTGGAGAAGCCGCATTGCGGGAAGAGCGGTGTGCCCTTCATGAAAAGCACGACGTCGGCCTCCCCGACGATGCCTGAAATGCGCGTGTTTGTATCGGCCATAGCCAGAGCGTCCCGTTGCTGAATTCCTGAGTGGGGAATCAGTTGGGCACTTGGGTCGTCAGTTGCAAGGCGTGCAGCGCGCCACCCATGTTACCGCCCAGCGCCTCGTACACCATCTTGTGCTGCTGCACCCGGCTTTTGCCGACAAAGGCGGGGGAGACGACATGCGCGGCGTAGTGGTCGCCATCGCCCGCAAGATCGCGGATCTCGACCTCGGCATCTGGCACGCCGGCCACGATCATGCGCTCGATCTCGCTTGCGCTCATCGCCATCGCAGCCGCCTATTCGCCGGTCATGAACTGGCGCCGCGCCTCGACCGCGCATTCTTCCAGCTTCAGGCGGATGTCGGCTTCGGCCACGTCCTTTCCCGCCGCAGTGAGGTCGCCCAACACCTTGCGGATCACGTCCTCGTCGCCCGCTTCCTCGAAATCGGCCTGCACGACCGCTTTCTTGTAAGCGTCGGTTTCCTCCGGCGTGAGGTTCATCTGACCCGCCGCCCATTCGCCCAGCAGGCGGTTGCGGCGCGCCGCGACACGGAACGCGGTATCCTCGTCGAACGCGTATTTGGCTTCCTCGCCGCGCTCGCGATCCTTGAAATCGGTCATCGGTAACTCCCCGAAAGATGGCTTGCGCCCGCCGATAGCCGCGTGCCCGGCACCGGGCAAGCGCGGCGGGCGCCAGCGGCTACATCTTCACGACCAGCTTGCCGACCGCCTTGCGTGCTTCCAGCTTGGCGATCGCTTCGTGTGCGTTCTCGAGGCTGTAGGTCTCGCTCACCTGCGGCTTGATCTTGCCCGCCTTCCACAGATCGAACAGCTCGGCGATGTTGTCGGCATTTCGCTTTGGCTCGCGCGCGGCGAAGGCACCCCAGAAGACACCGCGAATGTCGCAGCTCTTGAGCAGGGAGAGGTTGAGCGGCATTTTGGCGATGCCCGCCGGGAAACCGATCACCAGGAAGCGGCCTTCCCACGCGATCGACCGCAGTGCCGGTTCGGAATAGTCGCCGCCGACGATATCGACCACGATGTCCGCACCGTTCTGACCGACCGCCGCCTTGAAATCGCTCGCCAGCTGCTTGGAGGCATCCTTGTCGAAGGGCTGGCGTGGATAGACCACCGTTTCGTCGGCCCCCGCATCCTTCGCGGCCTGCGCCTTCTCCTCGCTGGAGACGGCGGCGACCACGCGCGCGCCATAGGCCTTGGCCAGCTCGACCGAGGCGAGGCCCACGCCGCCCGCCGCGCCCAGCACCAGCACGGTATCCCCTTGCGAGATGTCGCCGCGATCCTTCAGCGCGTGGATCATGGTGCCATAGGTCATCAGCAGCGCGCTCGCATCGACCAGTTCGATGCCCTCGGGTACATGGAACAGCTTGCCCGCATCGAGCGCCACCCGCTCGCGCAAGCCTCCGCTGCCGATCCCCGCGAGCACGCGGTCGCCGACCTGCCAGCCATCGACGCCTTCGCCCACCGCGCTGATCGTGCCGGCGATCTCTCCGCCGGGCGAATAGGGGCGCTCGGGCTTGAACTGGTAGAGATCGCGGATCATCAGCGTATCGGGGAAATTGATCGCGCAGGCCGCGACATCGACCACCACCTGGCCGCTGCCGGGGGAGGGAGCGTCGATATCCTCCACCACCAGTGTTTCGGGTCCGCCGACATCCTTGGTCAGAACGGCTTTCATTGATCTCTCCCTGGTTGTGTATGTCCGGTTCAGGCCGCGGGGGCGAGCCACGGGCGATCCGCCCGCAACCTGTCCTCGAACCGGCCGATCGCTTCATCCCGTGCCAGCGTCAGCCCGATCTCGTCCAGCCCCTCCAGCAGACATTCCTTGCGGAACGGGTCGATTTCGAAAGTGAAGCGGTCCTGAAACGGGGTAGTGACGGTCTGGTTTTCCAGGTCCACGGTGACGGGATCGCTCTCGGAGACCTCCAGCAACCGGTCGACCTGTTCTTGCGGCAATTCGACCGCGAGGATGCCGTTCTTGAACGCATTGCCGCTGAATATGTCGGAGAAGCTGGGCGCGATCACGACCCGGATGCCGCGGTCTAGCAGCGCCCAGGCGGCGTGCTCCCGGCTCGATCCGCAGCCGAAATTGTCGCCTGCGATAAGGATCGGGGCGCCAGCGAATTCGGGTCGGTCGAAGACGTTGCCAGGCTCGGCACGCACGGTTTCGAACGCTCCTTCGCCCAGCCCGTCGCGCGTGACCGTTTTCAGCCAGTGGGCCGGAATGATGACGTCGGTATCGACATTCTTCGCGCCAAAGGGAATCGCGCGCCCTTCGACGGTGTCGACCGCCTGCATCAATCGGTCTCCGGCTTCTCGCCGGAGGGGATGGGGCCAGGCTGGGTCGGGCTCTTGCGCTTGCGGCCGGTGGCGAACAGCAGCGCGCCGGCGATGGCGGCGGAACCGATCGCAGCCCCGGCGGCGATGGCGGCCTTGCCGCCCTTGCTGGAATTGATGCTCATATCGAAAGTTTCCTCTTCCCCATGGGTTATGCCGAACCAGCGCCTTGCGGCTCGGAGTGTTCCGAGAGAATCATGCCTCGCGCATCGGCCAGCTTTCCCGCCACGGCGGACGCAGCCGCGGTGGCGGGGCTCATCAGATGGGTGCGGGCACCGGGACCCTGTCGGCCCACGAAATTGCGATTGCTGGTGGAGGCACAGCGTTCGCCGGGCGGAACCTTGTCGGGGTTCATCGCGAGGCAGGCCGAACAGCCCGGCTCGCGCCATTCGAAGCCGGCATCGGTAAAGATGCGGTCGAGCCCTTCGGCTTCCGCCTGCAGCTTGACGAGGCCGGAGCCGGGCACCGCGATCGCCCACCTGACGTTGCGCGCGATCCGCCGCCCGCGCAGCACCTCGGCGGCAGCGCGCAAATCCTCTATCCGGCTGTTGGTACAGCTGCCGATGAAGACGTTCTCGATCGCGATATCCGCGATCCGCTCGCCCGGCTGGAGGCCCATGTAGGAAAGGCTTTTGCGCGCTGCCTCCTGCTTGGCCGGATCGGGGAAGCTGGCGGGATCGGGCACGGTGCCGTCGATCGCCACGGTATCTTCCGGGCTGGTGCCCCAGGTGACGGTCGGCTGCACGTCCGCCGCGTCGATCACGACGGTGCGGTCGAAGCGCGCGCCATCGTCGGTATGCAGCGTGCGCCAATAGGCGAGCGCTGCGTCCCAGTCCGCCCCGCGCGGCGCCATTGGGCGATCCTTCAGATAGGCGAAAGTGGTTTCGTCCGGCGCGACCAAGCCGGCGCGCGCGCCCGCCTCGATGCTCATGTTGCACACCGTCAGCCGCCCTTCGATGCTCATCTCCTCGAACACCGTCCCGCGATATTCGATCACATGGCCCGTGCCGCCCGCGGTGCCGACCACGCCGATGATATGCAGGATCAGATCCTTAGCCGTCACCCCGGGCCCGAGCGATCCCTCGACCCGCACCTCCATTGTCTTCGAGCGCTTGAGCAGCAGGGTCTGGGTCGCGAGGACATGCTCGACCTCGCTGGTTCCGATGCCGAAGGCCAGCGCGCCGATCCCGCCATGCGCGGCGGTGTGGCTGTCGCCGCACACGATTGTGGTGCCGGGCAGGGAGAAGCCCTGTTCCGGGCCAACGACATGGACGATGCCCTGCGCGGGCGCGACCGCGTCGATATAGTCGACCCCGAACTCGGCGGTGTTGCGTTCGAGCGCGGCGAGCTGGTTCGCGCTCTGCGGATCGGCAATCGGCAACCGGCTGCCGTCCGCGGCGAGGCGCGGCGTGGTCGGCAGGTTGTGATCGGGCACCGCCAGCGTCAGGTCGGGCCGTCGCACCGGCCGCCCGTTCGCACGCAGCGCCTCGAACGCCTGCGGGCTCGTCACCTCGTGCACCAGATGCCGGTCGACATAGACCAGCGCGGTCCCGTCCGGCCGCGTTTCGACGACGTGATCGTCCCAGATTTTCTCGTAAAGGGTGCGCGGGTTTGTTGGCATGGGGCTGTTGTGCAATCGGGGCGGACACCGCGCAAAAAAGCAATATGCGGGTCATGGAAAAGAAACCTTCACCGTGCTAACTTACACCCATGTCAGCAATTCCCTTCGCGCACCCGATAACGATCCGGCCCGACGATATCGATTTCATGGGGCATGTGAACAATGCCCGCTATCTCGGCTGGGTGCAGGACGCGGTGCTGGCGCACTGGCAGAAACTGGCCCCCGCGGAAGCGGTGGCGAGCCGGCTGTGGGTCGCGCTCAAGCACGAGATTACCTATCGCAAGCCCGCCTTCCTGGAAGACGACGTGATCGCCAGCACCGTGCTGGAAAGCACGAAGGGCGCGCGCGCTTTCTACCACACCGTGATCGAGCGCGGGGGCGAAGTGCTGGCCGAAGTCAAGTCGAGCTGGTGCTGCGTCGATGCCGAAACGCATCGCCCGGCGCGGATCGGGGAGGAAATCGCCCGGTTCTTTTTCCCGCGCGACTGACCTATATCGGATGACGCAATGAGCGTCGCCCTGCCTGTCCTGATTGTCCTCGCTACCATCCTCGCGATGGAGGGCGTCGCGTGGGGCAGCCACAAATACATCATGCATGGCTTCGGCTGGGGGTGGCACCGCGACCATCACGAGCCGCACGACAAGCTGATGGAGAAGAACGACCTCTATGCCGTGGTGGGCGCGGTGTTGAGCATCTCCATGTTCGCGCTTGGGAGCCCGCTCGTCATGGGCGATGCCGCCTGGTGGCCCGCGACCTGGATCGGCGTCGGCGTGCTGGGCTACGGGATCATCTATACGCTGGTCCATGATGGCCTGGTCCACCAGCGCTATTTCAAATGGGTGCCCAAGAGCGGCTATGCCAAGCGGCTGGTCCAGGCGCACAAGCTGCACCATGCGACCATCGGCAAGGAAGGCGGGGTCAGCTTCGGCTTCGTCTTTGCGCGCGAACCGGCCAAGCTGAAGGCGGAGCTGAAGCGCCAGCGCGAGGCGGGGATCGCCGTCGTTCGCGACAGCGCCGGGGCCTGACGCGCTAGAATCGCTTGCGCAGTGACAGCGTGACCGTGCGCCCGATTGGGTCGATCAGGTTGGCCTGATAGCGGAAGGGGACGGTGCCGTTGCCGTCAACGACGCGCTGGCGTGCATCGGTGAAATTCTGCGCGTCCAGCCGCAGCTGCAGGTTCTTCGCCCAGCCCGCCTCGCGCACCAGATCGCTGACGGGAACATAGGCGGTGAGGTTCAGCTGGAGCAGGCGCTTGAAGCGCAGGTCCGACGAGGGGATATCGCTGCGGATCCGGCGGGCATTGGCATAGTAGAAGCTGAAAGTGCCGCCGTACCCCTCCTTGTTGAGGCCGAGATAGCCATAGCCGGAGAATTGCGGCTTGTAGCCGCCGACGCTGTCGCCGCCGACCAGGTCGAGCGCGCGGGTTCCCGGGCGCAATCGCAGATCGTCCCGCAGGACGAAGGTGGGGACGAGTCCGGCGTAATAGGTCGGGCGCGTATCCGCGACGGGCGGCGCGCCTTCCGCCGGCGGGGGCGGTGGCTCGCCCAGCCGCCCGTTTGCCGTAATGGAAACCTGCACGGTCTCCAGCCGCTCCGAATAGAAATTGATCGGGCGATAGGTGACCGCCGTCAGCGTTCCGTTCGCGTCGCGGGTGAAAAGGTCGGGCACCAGCGCTTCGGTCTCCGGCGAGTTGGAGATAATGGTGCCGGTCTGGTTGCGGATATGGCTATCGGTATAGGACAGGTTGAACCGCAACTGGCTCTTTTCCATCGGCTGGATATTGAGCGAGAGCGTTTTGACGGACTGGCGCTGCGCCAGCAGGTCGGGATTGCCGCCGGTGAACAGCGTGACGATCTCCGTCCGGCCCGAGGCGAAGTCGAACACCGGCACGTCCTCGATCCGGCGTGGCGGGGTCGATTGCTGCGCGAGATCGGGCGCAGCCTCGTCCCGCCGGGCGGAGGCATTGATCTGCAGGCCCTTGATCGGCGACCAGACCAGGCCGAGCGTGCGATCGCGCAAGCTGCCGAAGCCGCCGACATGGCGCAGGTTCGCCGAGGCATTGAGCGACAGGTCGCCTATCGCGGGCAACACATCCATCTCGCGCTTCGCGATCGGCAGGTCGAGCGCCAGCCCGCCCTCGAACCGGGAGCGGCCCAGTGACAGGTCGAAGGGGCTTTCGCCGCGCAGCGATGATACCGAACTAAGGCGCGCGGCCTCCACGGTGGCGGTGGCGGTGGCACTTCCGGCGGGCAGTTCCAGCGGGCTGCCGGTGACGACCAGCTTTGTCTCGACCGTGCGCGTGCGCTGATGCGTCACATCGGTCTGCCGCGCTGCGAGCAATGCCGGGTCGAGCGGCGCGAAGGGGTTGGCCCCCGCCGCGATCGCCGCGTTGGCCGTGGACAGGTCGATGCCGCGCTCGCTCGTGCCGTCGGTGACAGTCTGGTTGAGCGAGGCAGTGGCATCCCATTGCCAACCCGAGATCGCGCCGCGCAGGGTGCTGCCCGCTGCGATTGTGGTGGTGTTCTGCCGATCGCGCAGCGTGCCGACCTCGGTCAGGTAGCGGTTGAGCACCACGGTATCGTCGAAGGGTGAGAACGCATTGTCGCCCGGTACGATCAGCCGCGCGCTGGCCGGACCGTTCAGGGTGCGCGTGCGGCTGTGCGCGACCGACAGGGTGAGCGATCCCGCCAGCGTTTCCCCGACCCGGTCGGCCAGCACCGCCTCTCCCGTGATCGTATCCTTTCCCGGTGCCAGCGTCTGGAGCGTGCCGGGCTGGAACAGCCGCGGATCGCCCGCCGCCGCGGCATAGGCGGCCAGCTGCGAGCGCTCGCCTGCCAAACCGGGCACCGGGGCGATGGTGACGATCCGGCCAGCGAGGGCGGACAGGGCCGGGTCGATCTGGCCGCCGCCGATCCCGGTAATGTTGCCCAGCGCATCGAAGGGGATATCGGGATCGAGCGCCAAGTCCCGCTCGGACCAGTCGAGCGCATCGGTATGCGCATATTCGAGATTGGCGGTCAGCCGGGCTTCGCCGCTCAGCCGCGTGTAACCGGCGCGCGCGCTCTCGGTCGCGCTGCCGAAGGGAACGGTCGACGCGGCCGCGACCCGGGCCTCGACCTGCGAGAAGGGCCGTTTGGTGATGAAATTCACCACCCGCCGCGTCGGGGGATAGCCAAACCGCAGCGCTGCCTCCTCCGGCAGTACCTCGACCTTCGCGATCGCTTCGGGCGGCAGCGAGCCGATTTCCTGATAGCCCGAGACGCGCTGGGAATTGAGGAGGAAGATGGGCTCGCCCCCGCTGGCCGACTGCGTCTGCCCCTGGATCGCCTGGCGGATATCGTCGATGCTAGTCGCCCCGATGGCGGCGAGCGCATCCTGGTCGAGCTCCGCGATCGGCGCGATGTCGGTGATGGCGGAACCGCGCTGCCCGATCACGACGATAGTGGAGGCGTCATCGGGGGCCTGCGTGTTCGCCGCCGGTTCCGGCTCCTGCTCCACCTGTGCCACTGCGAGCGTAGGCAGCGACGAGGCGAACAGTAGCGCCGCGACGCGCGCGGCCCGTGCCGCTCGCCGACGATCCGCCAGGTATCGGATAGGACCCTCCGTCCGAATCACACCCCGATCCGGCAGGGGCGAGCAAGAATGTGCCGCACGCCCGGCGTTCGTGCCAGTCAAATCTCCGGCCCGGTGCGCTTCACGCGAGGTGCCTCATTCCGGCCGGGTGGCGATCCACGCGCCGACCACGACCAGGATCGCGATCGAGAAGAAATACCATGGCTCCCCCAGCGTCAGGTAAGTGAACACCGCACCCGCCGCCATGCCGACGATCGCGAGTGTCTTCGCCTTGCGGCTGATCGCGCCGCGTTCTCGCCAGTCGATGATGTACGGACCCCAATGCGGGTGGTCGAGCAGGCGGCGCTCCCATTCCGGGTTGCTGCGCGCGAAGCAGTAGGCGGCCAGCAGCAGGAACGGCACCGTCGGCATCAGCGGCAGCACCGCGCCGACAATGGCGAGGCCGACCGCGACCAGCCCGCCCGCTAGGTAGAGCGGGCGCACCCTTATCCCGCCGCGATCCGCGCGGCGTGCTCCTTCACCAGCGCGATCATATTGGGCACCCCTTGCGTCCGGTTGCTCGACAGCTGGTTCCTGAGGTCGAAAGGTTCGAGCGCGCCCGTCACGTCCATCGCCGCGACTTCGCGCGCCGGCTTGTCCTGAACCGCGGCGATCACCAGCGCCACGATCCCCTTGGTGATCGCGGCATTGCTGTCGGCCAGGAAGTGCAGCTTGTCGCTTTCGCCGGTCGGATAGACCCACACCTGCGCCGAACAGCCGCGCACCAGCGTGGCATCGGTCTTCAGCGCGGGCGGCATCGGCTCCAGTTCGCGGCCGAGCTCGATCAGCAGGCGATAGCGCTCGTCCCCTTCGAGGAAATCGTATTCTTCGGCGATGTCGGACAGGGTTCGCATGGCTGCGCAGTTAGAGGGTGGCCAGAGGATTGGAAACCCATATCCCCTTCGCATGAACTCAGCCCGACAGCCCGCCGGGCCGGGTGACGGCATAATAGATAACGTAGAGCCAGCCGAGTACGCCGTGAATGATCGCCCACAGGATCGACTTGTGCAGGCTCCAGCTGATGGCGACCGCGATCGCGCTGCCCAGGCCGATACCGGCCTGCGTAGCGGTGTTGCGGGTGTCGCTCACAGATCGACGCCGCTGGCGATCGCTTCCAGCTTGCGGATGCGCTCTTTCAGATCCGCGATCTCGATCCGCGCTGCCCCTTCGGGAGCGACGCGATCGGGGTCGCGGCGCGGGGCCCCATGGTCGAGCTCGCTGCGCTTGTAGGCCAGCCAGGAGCGCCACGCATGCAACAGGGCGGCGATGATGACGAGCAGGCCAGCAAGGACGCTGAGCGCTATCGTCAGGGTCGGGTCGGCCATTTCCATCTCCTCTACTTGGCGTGCGCCGCCGCTCAGCGGTCGTCGCGCAGTTTCTCGATTTCGTCGGCGGTCCGGCGCGAAGGGTCGGTGGCGATGCGTTCGAGGACCTTCACCCGGTCGCGCAGCTCGTCCAGCTCGGCGCGGGCGGCGTCGCGGTCGTCACGCAGCATCCGCCGCTCGTCCTCAGCCTCGCGGCCGCCAGTCTTGCGCATCGTCTTGTAGCGTTCGGTGATAATGGCGGTCAGCATGCTCATCGCAACGATCAGCACGATCATGGTCCACAGGTTCACTGCACCTTCTCCTCGTCGCTACGCAGGGCGTCGAATTCGCGGGAAAGCTGATAGCCGCGGTCGGTCACAATCCGCTCGACCGTGGCGAGCCGGTCTTTCATCGATCCGATCTCGGCACGCAGCTCGGCGTTTTCCTTGGTCAGCAGCTTGACCCGCTCCACCGCCTCGTCGCTCTTGGGATAGACTGCCTGGCCCCACGCCCCGTCGAGCGGATAGCCGTGCCGGATGCGCAGCCATGTGTTGATGACCCAACCGCCGGTGCAGACCACCGCGATGATGCCGATCAGCGGCGCGATGGGGGTGAGGGCTTCGATCAGGCTGGTATCCATCATGCGTTCTCCCGGTTGCGGATGTCGAGGGGCGTTCCGGCACCCTGTTCATCGACCCGCTGCTGATCGCGCAGCGCCTCGATCTGGCTGGCGACGTCGTAACCCTTGTCGGTCACGATCCGTTCGAGCACGCGGACCCGGTTCTCGAGCTCCGCCACCTGCGTCGCGTGCCGCGCGGCGGCCTCGGCGCTGTGATTGGCTGCCGCATCGAGCCGCTTTTCTTCGAGGCGCCGCTGGTTCTTCATCCACACTATGGCCACGACCATCAAAAACGGTGCCAGGGGGATCATGAGGGCGAGAATTTGTTGCATCTGGATGAAGCTCCTGTGCTCGGAAAGATCAGCTCAATTGCCGCGGGCGTTCGCTGGTTTCGACCGCGCGGGTATCGCGCAGCGCCTCTATCTGTGTCGCGACGTCGTAGCCGCGGTCGGTCACGATCCGCTCCAGGACCTGGAGCCGCTGCTCTAGCTCCTTGTTGTCGGCGGCATATTGCGCGGCTTTTTCGGCGGTCATCGCGGCCTGGGTCTCGGCGATCTTGAGCTGGTGCTTCGACCAGATGGCGACCATCGGGATGCCGCAGCCCATGATGATGCCGACGATCGGTATCAGAATTCCCCATTCCATCTCTCAGTCCCCCTGTTCCGGTGGCAGGCGCCGCTCAGCGCAGCCGTTCGATTTCGGCGTTGAGCCGCGGATTGCTGGACACGTAGTAGTTCTCGACCTCGGCCAGGCGGCGATCGATGTCGCGGAACTTGCCGCGCACCTCGCGCACCGTGCGCTTGGGATTCTGGCGCACGCCCTGCCAGTATTTCTGCTCTTCCCGGTCGGTGTAGAGATAGGCCGGCTTCTTCTCCAGGATGAGCCCGGCGAGGAAGTAGAGCGGGAGCACGATGCTGGCGAGCGCGCCGGTAAGGACGGCGATGACCACGCCGATGCGGATCAGATTGACGTCGAGGCCGGTGTAATCCGCGATGCCCGAGCATACGCCCATGAGCTTAGCATTCTGCTTGTCGCGATAAAGCTTGGTGCGCGGTGTATTGGTCACGGGCGGGTTCCTTTCTTCTCGGCCAGCAGGCTCTCCAGTTCGGCCAGCTTGGCGTTGTCTTCCTCACGGTCGTGGACGATCCGCGCGGGCTTGAAATCGACGTGGTCGTTGGCGACCAGGCGCTCGACGGTGTCCATCCGTTCGTCGAGCCGCTTGGCGAGCTGGTACATCTCTTCCAGCAGCGCCTCGTCGTCGTTGGTAATCGTCGCGGCGGTCTTCCACTTGGTGATATAGTGCAGCACGATCCACGGCAGGGCGACGAACAGGACCAGCAGGACAGGTACGGCTTCCATCGATCAGTCCTCCTTCTTTTCGCTGTCGGGGGCATCGCTCCTGCCCAGGGCGCGCTTCATCTCGGCGAGCTCGTCGTCGATCTTGTCGCCGCCTTCGAGTGCGGCGATCTCGTCCGACAGGCTGGGCTTGCCCGGCTGGTCGGCGATCTGCAGCGCGTCGGCGCGCCCCTCGGCATAATCGACCCGCCGTTCGAGCTGGTCGAAGCGGTGCAGCGCATCGTCGACCCGCTCGTTGGTCATCAGGCTGCGCAGCTTGACGCGGTTCTCCGCGCTCTCGAGCCGCGCGGCGATCGCGCTCTGGCGGCTGCGGGCCTCGCGCAGGCGCTGCTGCAGCTTCTCGATGTCCTTCTCGTAGGCGCGCAGCGCATCGTCGAGCACCGCGATCTCTTCCTTCAGCTGATCCGACATGTCGGCCGCCTTCTTCTTCTCGACCAGCGCGGCGCGGGCCAGATCCTCGCGATCCTTGCTGAGCGCGAGCTGCGCCTTGTCGGCCCAGTCGGCCTGCAGCTTGTCCAGCTTCACCGTGTGGCGATGCATTTCCTTCTGGTCCGCGATGGTGCGCGCGGCGCTCGCACGGACCTCGACCAGTGTCTCCTCCATTTCGAGGATGATCATGCGGATCATCTTGGTGGGGTCGTCGGCCTTGTCGAGCATGTCGTTGAAATTGGCGGCGATGATATCGCGGGTACGGCTGAAAATGCCCATGAAGGGTGCTCCGATGGTGAAGGGGTCGGTGCGCTGCTCGCGCGTCCGGGAGGTGGGGGTGGGGCTGCGGCGCAGGCGCTCGACCTCGGCATCGAGGCGCGAAGGCGAGCGTTCGGGGGTCAGATCGGGGCCGCTCATGCGCGGTCGGTCCACGTCGTCGCGGCCGGGGCCTGGATCGCCATGCCCGGCTGGACGAACGAGCCGTGCGACAGGGCGAAGACGGTCATCGCGACCATCGAGGCCAGCGATGCCTGGCCGAGCCGGGTGCGAAGGAAAGAGTGGAAGTCCATGGGATGATCCCCTGATCGAAACGAGTGATTTGGTGCCTGTCCCGATATTTGCAGGAGCCGTGCCAAACCTTCGGAATGGCGGAAATGCTTGGTTTTTGAGCGATCACATTGTCCGCAGTGAGGTAACGATTGCCAAGATGTGGGGGAATGTCCTAACTCTCGGGTCATGGAGCGCGAAGGGCAATTGGTCGGGCAATCGGGGGCCTTTCTCGATTCGGTCGAACGCGCCAGCCGCGCGGCGCCGCTGAGCCGCCCGGTGCTGGTGATCGGCGAGCGTGGGACGGGCAAGGAACTGATCGCCGAGCGCCTGCATCGCCTCTCCACGCGGTGGGGCGAACCCTTCATCATCATGAACTGCGCCGCGCTGCCCGAAACCCTGATCGAGGCGGAGTTGTTCGGGCACGAGGCGGGCGCCTTCACCGGCGCGACGCGGGCGCGGGCGGGGCGGTTCGAGGAGGCGGACAAGGGCACGCTGTTCCTCGACGAACTGGGCACGCTGTCGATGGCGGCGCAGGAACGGCTGCTGCGCGCGATCGAATATGGCGAGGTCGCCCGAATTGGTTCCAGCCGCCCGATCCGCGTCGATGTGCGGATCGTCGCCGCCACCAACGAGGATCTGCCGCGCGCCGCGGTCGAGGGCGCCTTCCGCGCCGACCTGCTCGACCGCCTGAGCTTCGAAGTCATCACCCTGCCGCCCTTGCGCGTGCGCGAAGGGGATATCGGCGTGCTGGCCGACTGGTTCGGGCGGCGCATGGCGGCGGAACTGGGCTGGGACGGCTGGCCCGGTTTCGCCGATCCGGTCGCGACCCAATTGGAAACGCATCCGTGGCCGGGCAATGTGCGCGAGCTGCGCAACGTGGTCGAACGCGCGGTCTATCGCTGGGACGATGCCGAGAACCCGGTCGGTGCCGTGCAATTCGATCCCTTCGACAGCCCATGGGACCCGCTGCCGGGCGAGAATCGCGGACCCACGCGTTCCAAGCCGCAGGTCGCGCCGAAACCGGCGGGCAAGCCCGCCTTCGATTTCGATTCGATCGACGATCTGCGCGGCGCGGTCGACGCGCACGAGCGCGCCATCGTGGAGGCGGCGCTGGCCCGACACCGCTGGAACCAGCGCCAGACGGCGAAAGCGCTTGGCCTCAGCTACGACCAGCTGCGCCACTGTATCAAGAAGCACGCGATCGGGGAGGACGGGGACTGACGGCGCGAAGCCGCTTGCAATCGCCGCTCCTTGCGCGTACCTAGCCAGCAATCCCGACATTGTCGCGACACTGAAGGGGCTGGCGCCGCAAGGGGCCGGCACCAAACCCCGTTGTCGCATCCGTCGCGTATCATTTGGAGAACCGCTTGGCCGACCTGGCACGCCTGAACGCAATCATCGAACCCGAAGCGAAAGCGCTCGGCTTCGAACTCGTGCGCGTGAAGATGATGCCGTCCGAAGCGGGCGATGGCGGGCAGGCTCTGCAGGTGATGGCGGAAGACCCGGCGACCGGGCAGCTGATCATCGACCAATGCGCCGCGCTCAGCCGCCGCATTTCCGATGCGATCGACACGGCCGAGGAGAACGGCGAGACGCTGATCGAGGGGGCCTATCACCTCGAGGTGTCCAGCCCGGGCATCGACCGCCCGCTGACCCGGCCGAGGGATTTCACCGCCTGGGCCGGGCACGAGGCGCGCATCGTCATGACCAAGGGCTGGTCGGGCGACGACAAAGGGCGGCGCGCGTTCAAGGGCGTGCTGACCGGGATCGATGACGGCGTGGTGATGCTGGACGATGCGAAGCACGGCCCCGCGACCCTGCCGTTCGACGATATCCATTCGGCGAAGCTGGTCCTGACGGACGCGCTGATCGCCGCGACCCCACCGCTCGACACCGCCGGTGCCGAGGAAGTTTTTGAAGACGAAGAAGAAAAGGCTGACGACTGATGGCCACTGCAATTTCCGCCAACAAGGCCGAGCTGCTCGCGATCGCGAACTCGGTCGCGTCCGAAAAGATGATCGACAAGGCGATCGTCATCGAGGCGATGGAAGAGGCGATCCAGAAGAGCGCGCGCAACCGCTACGGCGCCGAGAACGACATTCGTGCCAAGCTCGATCCGCAGACCGGCGACCTGCGCCTCTGGCGCGTCGTCGAAGTGGTCGAAGAGGTCGAGGACTACTTCAAGCAGATCGACCTGAAGGCGGCGAAGAAGCTGAAGGACGATGCCAGCGTGGGCGACTTCATCGTCGATCCGCTGCCGCCGGTCGATCTCGGCCGTATCGACGCGCAGAGCGCCAAGCAGGTGATTTTCCAGAAGGTCCGCGATGCGGAGCGCGAGCGCCAGTACGAGGAATTTAAGGACCGCGCGGGCGAGATCATCACCGGCGTCATCAAGTCGGTCGAATTCGGCCATGTGATCGTCAATCTGGGCCGGGCCGAGGGCGTCATCCGCCGCGATCAGCAGATCCCGCGCGAAGCCGCCCGCGTGGGCGAGCGCGTGCGCGCGCTGATCAGCAAGGTGGAACGCAACAATCGCGGCCAGCAGATCTTCCTGACCCGCGCCGCGCCCGATTTCATGCGCAAGCTGTTCGCGCAGGAAGTGCCCGAGATCTACGACGGCATCATCGAGATCAAGGCCGCCGCCCGCGATCCGGGCAGCCGCGCGAAGATCGGCGTCATCAGCCATGATTCCAGCATCGATCCCGTCGGCGCCTGCGTCGGCATGAAGGGCAGCCGCGTGCAGGCCGTCGTGCAGGAACTGCAGGGCGAGAAGATCGACATCATTCCGTGGAGCGAGGACCAGGCGACCTTCATCGTCAACGCGCTCCAGCCCGCCACTGTTGCCCGCGTGGTGCTGGACGAGGACGAGGGCCGGATCGAGGTCGTCGTGCCCGACGATCAGCTCAGCCTGGCAATCGGCCGCCGCGGCCAGAACGTGCGGCTCGCCAGCCAGTTGACCGGTCACCAGATCGACATCATGACCGAGGAAGAGGCGAGCGAGAAGCGGAGCAAGGAATTCGCCGAGCGCTCCAAAATGTTCGAGGAAGAGCTCGACGTCGATGAAACTCTGTCGCAGCTGCTGGTCGCCGAAGGCTTCGCCGAGCTGGAGGAAGTGGCCTATGTCGAGCTGGCCGAACTCGCCAGCATCGAAGGGTTCGACGAGGAGCTGGCCGAAGAGCTGCAGAGCCGTGCGACCGAGGCGCTGGAGCGGCAGGAGGCCACGCATCGCGAGGCCCGCCGCGAACTGGGCGTGGAGGACGACCTCGCCGAGCTGCCGCACCTCAACGAAGCGATGCTGGTCGTGCTCGGCAAGGCGGGGATCAAGACGCTGGACGATCTGGCCGATCTCGCCACCGACGAACTGATCCAGAAGAAGCGCGAAGCGCCGCGTCGCCGGGCTCCGGCACCCGGCACCGAAAGCGGGCCGCCGCAGCGCCGCCCGCAGCGCGAGCAGGACAAGGGCGGCGTGCTGGGCGAATTCGGCCTGTCCGAAGAGCAGGGCAACGAGATCATCATGGCCGCCCGCGCACACTGGTTCGAGGATGAGGAAGGCGCGGCTCCCGCCGAGACCGAGGATGCCGCATCCGCCGACACGCAGGAGGCCGCCGATGCGGACTCCACCCAATGAGCGCCTGACGTCCGACATTGCTGAAGCCCCTGCGACGCGGACTGCGAAGTCCGCGCCGGAGCGGCGCTGTATCCTGAGCGGGGAGCACGGTTCGCGTTCCGCGCTGATCCGGCTCGCCGTCTCGCCGGACGGCGACGTGCTGCCCGATCTGCTGGCGCGCGCGCCGGGGCGGGGTGCCTGGATCGGCGTGACCCGCGCCGAGCTGGTGCAGGCGATGGAGAAGGGCCGCCTGCGCGGCGCGCTGGCTCGCGCGTTCAAGGGTGCCCCCTTGAGCGTGCCCGACGATCTGCCCGACCGGATCGAAAGCGGGCTGATTCGTCTGTTGCTCGACCGGTTGGGGCTCGAAATGCGCGGCGGACATCTTATCTTGGGCTCGGACCGGATTGCGGAGCATGCCCGCGGCGGTGCGGTGGAGCTGTTGCTTCATGCCGCCGACGCGAGCGAGGACGGGGCGCGAAAGCTCGACCAGGCGTGGCGCGTGGGGCAGGACGCGGAAGGCTCCGGCCTGACCGGCACGCGCCTGCCACTGGACCGCGAGGCCCTGTCTGTGGCATTGGGCCGCGCGAATGTCGTCCACTTGGCGCTGGCCGACGCTGCGGCGGCGGAGCGGGTCGATCTGGCCCTCCAGCGCCTGTTGCATTTCAGCGGAGCGCCCGCGCCGGGCACCGGCTAACCGGCGAACGATGCCGGTGGGGCCCGGACAACGGGTTCTGGACGATTTGGATTTGAAGGAAATACGGTAGGTATATGAGCGACGACGACAACAAGACCCGCACCCGCAAACCGCTCGGCCTCAAGCGAGCGGTGGACGCGGGCGAGGTCAAGCAGACCTTCAGCCACGGCCGCACCAACAAGGTCGCGGTCGAGGTGAAGCGTCGGCGCAAGCTGGTGAAACCGGGCGAGGAGCCCGCCGCCGCGCCTGCTCCGACGCCCGAACCGGCGCCCGCGCCCGCCCCGACTCCCGCGCCCGCGCCCGCCCCCGCTCCGGTAGAGGCGAAGCAGCCCGCGCCGAAAAGAGGCCCGCGCCCAGCGACGAGACTCCGCAGGAGCGGGTCGCGCGCCTGCAGCGCGAGGCGGAGGAAGATCGCCTGCGCCAGGCCGAGGAAGCCCGCCGCCGCGAAGATGCCGAGGCCAAGGAAGCGGCCGAGGACGAGCGCCGTCGTGCCGAGCAGAACCGCAAGGCCGAGGAAGAGGCCGACAAGCAGCGCCAGGCCGAGGCCGAGGCTGCCGAGCAGCTCGCCGCGGAGCGTGAGGCGCAGGCCGACGCCGCCCCCGAGGCCGGCGAAGCGGAGGCAAAGCCAGAGGGAGATGCGCCAAGCGGTTCGGACCGGCCCGCTCCCCGCCGGTTCACCCCTGTCGCGCGGCCCGAGCCCAAGAAGCCGGAACGCAAGAAGCCCAAGGAAGAGAAGGTCGAGCGTCCCGACAAGCGGCGCTCCGGCAAACTGACCGTCAACAAGGCGCTGAACGAGGACGAGGGGCGCCGCGCGCGCAGCCTCGCCGCGCTGAAGCGTGCGCGGGAGAAGGAACGCCGGACCCATGGCGGGCCCAGCCGCCCGCGCGAGAAGCAGGTGCGCGACGTTATCGTGCCCGAGGCGATCACGGTGCAGGAGCTCGCCAACCGCATGGCGGAAAAGGGCGCCGACCTGGTAAAGGAGCTGTTCAATCTCGGCATGATGGTCACCGTCAACCAGACGATCGACCAGGACACCGCGGAACTGCTGGTCGATCAGTTCGGCCACAATGTGCAGCGCGTGTCCGCCAGCGATGTGGACATCAATACCAGCGAGGATACCGATCCGGAGGAAACCCTCCGTCCGCGCCCGCCGGTGGTCACCATCATGGGCCATGTCGATCACGGCAAGACCAGCCTGCTGGACGCGCTGCGCGGCACCAACGTCACCCGCGGCGAAGCGGGCGGCATCACGCAGCATATCGGCAGCTATCAGGTAAAGACGAAGGGCGGCGACACCGTCACCTTCCTCGACACGCCGGGCCACGCCGCCTTTACCGAAATGCGCCAGCGCGGTGCCAACGTCACCGATATCGTGGTGCTGGTGGTCGCGGCAGATGACGGGATCATGCCGCAGACGATCGAGGCCATCAATCACACGAAGGCCGCGGGCGTCCCGATGATCGTGGCGATCAACAAGGTCGACAAGGAAGAGGCGAACCCGCAGCGGATCCGCGAGCGCCTGCTCGAACACGAGGTGATCGTGGAAGAGATGTCGGGCGACGTGCAGGACGTGGAAGTCTCGGCCAAGAACAAGACCGGGCTCGACGATCTGCTGGAAAAGATCGCGCTGCAGGCCGAACTGATGGAGCTGAAGGCGCGGCCCGACCGCGATGCGGAAGCGACCGTGATCGAGGCGCAGCTGGACAAGGGCCGCGGCCCGGTCGCCACCGTGCTGATCACGCGCGGCACGCTGAAGCGCGGCGACACCTTTGTCGTCGGCACGCAGAGCGGCAAGGTGCGCGCGATCGTCGATGACCAGGGCAAGCAGATCAAGGAAGCCGGCCCCTCCATGCCGGTCGAGGTCCTGGGCCTGGGCGGCGTGCCGATGGCGGGCGACAACCTGACCGTGGTCGAGAACGAGCAGCGCGCCCGCGAAGTCGCGGAATATCGCCAGGAACGCGCGACCGAGAAGCGGACCGCGCTGGCTCCGACCAGCTTCGACACGATGTTCAACAACCTCCAGAACAACGTGATCGAATTCCCCGTGCTGGTGAAGGCGGACGTGCAGGGTTCGGTCGAGGCGATCGTCTCGGCGCTGCACAACCTTTCGAACGACGACATCAAGGTCCGCGTGCTCCATGCGGGTGTGGGTGCCATCACCGAAAGCGATGTCGGCCTTGCCGCGGCGTCCAACGCGCCGATCATCGGCTTCAACGTGCGCCCCAATGCGAAGGCGCGCCAGCTGGTCGAGCGCGAGAAGGTGCGGATGATGTATTACGACGTCATCTACCACCTGACCGAGGAGATCGCGAAGGAGATGATCGGCGAGCTTGGTCCGGAACGGGTCGAGACCGTCGTCGGCCGTGCCGCGGTCAAGGAAGTGTTCCGTTCGGGCAAGCGCGACAAGGCGGCCGGCCTGCTGGTCGAGGAAGGCGTCATCCGCAAGGGGCTGCACGCACGCCTCACGCGCGAGGACGTCATCGTCTCGGCCACGACCATCGCCAGCCTGCGCCGGTTCAAGGACGATGTCGACGAAGTCCGCGCCGGGCTCGAATGCGGCGTCGTGCTGGCCGATACCAACGACATCAAGGCGGGCGACCAGCTCGAGGTGTTCGAGGTGACGGAGCGCGAACGGACGCTGTAACCGCGTGACCCGCTACGCCGCCCTGCTCGGTTCGATCAATGTTGGTGGAAACCAGCTGAAGATGGCCGAGCTGAGGGCGGCGCTGGCCAATCGTGGGTTTGCGAATGTTGCGACCGTGATCGCCAGCGGCAATGTGCTATTCGACCACGCACCCGCCACCGACGCGGAACTCGCGGCGCGGATTGCCGAAGTCGTGAAGAACGACTTCGGGATCGAAAGCCTGGTGGTGGTGCGAACGGCCAACGAACTGCGCGCCGCGATCGACGACAATCCGTTTGTCGGCGAGAACGAAGATCGGTTCGTCCACACGCATTTCGTGCCCGGACCGCTCGACCGGCCGGCCTTCGAGGCTTCCTTCGCTGCGTACGACGGGCCTGAGCGGGTCGCAGTCGGAGACCGCGCCTTCTTCGTCGATTATCGGGGCGGGGTGGGCGATTCCAAACTTCACCAGAAGATGCGCCCACTCGGGCTGCGCAACACCGCACGCAATGTCGGCTCGTTGCAACGCATCCTCGACAAAATGACCGGCTGAGATACGCAAAAAAGGGCGGGCCCTGGTAGCGAGGGGCCGCCCTTCTTCGTTTACGGCCCGGCCTAGCGGATCAGGCCGCCGATAACCGCGCCGATTATGCCGCTGGTGATGCCCACCAGCAGGACGTCGTTGCCCGAGCGGACATATTGGTATCCGCGCGGCGGAGCGCGCAGGCCGCGATAGTCGCGGTAGTTTACCACCCGATAGTTCGGGGCGTAGCGCCGGTCGAAGCGCTGGCCGCGCTGCCAGTGCCGCCGGGCGACGTAGCGGGACTGACCGTAATGGTTGCCGCGATCGTTCTTTACCACCACGCGGGTCACTTCGGTGCGGTGATGGCCCCTGTCGCGGTAATGGTCGCGCGCTTGCGCCATGCCGGGAACGGCGAGCGAGAGCGCCGCCACGAGAGGGATCAGGGTTTTCTTCATCGGTCGTCTCCTGGTCTGGTTGACGATCCATCAATGCCCCGAAACGCGTGGGAGTTGCGTCGCGAATGGTCGCGGAATGTCGCCGACGCGCCCGAATGCGCGCCCCTGTAAATTCGCGGGCAAAGCGCCTAGATCGGGGGCATGGCACGCCAGCAATTCACTCCCGAACAGCACTCGATCCGCGTCCTCAAGGTGGGCGAGCGGGTGCGGCACATCCTCTCCGAACTGCTCGCGCGGCAGGAGGTGCACGACGAGACCGTCAGCGCCGCGAACATAGCGGTGACCGAAGTCAGGATGACGCCCGACCTGAAGCAGGCGACGGCCTACGTGAAGCCGCTGCTGGGGATCGAGGAGGACGATATCGTCACCGCGCTGCGGCAGAACACCGCCTATCTCCAGCGCGAAGTGGCCAGCCGGCTCGGCCTGAAATTCGCGCCCAGGCTGCGCTTCCGCCCTGACGAGAGCTTCGAGGAAGCCGACCGGATCGAGAAGCTGCTCAACGATCCGCGCGTGGCCCGCGATCTCGACGAAGACTAAACGGGGTACACCGCCTCCACGAAATACAGCCCGTGCGGCGGGGCGTTGAGGCCGAGCGCCTGCCGTTCGCGCGCCGCGAGCGACTCGCCGACGCGATCCTCGCTCCACCGACCGAGACCGACCAGCGCCAGGCAACCGACCATCGAGCGCACCTGGTGGTGAAGGAAGCTGCGCGCGGCGGCGTGGATCAGCACCTCGTCGCCCTCGCGCTCGACATCGAGCCGGTCGAGCGTCTTCACTGGGTCGCGCGCCTGGCACTGGACCGAGCGAAAGGTGGTGAAATCGTGCCGTCCGACCAGCGCCTGCGCCGCGCGGTGCATCGCGCCCGCATCCAGATCGCGCGCGACGTGCCACACCCTATCGCGCGTCAGCGTGGGTGGGGCGCGGCGGTTGAGGATGCGATAGGTATAGCGCCGCCCGACGCAGGAGAAGCGGGCGTGCCAGTCGTCCGCCACCGCCTCGCACGCGGTCACCGCGATCGGATCGGGGCGCAGATGCGCGTTCAGCGCCTCCATCAGACGGAACGGCGTCAGATCCTTTGCGATATCGCAATGGCTGCGCATCGCCAGCGCATGCACGCCCGCATCGGTGCGGCCCGCGCTGTGGAGCGTTACCGCCTCGCCCGTGATCCGCTCGGCTGCCTCCTCCACCGATTGCTGCACGCTCGCGCCCGTCGCCTGCCGCTGCAGGCCGACGAAGGGAGTCCCGTCGAATTCGAGCGTAAGCGCGAAGCGGGTCACGCCAGCACCGTCCCCTCGGGCACCGCGCGCCCGCGCAGGAAATCGGCGCGGTCCATCGCCGGCTTGCCCGCGCGTTGTAGCCGCAAGGGCCGGATCGCGCCGGTGCCGCAGGCGATGGTGAGCTCGTCGTCCAGAACCGCGCCGGGCTCCCCCGAACCCTCGACCACTTCGGCCAGCAGCAGTTTCACCCGCTCGCCACCTGCCCCGGACTGCGATCCGGGGGCGAGTTCGAACCAAGCGCCGGGAAACGGGGCCAGCCCGCGCACCTTGCGCTCGATCGCCTCGGCATCTTCCGACCAGTCGATCCGCGCTTCGGACTTGTCGATCTTCGGCGCGTAGACCGCATCCGCGTCCTTCTGCGCCAGCGGGCGGTGGTTGGCGAGTTCGCGCAGGGTTCCCACCATCAGCTGCGCGCCCTTGTCGGCCAGTTCCGCCGTCAGCTCGCCGGTGGTCTTGCGTTCGATCGGCACGCGCACGGTCGCCAGCATCGGCCCGGTGTCGAGCCCCGCCTCCATCTGCATGATCGTGACGCCGGTCACCGGATCGCCCGCCATCACCGCGCGGTGGATCGGTGCCGCCCCGCGCCAGCGCGGCAGAATGCTGGCATGGACATTCAGGCAGCCATGCGCGGGCGCGTCGAGGATCGGCTGCGGCAGGATCAGGCCATACGCCGCGACCACCGCCACGTCCGCCTCCAGCGCCGCGAACCGCTCCTGCTCCTCGCCTGATTTTAGCGAGGTCGGGCAGCGCACCTCCAGCCCCAGCCCTTCGGCGGCGCGCTGCACCGGGCTCGGCTGTTCCTTCTTCCCCCGACCGGCGCGGCGCGGCGGCTGGGTATAGACCGCCACGATCTCGTGCGCAGCCTTGTGCAGCGCGCGCAGCGTCGGCACGGCGAATTCGGGCGTTCCCATGAAGATGATGCGCATGGACATGCTTCCTTTCCCGGCCCCCGCTCGTTCTGAGCTTGTCGAAGGACCGCTTTTTCTTTGGGAGCGGCGCTAGAAGAAAGTACGGCCCTTCGACAAGCTCAGGGTGAGCGGTTAGGTAATCTGGATGGCATCGCAAGAAATCGAGACGCTGGCCTCCGCCCTCGCGCGCCTGCCCGGGCTCGGCCCCCGCAGCGCGCGCCGCGCGGTGTTGTGGCTGGTCAAGAAACGCGAGAGCGCGCTGCCCGCGTTGTTGGATGCTTTGACGCAGGTGCAGGGGCGGCTGGTCGAGTGCCACATCTGCGGCAATGTCGACACGCAGGACCCGTGCGGCATCTGCGCCGATCCCCGCCGCGACGCGAAGCAGCTATGCGTGGTGGAAGATGTCGCCGATTTGTGGGCGCTCGATCGGGCGAAGCTGTTCACCGGGCGCTATCACGTGCTGGGCGGGCGGCTGTCGGCATTGGACGGTGTGCGGCCGGAGGATCTGGCGATCGACACCCTGCTCGGCCGGGTGGAGGAAGGCGGCGTGGACGAGGTCGTCCTCGCCATGAACGCCACGCTGGAGGGGCAGACGACCGCACACTACATCGCCGAGCGGCTGGAGGACTACCCGGTCCGCATCACCCAGCTGGCCCACGGCCTGCCGGTCGGCGGTGAGCTCGACTATCTCGACGAGGGCACGCTGGCCCAGGCCCTGCGCGCGCGGCGACCCCTGGGTTGAGCCGACACTCGACCGAACTTAGCGGGTAACGCGATGAAATACCTGTCTCTAATCTTTTTCGCGGCGCTGCTGGCGGCCTCCACGCTCGGCAGGGTCGCTTCGGAGGATCGATCGATGCAAGGCAAGACGGTCTATATCGTCCATGGCTACATGGCCGGACCCACCGATCACTGGTTTGCGTGGTTGAAGGACGAGATCGGGCACGAGGGCGGATCGGCGAAAATCCTGAGTATGCCTGATTCCGACGATCCAAATCCGGCGCTATGGGTCCGCACGCTGCGAATGGAGATCGGTCCGCTCGATGAGAACACTTTTATCGTCGCGCATAGTCTGGGGACCGTGGCGAGCATGCGCTATTTGCAGGAGTATCCGGATGCCCGCATCGGGGGATTGATCCTCGTTTCCGGCTTTGACCAACGGCTTAGCAATATTCCGGAACTGGACAGATTTATGGACTGGCAGCCAATCGACCATTCCACCATCCGGCACATGACCGCCCACCGCGCGGTCATCACCGCGAAGGACGACGAGATTGTCGCGCCTGAACTGTCGGTCGCGCTTGCCAGGTCGCTCGATGCAGATCTGATCGAGCTGGATCGCGGCGGGCACTTCTTGGGATCGAACGGTTTCGACACCTTCCCGCAAGTATGGCAAAAACTGCGCCAGCAAGCCTCGGCGCGTTGAACTCACTGCAATTGCAGCTTATATTCCCGCCATGGCTATCCGCGAAATCCTCGAAGTGCCGGACCCCCGGCTCAAGACCGTATCGACCCCCGTCACCGTGTTCGATGACGAGCTGAAGAAGCTGGTCGCCGACATGTTCGAAACCATGTACGACGCGCCCGGCATCGGGCTCGCGGCGATCCAGGTCGGGGTGCCCAAGCGCGTGCTGGTGATCGACCTCCAGCCCGACGATCCGGATGCGGAGCCGGAGGTGTGCAACCACGGCGGTCACGAGCATACGCACCAGCCGACCAAGCGCGAGCCGCGGGTGTTCGTGAACCCCGAAATCCTCGATCCGGCGGAAGAGCTGTCGACCTATCAGGAAGGCTGCCTCTCGGTCCCCGAGATCTACGCCGACGTCGACCGGCCCAAGACGTGCCGCGTGCGCTATCAGGATGTCGAGGGCACCACGTACGAGGAAGACCTCGACGGCCTGCTCGCCACCTGCATCCAGCACGAGATGGACCACCTCGAAGGCATCCTGTTCATCGACCATCTTAGCCGGCTGAAGCGCAACATGGCGCTCAAGAAGCTGAACAAGATGCGGGCAGCGGCGTAACCTTCCGCGCCCGGCGGGCGGGGCCGTTCAGTCCAGCCCCTGCACCGCCTTCTTCACATCCTCGATCACTTCGCGGCACATCTGGGCGCAGCGTTTGCAATGCGCGTCCGTATGGCTCTCACATTCGGCGAGGCACTGCTCGCACGCGATCACCGTCGCCGCGCCGATCGCCTTGATCGCGGGCACGTTGCGGCCGGTCCGGCGGCTCGCCATGCGATAGAATGCGGTGCAGGCGTCGGAGGCATCGAGGCATGTGCGGATGCACTGCGCCCGCTCGCCCGCGTTCTCCTCGGCGAGACACGCGTCGGCGCAGGAATTCATGATCGCCGCACCGTACAGCGCGTGCTTCACCGCCTCGCCCAGCTGCTCGTTGTAATCCGCGCCCACCTGCGGGTGCTCAGAGATCATTTCCTTGATCGACATGCTTTTCTCCTTCTGTGGGTGGGAGCGGTCCGGACCGGGGATTGGTTCCGCGGATAGGCACCAGTACAGGGGACATCCGCTCTCTGTGTGGTAGTCCTCATAATCCACATCGAATTCGGACCGATCCGCTTGCATAATTGTTCGACTGTGGCATGTTCCATCTCTGTTCCAAGAGGGAGGCGCCTATCGAGTAAAAAAAGCACACGCCATGTTGGGTGGTAAGTAAGCCTCTTTCATCGAATCGAAGCTGACGGCGCTAGTCGGAACAGGGCACCAAGAACCCTGACACGGATCGTAATCGATCTCTTGCTCGCTGCGTCTATATGTTGAAGCACTCGTACGTTTGAATCCGAAAACCTCCCAGATTGGCTTTCACCAATCATCACAGGAGGTTGCCGTGAAAAATCGGCTCTATTCTGTGTATGAGGAATATTCCCTCTTCTTTTGGGCTATCTGTCTGCCGTCAGGTGCGATCATTGATCGTGCCCGCCAGGGATTCCGGACGGAAGCTGAGGCGAGGAGGGATCTGGAGTTCTATCTCTAGAAAAACCTTATACCGGAAGGCTGGCGGGGATTTTGTCCTCGTCAGCTGACGGTGGAGCATTCTCATGGACCCGACCCTCATCACCATCATCGCGCTCGTCATCGGCCTCGGCATCGGGGGCGCGGCGGGCTGGTTCTTCGGCTCGCGCCCCGCGGCGGAGTGGCGCGCGCGCCACGCGGCGCGCGATGCGGAGGCGAAGGAGCTCGACGCGAAATATCTGCGCACCTTTGCCGATCTGGAGGCCGCGCGCGAGCGGGCCGGGCGGGTCGACGGGCTGGAGCGCCAGTTGGACGACGCGCGCGAGCAGCTCTCCACCCTGCGGGCCGAGCGTGCAGCGTTCGACGAACAGAAGCGCCTGCTGGAAGAAAGCCGTGCGAACCTGCTCAAGGAGTTCGAGAACACCGGGGCCAAGGTGCTGGGCGCGGCGCAGGAGCGGTTTCTGGAGCGGGCGAGCGAGCGTTTCGGCCATTCGGAGAAGACCAGCGAGGAGAAGATCCGCGCGCTGCTGCAACCGGTCGGCGAACGGCTGGCGAAATACGAACGCCAGGTCGCGGAGCTGGAGGAGAAGCGCGGCGACGCCTTCTCGCGCCTCTACGAGCAGATCACCGAGATGCGGCGCGGGCAGGAGGATGTCCGGCGCGAGGCGCAGCGGCTGGGCAATTCGCTCACCAACGCGCCCAAGGCCCGGGGCCGCTGGGGAGAGCGGGCGCTGCAGAACGTGCTGGAACAATGCGGGCTCTCCGAACACACCGACTTCATCCTCGAACACTCGGTCTCGACGGACGAGGGCCGGCTCCGACCCGACGCCATCGTCAACGTGCCGGGGCAGAAGCGGCTGGTGATCGATGCCAAGGTGTCGCTGAACGCCTATCAGGCCGCGTTCGAGGCCGACGACGAGGAGGAGCGGGCACGGCAGCTGGGCCTGCACGCCAAATCGATGCGCGGCCATGTCCAGACGCTCGGCTCCAAGAGCTATCAGAGCCAGTTCGACGACACGCCCGATTATGTCGTGATGTTCGTGCCGGGCGAGCATTTCGTCGCCGCCGCGCTCGAACACGATCCGGAACTGTGGGACTTCGCCTTCCGCAACAAGGTGCTGCTGGCGACGCCGACCAACCTCGTCGCAATCGCGCGCACCGTGGCGCAGGTATGGCGGCAGGACACCATCGCTAACGAGGCGATGGAGATCGGCAAGGCGGGCGCGGAGCTTTACGACCGGCTCGCCATCGCC
The DNA here is from genome assembly GCF_018636735.1 of Erythrobacter sp. 3-20A1M. Classification (NCBI taxonomy): domain Bacteria; kingdom Pseudomonadati; phylum Pseudomonadota; class Alphaproteobacteria; order Sphingomonadales; family Erythrobacteraceae; genus Erythrobacter; species Erythrobacter sp. 3-20A1M. The sequence goes on along the minus strand of NZ_CP045200.1, from coordinate 874,825 downwards.
GCCGAGCATATGAAGCGCGTGGGCGGCGGGCTGGAAACCGCGGTCAACAATTACAACAAGTTCGTCGGCAGCTTCGAACGCAACGTCCTGTCTGCCGGGCGTCGGCTGGCAGACAAGGGCATCGAGATCGGCAAGCGTGAGATCGAGGACGTGCCCAAGGTCGAGGCGAGCCCGCGCTACAACAACGAGGATGCCGCCGCGATCGAGGACGGCACCGGCGAGGAGCGCGAGGCGGCGGAGTAAAGCCGCGCGAAGCCCTACCGCCCGGCGGTTCGCGATCTCAGCCGATCGATCGTCGCGCTCTCGAACGCGAGCGGATCGCGCCGCGCCGCCGCCAGCATCTCGCGCGAGAGCTCCATCGCGCACCGCCCGTCCGCCAGCATCAGCCCGGTGTCGCACGCGGCCGCCAGCGTGCCCAGATCGTGCAGCGCGGTGATCAGGGTCAGTCCATCGTCCACCATCGCGCGCAAGGCCCGGCGCAGGTCGAAAGCGGCGACCGGGTCCAGCCAGTTGAACGGCTCGTCCAGGATCACCGCGGCATGCTCCCCGGCAAAAGCGGTCGCGATGGCCGCCCGCTGGCGCATTCCGGCCGAGCATTCGCCGATCCACCGCTCCATCAACCCGTCGAGCCCCAGCGCCTGCCACAACGGTTCGAGGCGCGCGCGATACGCTTCCCCCGACCCGCTCACCAGCTCGAGGACCTCGCGCACCCGCAGCATGTCGGGCAGCGTGTCCGGCGGTGGGGCGAAGCCGAAATGGCGGGCACGCCCCGCGCGGTCGCCCGCCACTTCGAGTCCGTCCAGCAGGCACGATCCGCCTGCGAAGGGCAGCCGGCCGCCCAGCGCCCGCAAAAGGCTGGTCTTGCCCGAGCCGTTCGCGCCGATCAGGCCGAACCAGGAGCCGGGCGAAACGGACAGCGCGATCTCGTGCGTGACGCTCGCCCCGCCGCGCTTCACCGCCGCATTGCTGAGCGCCACCGCCGCGGTCATGTGAGCAACCAACACGCCTGGCGCGCCCGGCGATGCAGATACCACAGCATCGCCGCCGCCAATGCCGGGCTGAGCGGCGGGACCGACAGGGCGGAGATGGCTAGCACGCCCAGCATGACGGACACCAGCAGGTTGGCCTGCTTCCTGCGATAGAGGCGGTAGGCCATGATCCGGATCGTCGCCACCAGTGCGAAACCCCCGCAGATCGCTGCAACGATGCCGGCCACGACGGGCTCCACCAGGGCCAGGCAGGCCGGTACGGCGATCCCTGCGAACCATGCGATGGCCGTGCAGCGATCGGCGACGATGGCACCCGACCCATGGCCGACGATCGTGCGGAACCGTACCAGTTCGGCATCGACCGCCGTCATAGGAAGCATGCATGCGATCGATCCGCAGATAGCAATTCCGGCCACGGTGTCGTTGGACACGAGGCGGCTCGCGGCCAGCATCGTAACGGTCAGCAGCGCGGCGCAGATCATGCCGAAGCGCGGACGCCCCGCTTCGTTCAGCACCCACCGGCGCAGGTTGCCCGTCCGGTACGCCGGGCCGAATGGCGTGAGCGCCGCAACCGCGTATGCGCCCGCCGCACCGGCGCCGTACCCCACCAGCGCTCCGCCGATGAGCACAGAGCGGATGACGAGCGCGACCGCGAGCGCGACGAAGGCGGCGATCGCGTGCCAGCCCAGCGTGTAGCGAAGCGCGTCCCCCCGCATCAGCGCGCGGGACGGCATGGGGCCGTCGAACGCGTGGAACGCCAATCGGCGCGCGATGGTGCTTCCGACTAGGAGGCCGGCGAGCGCACCCGAACCGGCCGCAATCCGGAAGGCGACCTGCGGTGGGCGAGACCCGATCCAGCCGCGCAGGATGGCGAACCCGACCGCCGCCGCGACCACGATCGTCAGCGCATCGCGCCATCGTGTGAGGATCGCCCTTGTCGCATTCGCGGCGATCCTGGCGTCGTATCGGAAAAGCCTGCCCAGCGACATGTAACCCCTTTCGCCGCAGCACCGAGTGGGGGCAACCGCTAACTTCGGGCGCTCTTTCTGCCGAAGCGGAGCCGCCGGATCCGACCTCGCAACCCTCCATCGTTGGATCGACGCAACTGCCAACGACCCTACGGCAAATTTAATTTTTGCTTAAATTGTGTGGAAGGTTTAACTCAGACTTGAATTAGAAGGAGGACAAAGTGAACCGCTTCACCACAGCCCGCAACGCGCGCTTCGCCACGATCGCAGTTCTGGTTTGCACGATCAGCGGACTGGCGCTGAACAGCACCGGATTGTTCAGCGACCACGCTGGCCAGGATGCGCAGATCCGGCAGGCGGTGGGTCTGATACCCTCCTTGTGTTACGTCGCGGCGATCTGGATGGTGGAGCGGGCGTTCCGTTCGATCGAAAGGGGGCAGCGGATCGAGGTTGCTCTCGGCAATCTGATGCAGAACCTGGGCCTGTGGCTGTTCCTGGGGGGCATTGCCTTCGTCTTCGTGCAGCCCCTGTTGCTGAAGGCGCTGACCGTCAGCTGGGGCGCGTGGGCGTGGTTCGACGTCCCTTCGATCACGCTGGGGTGCTTGGGGCTCCTGCTGTTCGTGATGGCCCGACCCCTGCGTGACGCCGCCGTAGCCCGCGCGGAAATCGAGGGTATCCTTTGATGCCGATCACCATCACGCTCGACCGCCTTCTCAAGGACCGCGGCCTGCTGGGCAAGGAGGTGGCGGAGACAGTCGGGCTGAGCGAGACCCAGCTCTCCCTGTTCCGCTCGGGCAAGGTGCGGGGCATACGTTTCTCGACCCTGGCGCGGCTATGCTTCGCCCTGGACTGCGAGCCGGGCGATCTCTTGGGGTATGCGAAGGACCCTGCCGATATGGCGGCGGATCGGCCCGGCGAAAGTTCCTGATACCGAGCCGTGAGGGCATTGGGGCGCTGGCTATGAAGCCCTTAGTCGGTCCGGTCAGCTTTCCTCACGGGTAGGCCAGGCTTTCATGGCGGCGTTGACGACGCATGTGAGCGAAGCGCGATCGGCACCATCACGGGCCATGACGGACAGCCCCTGTATCAATGCGACCACCATATTTGCCAAAGCGGCGGCGTCCGTATCGCGTGGCAATGTACCGTCGGAAATGTCGCGCTCGACACGTGTCTGGAGGGCGTCACGCAATTGGCCGCGATACTGAGCGACAGCGGCACGAACGTCGGCCGATGCGGCGGATCCGCTGGCGGTGGAACTCGCTAGCAGACAGCCGGGGGGCGTGTCCGCACCGGTGAAGGTATCGACCGAGTTGGCCAGAACCGAGAGTGCCGCTTCATAGGCGCTGGGTGCGGCATCGATCGCCGCGCGAACCTCTTGCGTGTCGCCAGCGTAGAGCCGGACCGCCTCGAGGAAGAGGTGCTTCTTATCCCGGAAAGCCGCGTAGAGGCTCGGTGCGCTTATTCCCATCGTGCGTGTCAGGTCGCTGATGGAGGTCGTTTCGTAACCATACTGCCAGAATGCCAGCATAGCCTTTTCGAGGGCGGCGTCGCGATCGAACGACAGCGGTCGGCCGCTCTTGCGCCGAACATCCGAAACCCGATCGCCTGCTACTTCCGTATCGTTCACTACAATATCCATTGACATCGGTCTACCAGAGACCCAGATAGTTCTGTAACGATCATTATAAAGGTTTTTCCATGTCTTTGACAGATTTCCGTACACTCGGTCGCTCCGGCCTCGTCGTCAGCCCGCTCGCCTTGGGCACCATGACCTTCGGACTCGGTGAATGGGGGGCGGACGAAACGTCCTCTCGTGCCATCTTCGACGCGTATCGCGAGGCCGGAGGCAATTTCGTCGATACGGCGGACATCTATTCGGGTGGCCAGAGCGAGCAACTGGTCGGCAAGTTCATAGCAGAAGCAGGCCTGCGAGACGAAATCGTGCTCGCAACCAAGTTCGGCTTCAACGGATCGGCCAGTCCGCTCACCGCGAACCAATCGAGCGCGGGCAATCCGAACGCGGGTGGAGCGGGTGCGAAGAACATCCATCGTGCCCTGGAAGGATCGCTGAAGCGCCTCGGGACGGATTACATCGACCTTTACTGGATGCATATCTGGGACGGGGTCACCCCGATCGGGGAAATCGTCCAGACGCTCGGCGACCTCGTCCGCTCAGGCAAGATCCGGTATTACGGCTTCTCCGACATGCCGGCATGGGTCGGCAGCAAGGCCGCCACGATTGCGGCGGAGCGGGGCGTTCCGGGGCCGATCGCAATGCAGCTCGAATATTCTCTGGTCGCGCGCGATGTCGAAGCCGAACATTTCCCGGCGGCGCGCGACGGGGGCATGGGCATCATGCCCTGGAGCCCGCTGGCGGGTGGCTTTCTAACCGGCAAGTATCAGCGCGACGACACGTCCGACACCGGAAGGCTGAGCGGTGCCAACCCGTTCGGCGATAGCAAGTTCACGGATCGCAACTGGAAAATCCTCAGCGCCGCCGAGAGCATTGCCCGGGAGATCGAACGCCCGGTTGCTCAGGTTGCGCTCGCATGGACGTTGGCGCAGCCCGGCGTCACTTCGACCCTGGTCGGCGCGAGCAAGGTGTCGCAGCTTGAAAGCAATGTCGCGGCCACCGAACTCGACCTCAGCCCGGATCAGCTCAAGCGGCTCGATGACGCTAGCGCCCCGACGCCCGGGTTCACCGCTTCGCTCACGTCCCGCGATACGCGGCGCATGGTGCATGGCGGACATGCGGTGAGCGGTTGGGACGACTCGGCCGGAACGCGCTGAGGACCCTGTCGCGTTCCTTATCCAGCTTGGCCGATACGGCGGTTTCGCACCCGCTTTCCTACACGCGCTCAACCTGTCTTACCCTGCGCGATGCCAAAGCGCCTCGCCCATCGCTGCCGCCGCAGGCCGCCGTTCTTCCATCCCGTGCCGCTGCGCGCGCGGCGCGACGGGTGGAGTATCGAGCGGCAGTGCGCATTTCTGGCGCAGCTCTATCTCACCGGCTCGGTCGGCGCGGCGGCGCACCGCGTGGGGATGAGCCGTCACAGCGCCTATCGGCTGCGGACGCGGGAGGGAGCGGAAAGCTTCGCCCATGCCTGGGACAGCGTCCTGACGCCGCCCGGAACCGGTCGCCGCCACGCGCCGCGAACCGATTGGCGGAAGGTGACAGTTCCGCAGCTGATCCGTCGGATCGAGACCGGTCTGGTCCAGCCGGTCATCCATCGCGGCCGGATGACCGCGCTGCGGCGCAAGGCCGACATTTGCGCGCTTCTGCGCCTGTTGCGCCGGATCGACGCGAACGAGCCCGGCGCTTCCGATGGACCGCTCGGATGCTGAGCCGCGAGTTTTGCAAAGACCCCCGGTCGGCGTTCCATCCTCCGCCGCTTGCCCGCTCTCGCCGGGCGCGAAGTTCCTACCGGATGTCGAAATCCAGCACGGTGAAGCGCGCCGGGCCGGTGGCGTACACGCCGTGGCCGCGCCCGCCCGCCGATCCGAATACGAAGCCGACGCGTCCCGCATCGTCCAGCGCCTCTTGGAACGCCGCCGGATCGTTGCGCGCGGTGGTGTGCATCACCGCGCCCCAGCTGCGATCGAGCGGCACCGCGATCTCGTGCGTGCCGGGCGACAGCGGCATCATGGTGGCGGGGGCGGCGTACCAGCGATAGGCCTCGAACCGTCCCCGGCCGCTCCAGTTGTCGCCGCGGCGCTGGAAATAGAGCGTGATCGCGGCCTGCGCCTTCGGGTTCTCGGCGGCGACGAAGCGCGTGCCGGGCGCGGCGTCGATGCGATAGCGCAGGCGGAGTTCCTTCGCGCCCGCCAGCGAGCGGACCGGCAGGGTGACGTAATGCACGCTGCCTTCGCGTGCGCCGGTAGGGAAGGTGAACTGCGGCCCGTCACGGCCCGCGCTCAGGTGGCCGGGCATGCCGGGCGAGTAGTTGCGCCCGCGCACCACCGGGCCGATCTCCCAGTCGGAAGCCGACTGCGCGATCGCGACGCCCGAGGCGAGCAGGGCGGGAATGGCGAGGAGAGAGAGGTATCGGCGCATGGCGGAAAACTAGGGCGCGAACGCTGCATCGCCCGTGAATGCCTCCGCCGCGTCCCGTTCAGGCAGCGGGGGGTCAGCTATCCAGGCTGGCGAGCACTTCGTAGGCCAGCACCGCGGCGGCGACCGCGGCGTTGAGGCTGTCGGCGCGCCCGCGCATCGGCATGGTGACACGCAGGTCGCACGCGGCCTCGTAATCCTCCGGCAGCCCTTGCGATTCGTTGCCGACCATCACGAAGCAGGGCGCTTCGTACGGTGCGCCGCGATAGGGCACCGCGTCCCGAAGCGATGCGGCGACCAGCTGGCCCGGGCCGTTGCGCAGCCATGGGACGAAACCTTCCCAACGCGTCTGGACGATCGCCTGCGTGAAGACGGCCCCCATGCTTGCGCGAACCGCCTCCACGCTGAAGGGATCGGCGCAATCGTCGATCAGGATCAGCCCGCCCGCGCCGACCGCATCCCCGGTGCGCAGCATCGTGCCCAGATTGCCCGGATCGCGCAGCGCCTGCGCCACCAGCCAGATCGGCGCGGCGGAGCGATCGAGCGCGGCGAGGGTCGTGCCCCATTCGGCGAAGGCTCCCACCACGGCCTGCGGATTGTCCTTGCCGGTGATCTTGGCGAGAATCTCCACCGGCACCTCGATCACCTCGCCCCCCAGGCGCTCGACCGCCTGTTCGAGCGCGTCGATCAGCGGGTGCGGATCGCGCCCCTCCGCCATCACCAGCGTCTCGGGAATCCGGCCGTTCTCGCGCGCATCGGTGAGCAGGCGCAGTCCCTCCGCCAGGAAGCGGCGCTCTCGGCGGCGATGCTTCTTTTCGCGCAGGGCGCGCAGCGCTTTTACCGTCGGATTGGAGAAGCCGGTGATCCGGCGGCGCGCCATGGCGCTATTCCTCGCCGAAGCCGTTTTCGACCAGCTGGCAGAGCCCGTTCAGCACCGTCTCGTCACCCGCGCCGTCGACCATGATCTCGATCGTGTCGCCCTTCGCCGCGCCCAGCATCATGAGGCCCAGGATCGATCCGCCGGCGGCCTCCGATCCGTCCTTCGCCACCGTCACCTCGCACCCCTCGGGCAAATCGGAGACGGCGGAGACGAACTTCGCGCTCGCCCGCGCATGCAGGCCGCGCTGGTTGACGATCGTGACGGTGCGCCGATGCTCGCTCACGAGGCCTTCTTCTCCGCCTGCGCCACATCTCCGTGACCAAGAAATTCGGACGCGACCGTTATGTAGTTGCGCCCGGCCTCCTGCGCCGCGGTGGCCGCAGCGCGCACATGCATGGTCTTGCGCACTCCGGCGAGGCGGATCAGCATAGGCAGGTTGATCCCGGCGATCACCTCTATCCGCCCGGCGTCGAGCAGCGAGATGGCGAGGTTGGACGGCGTGCCGCCGAACAGGTCGGTCAGCAGGATGGCGCCCTGGCCGCTATCGACGGCGGCGACCGCGTCCGCGATTTCGCGGCGACGCTCCTCCGCATCGTCGTTCGGGCCGATACACACGGTGCGGACAGCGGCCTGCGGCCCGACCACATGTTCCATCGCGGCCACGAATTCCTCGGCCAGCCGGCCGTGGGTGACGAGGACGAGTCCGATAAGGGGAGGGGTGAATTCTTCTAACATCACGTCGTGCCCGGCGCTGTCCCGCTTGTGGTTCCCGGCCTTACTGGCTTTCGATCCGGTCCGCGGTGCGCGACGCCAGGTTGCGGTGAATGACAGTGGGCGAAATTCCCCCCTCGCGCAAGGCCTGCGCCATGCGTTCGGCGGTATAGACCGAACGATGTCTCCCTCCGGTACAACCGAAGGCGACGTGGACATAGGCCTTGCCCTGCTTGCGATAGCGCGGGAGCAGGTCGATCACGAGGTCGCGCATGCGGGGAAAGGTTTCGGCGAAGGCTCCGTCGCGCTCGATATATTCGCCCACCGCCTCGTCCCTGCCGGTCTGTTCACGCAGGCCCTCCGCCCAGTGCGGATTGTCGAGATAGCGCATGTCGAAGACGAGATCGGCCAGGGGCGGCATGCCGCGGGCGAAGCCGAAACTGCTGACCGTCACGGTCAGGGCGTCGGGGGCGACATCCTCGAACCGCTGCCGGACGAACTGCTGCAGCTCGTTGCTCGACAGCGTGGTGGTGTCGATTACCATGTCGGCCCAACTGCGCAGCGGTTCCATCAATTCGCGTTCCGCGCGGATACCGTCGAGTGCGGCCCGGCTTTCGGACAGGGGGTGGCGGCGCCGCGTCTCGTTGTAGCGGCGTTCCAGTTCGCCGCTCCCGCAATCGAGAAACAGAGTGGCGATCGAGAGGTCTTCGCGCTGTGCCAGACGCCCGACCAGTTCGATGATTTCGGCCGGTACGAAACCGCGCGTCCGGGCGTCGAACCCGATCGCCAGCGGGCCGGGATCGCCCGCCGCCTCACTGACGAAGGATTCGAGCAGGCGGATGGGGAAATTGTCGACCGCTTCCCACCCCAGATCCTCCAGCACATGAAGCGCGGTGGTCTTGCCCGCGCCGGACACACCGGTGACGAGCAGGATCTGCTGCCGTTGCCCGGTCATCGGGCGGTGCGGGAATCGCGGAACGTCATGGCGCGGTTCATCGCCGATTTGCCGGTGGGTGGGAAGGGCTCACGCAAGACCGTAACGCCGCAGGGCGATTTCGGCGCGGATCGCCGCTGCTGGAATGCCCGGATCGAAGGCGAGCGCGGGTATCGCCGCCCCGGCCAGTTCCTCCCTGTCCGCCGCCTCGACATAGCGCGGAGCCTCTCCGGTCAGTCGCAGCAGCAGGGCGACGGTGGCGGGGGACGCGGGCAGGGTATGGATCCCGACATTGCGCACCTCTATCAGCCCGACCGTAGCGGCGACCGGATGCGCGATCAGGCGCGTGCCCTCGCGCGCCAGTTCCACCCCGTCGTCACCGACCAGCGTTGCCCCGCGGTCGATCAGTTTCAGCGCCAGCGTGCTCTTGCCGCTGCCCGGCGGCCCCGCGATCAGCAGACCGCGTCCGCCAACCGCCACGCAGCTCGCCTGGAATCGCGTCACGGCTCGTTCTCGTCGGAGCGGGCGGCGGGCAGGCGCACGACCAGGCACGCCCCGTATCCGCCATCGGCGCGGTCCTCCACGCTCAGCGTCCCGCCATGCGCTTCCACGATGGTGCGCGCGATGGCGAGGCCAAGGCCGCTGTGATTGCCGAAATCCTCCGCCTCCGGCCGGTCCGAATGAAACCGTTCGAAAACCTTGGCCCGTGCGTCTTCCGGGATGCCCGGCCCCCGGTCGCAGATCACGAGGTCGGCGGTCCTCCCGCTCGCGCGCACGGTCAGCTCGACCGGCGCACCGGGGGGGGAGAAGGACACTGCGTTGTCGATCAAATTGTCGATCACCCGCTCCAGCCGCAGCGGCACGCCCATGACCGCCACAGTGCGTTCCGGCCGTTCGATCGTAATCTCGTGACCGCGATTGAGACCCCGTCCTTCGCGCGAGACGGCGATATTGGCCGCCAGCGAAGCGAGGTCGATCGGCTCGAAGGTGGCGCGCGACAGCTCAGCATCGATGCGGCTGGCCTCGGAAATCTCGGTGACCAGTCGATCGATCCGGCGCACGTCGTGCGTCGCGATCTCCAGCAATTGGGCGCGCAGGTCCGGATCGTTCACGGTGCCGAGCGATTCGACCGCGCTGCGCAGGGACGCGAGCGGGTTCTTGATCTCGTGCGCGACATCGGCGGCAAAATGTTCGACCGCATCGATCCGCTGGCGCAGCGCATGCGTCATGTCGGAAACTGCGCGCGCCAGAACGCCGATCTCGTCCGGCCGGTCGGGCAGGCGCGGGACCTCCACCTCGCGTTCGCGCCCCAGCCGGACGCGCTGCGCCGCCTTGGCGAGCGTCTGCAGCGGCTGGACGATGGTGCGGGCCATGAACAGCGACAGCATAATGGAGGCGAACAGCGCCAAGAGCACGCCGAAGCCCAGCGTACTGCGCGCGGCGCGCACCGCCTCGGTAATGTCCACCGCGTTGCGGGTGGTGAGCAGCGTCGCGCCCTGCAGGCCCACCGGCGCGGCGGCGGTGATGACCGGGGTGCGGTCGCGTGCCTGGCGCAGCTCGATCTGGGAAAGCCGCTGTTCGCGCGCGCGAACCAGTTCTGGCCACGCATCGGCGGTTTGCGCCTCCGGCTCGATATAGCGCGGCACGGGTTGTGCGCTGACGAGCGTGTCGACCACCTGGTCGAGCAGCCGTGCGAAGCGCAGGGAGAACGGATCGTCGTCCGGATTGTCGAGTGTGAAGCCGGGCTCGTCCAGCTTGAAGCTGTCGGCGATCAGCCGCCCCTTCGGGTCGAACAGGCGCAGGCGCATCTTCTGTTCCTTGCCGATCTGGATCAGCAGCGCGTCCTGCCGCTCGCGGCTCGCACCCGCCAGCGCCTCGGCGGTGATCTGCGCCTCGATCCGGGCGAGCTTGTAACGCTCGTCGAGCAGCTGCGCACGGTAGGAATCGAGGTAGAAGATGCCGCCGCCCAGCAAGGCCAGCGGCAGGATGTTCACCGCCAGAATGCGAGCGGTGAGGGAAAGCCGTTCCAGCGGGCGGATGCGGGCGAGCGGCCGGACCAGCCGGTCCCGAACCGTCGGCGCGTCAGCCATCGGAGAAGCTGTACCCCGCGCCGTAGAGCGTCTCGATCGCGGAAAACTCGCGGTCGATCTGGCGGAACTTGCGCCGGATGCGCTTGATATGGCTGTCGACCGTGCGATCGTCGACGAAGATGTCGTCGGGATAGGCCGCGTCCATCAGCTGGTTGCGGCTCTTGATGATGCCGGGGCGCAGCGCCAGCGCCTCCAGCAGCAGGAACTCGGTCACGGTCAGCGCCACCGGGCGGTCCTCCCATGCGACCTTGTGGCGCGCGGGATCCATGGTCAGCCGTCCGCGTGAGAACGGTTCGCGCGGCGGACCCGCTTCCTCGCCCTCGACGCCATCCTCCTCCAGCCCGCTGCGGCGCAGGATCGCGCGGATACGGGCGAGCAGCAGGCGCAGGCTGAACGGCTTGGCGATATAGTCGTCCGCGCCCATTTCGAACCCGGCCTCCTCGTCGCGCTCGTCGTCCTTGCTGGTCAGGAAGATCACCGGCAGATCGGATTCGGCGCGCAGGCGGCGCAGCAGCTCCATCCCGTCCATGCGCGGCATCTTGATGTCGAACACGGCGAGGTCGGGCGGGCTCTCCAGCAATGCCTTGAGCGCGCCTTCGCCGTCGGAATAGACCCGCGTGGCGAAACCTTCCGCCTGCAGCGCGATCGAAACGGTGGTCAGGATGTTGCGATCGTCGTCGACCAGCGCGATCTCGCGCCGCCCCCTGCGCGGGGCGGGCGGTTCGCCCGTGTCGCTCGTCCGCACCTCGCTCGTCATGATCGCCTTTCCGCACCTTTGCTCGCGATCCGGCGTAAACGGAAGTGCAGGCCGACACAATGCGAGAGCGCGGCACAAACCCGCGCCGCAGGGCATCTTTTCGTCGCGCTTCGTGCACAAGCCGTTTGACGGGATCGCCAGCCCGCACTATGCGGTCGCGCATACCTATGCATAACCACGCCGGAGGCCCGCTGCGATTCGTTCGATGCAGCGTCCCGGAGGAGATTTCGTTCACGTGATCAATGGCTTGTCGCACTCGCTCGCCGACCAGGGCATTCGGACAAATGCGGATGTCCGCGCCAATCTCGGCACAGACGAACTGGTCGAGCGTGCGGTGGCCGACAATGAAGGTCGCCTGTCGAAGCACGGCGCGCTGGTGGTCGAAACCGGGGAGCACACCGGGCGCAGCGCGAACGACAAGTTCATCGTGCGCGACGGCGAGACCGAGGACACGGTATGGTGGGGCAAGGTCAACAAGCCGATGGCCCCGGAACACTTCGCCGCGCTGAAGGAGGATTTCCTCGCCGCCCTCGCGGACAAAGATCAGCTCTACGTCGCCGACCTGTTCGGCGGTTCCCAGCCGGAACACCGTGTTAAGGTACGGGTGGTGAACGAACTCGCCTGGCACAACCTGTTCATCCGCACCCTGCTGTGTCGGCCGACGGCGGAAGAGCTGGAAGGCTTCGCACCCGAATACACCATCATCGATCTGCCGAGCTTCCGGGCCGATCCCGAACGGCACGGGACTCGCAGCGAGACCGTGATCGCCGTGAACCTGTCGGAGAAGCTGATCCTGATCGGCGGGACGCGCTATGCCGGCGAGATGAAGAAGAGCGTTTTCGGCATCCTCAACTACCTGCTGCCGCCCAAGGGCGTGATGCCCATGCATTGCAGCGCCAATATCGGCCCTGACGGCAAGACGGCGGTTTTCTTCGGCCTGTCGGGCACCGGCAAGACCACGCTGTCCGCCGATGCCAGCCGCACGCTGATCGGCGACGACGAACATGGCTGGTCCGACACCGCGGTCTTCAATTTCGAAGGCGGCTGCTACGCCAAGATGATCCGCCTCGATCCCGCGGCGGAGCCGGAAATCTTCGCCACCACCAAGATGCCGGGCACGGTGCTGGAAAACGTGGTGATGGACGCAGACGGCGAGCTCGATCTCGACGACAACTCCTTGGCGGAGAACACGCGCGGTGCCTATCCGCTCGAGTTCATTCCCAATACCAGCGCGGACAATATGGGGCCCGTGCCGAGCAATGTGGTGATGCTGACCGCCGATGCCTTCGGCGTGCTGCCCCCGATCGCGCGGCTGACCCCCGATCAGGCGATGTATCACTTCCTGTCGGGCTACACCGCGAAGGTCGCCGGGACGGAAATCGGCGTGACCGAGCCCGAGGCGACTTTCTCCACCTGCTTCGGCGCGCCCTTCATGCCGCGCCATCCCAGCGTCTACGGCAATCTGCTGAAGGAGCGGATCGCGAGGGGCGAAGTGCAGTGCTGGCTGCTCAATACCGGCTGGACCGGGGGCAAATACGGCACCGGCAACCGCATGCCGATCAAGGCCACGCGCGCGCTTCTGAATGCTGCGCTCGACGGCGATCTGGACGATGTCGAATATCGCAAGGACCCGAATTTCGGGTTCGATGTGCCGGTTTCCGTTCCTGCGCTGGCGGATAAGGGGAACGATCAGACCATCCTCGCTCCGCGCAGTACCTGGGCCGATGCCGAGGAATATGATCGCACCGCACAAAAGCTGGTGCAGCTGTTCGTGGATAATTTTGCCGAGTTCGAAGCGCATGTCGACGAGGGTGTGCGCAACGCCGCCCCGCAGGCGGCCTGACCCGCTTCGCCACCCGGCCACGAGTTGGAGAGGAGAGCCCCCGCCCGGGAAACCGGAGCGGGGGCCAATCGTATCTGGAGGGATGGACGGCCCGTCGCCGTCCGACCACAGGAGAACGAGACGATGGGCCTTTTCGATCAGGTCATGGGCGCAGCCCGCAATCACCCCACGGTCAAGAACATGGCCGACAAACTCGGCATCGAACCCGAAACCGCCGAGAAGGCGATCGCCGCCCTTGCCGAGGCGCATCACCAGGATGGTGACACCATCCGGACGGCGGCGGACAAGACCGGCATCGACGCCGATATCCTCAGCCAGATTCGCGATCAGATCGGCGGCGAAGGCTCGCTGGCCAAGTTCGCCTCCATGCTCGACCAGGACAACGACGGTAATCCCTTCGACGACGTGGCGAACTTCGCCAGCGGCCTGTTCGGGAAGAAATGACCCGCGCAAGGTGAATGCCCGGCCCGCGCGCACTGCGTGCGGGCCTTTCATGCTGCGCTCATCTCGCGCGCGTGATATTGCGCGCCCATGACCCGCTTCGCCGCGCCGCTTTCGCTCCTATTCGCACTCGCCGCCGCGGCGGCGTGCACCGCCCAGCAACCGAGCCAAGCTGCCGCGCAAGAGGCTGCTGCTACCGAGATGCCCGCCCCGGTGGCGACGCTCGATCGTCCACAGGTGCTGGAAGCGCAGGTGGTCGCGACCTATCCGCACGATCCGAACGCGTTCACGCAAGGGCTGCTGTGGCATGACGGCGCGCTTTACGAAAGCACGGGCCAGATCGGCGAATCGAACATCCGCAAGGTCGACCTGACAAGCGGCAAAGTGCTGGCCGAAAAGCCGATCCCCTCGGGCGAATTCGGCGAAGGGATGGCGCTGGTGGGCAAGGAGCTCGTCAGCCTGACGTGGAAGGACGGCATCATCCATCGCTGGAAGATGGACGGGCTGAAACCGGTCCGCTCGCAGGAAGGCTATCCGTATGAAGGCTGGGGCCTCACCACGCTGGGCGACGAGCTGATCGCTTCCGATGGAAGCGCGAACCTGCATGTGCTCGATCCGAACACCTATGCGTGGAAGCGCGACATCGCCGTCACACTCAACGGACGCCCGCTGCGCCAATTGAACGAGCTGGAGACGGTGGACGGCATGATCCTGGCCAATGTCTGGATGAGCCCCTTCATCGTCGCGATCGATCCCGACACGGGCAAGGTGCGTCAGCTGTACGATCTGCGTGGGATCGTGCAGCAGGTCGCGGCGAGCGACCCGAACGCCGTGCTCAACGGCATCGCATGGGACCCGACAGGCAAGCGCCTGTTCGTGACGGGCAAGCGCTGGCCCAGTCTGTTCGAGATAACCCTCGTGCCCAGCGATCAAATGGTTCAGTAGGCCGATCGCCGAACCTAGCTCTCCGGACCATCGCCCTCCGGCGGGGAAACCAATGTCGGCAGATCGGCAGGACCGACCGGCGTTCCTTCCTCGAACCCGGCAAGCGCCTCATGCAATTGCCTGGCCTTTTCCGCCAGTCCCCCGCCATGCGGGTTGGAAGCGACCGAGAGCAGGTTCGCCTGCGCGAGCGCGATCTTGCCTTCGCCCGCCTGCATGAGAGCGGTCTGGAAGGTAAGGCCAAGGTCGAACGGTGCGAGCTGCGATGCCCATTCCAGCGCGCCTCGGGCCAGTTCCGGGACCTCGCCGCCGCGCATCTGCGCAATGCGATAGAAATAGATCAACGGCAGGGGATGGTCGTTCTCCAGCTGGTTGAGCGCGGTCCACGGTTTGAGCGCGGCGGCCCAGTCCGCATCCGCGCCCGCTTCGCTCGCCTCGGCGAACAGGGCATATCCCTTCTGGACGTAGGGATTGGTCAGCGTGGGATCGAGTGCGATCGCCCGGTCCGCAGCAGCGATCGCCGCATCGGGGTTGCCCGCGTCGTATTCCGCCTCCGCCAGCTCCGCCAGGACGCCGGGATCGTCCGGGTATTTCGCCGCGATCCTGCGAGCGTCCTCGACGATGGCGAGCGCCTGTTCGCGATTGACGCCGCGCTGCGAGCGCATCTGAACCTCGATCATCTCGTCCATCCCCTCGCTCAGTTCGCTGACCGTCACGGGCCGGATTTTCAGCCACTCCGCCGGGAGGGAGATCTGCATCATCTTGGACGAACCGAGATAGTCATCGAGTTCGTCCTCCAGCTGGTCGAGGTCGCCGAAGCCCGCGCGCGCCGCTTCGAGCGGTGCCTTGCCATCGAGGAGCGCGGTCAGATAAGCGGCGAACTGGCCGCGCCGCTCTTCGTTGAAGGTCAGGTAGTGATAGAGCAGCCAGCTGCGACCGTAGAACGCGTCGTAGCCCTTCTTGCGCTTCTTCTCGTAGAGTTCGGGATCGAACAGTTCCTCGATCGACACTTCCCGCGCCCGATAGAGCTCGGGGCCGCGATGCTGTGCAGGCTTGCCGATATTCACGCTGCCGTCGCGGGGGAAGTCCGCCGAGGCGTAGAACTCCGCCGCGCCTTCGTTCATCCAGCGCGGCAGGGCGAAACGCGAACTGCTCATCAGGAAGTGGTGGGCGTATTCGTGCAGCAGGATGATTACGGAAAAATCGGGGTCGCGCCCCATTGACCGTATCTTCTGCACGAACGCGCGAGAGCCGCCCGCGCGCGGAATGTAGAAGCCGCCGACATATTTCGAATCGCCTCCGGCCAGTTTCTGCACATCGCGCTCGCTGCCGACCACGTAGATCGTGACCCGGTTGGACGGGCTCGGCGCGGCTTGATCGCTCTTGGTAAGGTATGCCATCGCCGCGTGATAACGCTCCAGCGTCTCGCCGAACTGTTGCAGATCGCGCTCGCTGTCGTCGGCGTAGATGACGAAATGCTCGCTCGACGCCTTGCGCCAGTGCGCCTGCGCGCCGGCGGGTATCGCGGCGAGCAGCGCCGCCAGAACCAGCTTCCTGAAAAACATCTGCATCCCCCCGGTTGCCTCAGCCTATTATGCGCGCGCCCTCTCGATATAGCGACCCACATTCTTCGCCATCACGTCGAGCGGGGAATTGCCGCCCAGCACGACCGCATCGTCGAACGCTTTCAGATCGTAGGCCGCGCCCAGCGCATCCTTCGCCCGCATGCGCTGACGCACGATCTCGCTATGGCCGACCTTGTAGCCGCAGGCCTGACCGGGCCAGCTGCAATAGCGGTCGACCTCGCTTTCGACCTCCTCGCGCTTCGAACCGTTGCGCTGCACGAAGAAATCGACCGCCTGCGCGCGGCTCCACCGCTTGTGATGGAGCCCGGTGTCGACGACCATACGGCAGGCGCGAAAGGCCAGGCTCTGGAGATAGCCCAGCCGCCCGACCTTGAAATCGTCGTACGCACCCAGCTCGTCGGCCAGCTGCTCGCCATAGAGCGCCCACCCTTCGGAGAAGGCGTTGAAGGCGAGGACCGAGCGGATCAGCGGTAGCCGGTTCGAGAATTCGCCTTCCCACACATGGCCGGGGATCGTCTCGTGATAGACCAGGTCGGCGAGGTCGTATTTGCGGTGCAGGTCGGTGGTGCGAAGGTTGATCCACATCCGCCCCGGAATGCTGCCGTCCTTGCTGCCCGCGCCGCCATAGGCGCCCGGCGCGCCCGGTTCCTCCGCCAGCGGCAGACGCCTTACCACCAGCCGCGGATCGACCAGCGTGTCGAAAGCGCGCGGCATCTGCGCGGTGATCCAGTCGATCCGGTCGTGGATGAAATCCAGGATCTGCTTGCGCCCGGGATCGCCGGGAGCGAACTTGTAGCGCGGGTCCTGGCTCAACGCCTGCATCCGCTGCCCGACCGAGCCCTTGGTATAGCCGATTTCCTGCAGGATCGGCTCCATGCGTGCGTGCAGCGCGGCCAGCTCTTCCAGCCCGCGCTCGTGCACCTCGTCGGGCGTCAGGGGAGTGGTGGTGCTGGCGCGCAGGCCCCAGCGATACCATTCCTCGCCGCGCGGGCGCGCCCACATGCCGGGGTCTGACGTGGCGATGGCGGCCTGCGCGCGCAGCTCCTCCAGCTGGGCGGCCAGCCCGGCGGCGATCGGCCCGGTCACCGCGCGCTCCGCCGCGTCGACCTGCGCGGTGGGAAGCCCGGCCTTGGCAAGGCGCTCCTTCAGCGCCGCGACGAACAGCGTCCCGCCGCGCGCGTCGGCGAGCGTGCTTTCCATCTGCCCGATCGCCTTCTTCAACAGGAAGTCGGGAGGCACCACGCCCATCGCGCGGGCGGACTGGATACGGCCCAACTCGCCCGCCAGCACGCCGGGAATGGCATTCAGCCGCGACATGTAGAAATCGACGTCCTGCGCGCTCGACAGCGGCTGGTCGGTATCGAGGAAGCGCGGCAGGTCGAGATAGCTGCCGACGTTCTGG
Source organism: Erythrobacter sp. 3-20A1M (assembly GCF_018636735.1). Classification (NCBI taxonomy): domain Bacteria; kingdom Pseudomonadati; phylum Pseudomonadota; class Alphaproteobacteria; order Sphingomonadales; family Erythrobacteraceae; genus Erythrobacter; species Erythrobacter sp. 3-20A1M. The sequence continues at coordinate 857,231 of NZ_CP045200.1, read as the reverse complement.
ATCACGACATAGGGTGCGTTGCGCCAGCTGCCGACGGCAACATCGCCATAGGGCAGGGCGAACCCGTCGATCGCGGTGCGGAAGGCGCTGCGCACCACCTCGAAACTGGTCAGCTGGTCGGCATTCAGCGACCCTTCCGGATAGCCGTCCATCTGGTCGACGACCCAGCGCAGATATTGCGCGTATTCCTGCTGCCCCTGCGCCGACTGATCCTCCAGCCGTCCGCGCAAGCCGGCGTGCTCGCCCGTGTCGACGCCCGCCGAGGTGGCGCGCTCGGGCTCGTGCTCGAACATGCCGTACGCGATTTGATCGAGCCTTTCGTCGGGGGCCGTGGCGACCGGGCGGGTGGAAGGGGCCGCCCGGGTGGCGGCGCATCCGGTCAGGGCGAGGGCGGACGTCGCGCCGACCCCGTGGAGGATCTGGCGACGCGAGATGTCGAAGGTTTTGTAGCTCATTCCAGCGGTTTGGCCCGGCCCCCGGAAGCTGTCAAATCACTCCGTGAATTCGGGCGGGACCCGCGCGCCGTTATGTTCGATCCCGCGCATCAGCCGCGCGTGCAGCCAGGCATCGTCTTCCGGTGTGCCGGTCCACTCGGTCGCACCCAGCTCTCGCGCCAACGCGGCGCGGCTTTCGGGATCGTGCTCCACGCCCAGCAATTCGAGCAGGTCGCTGACCGAGGTGCGCCAGTTCAGGTGATCGGCCCCCGGCATTGAATCGAAATGGTTTTCCAGATCGATCAGCTGCGGGTCCTCCACCGGCGGGGCCGAAGGGGGCGCGGTCGTGTGGTCGTCGCCGAAGATCGCCCGGGTGATGGCGGTGAAAGTACTCATGGTCTCGCTCCTGTCATGGCGCGCGCACGACGCGCCGCTTGCCGACAGAAGCGCTCGGTATGGCTTTCGGGTTCCTTGGCGGGCCCACGCGGGCTATGCGCGGGCAATGCTGTCCGCCGTTCTCTCGCTCCTCGTCCTCGCGACCATCGCCCTGACCCTGGGCGCAGTCGTCCTGTGGCGGCGCGGGGTGCGCAAGCAGGCGCTGCTGATGCTGGTCCTCGCCGCGATCGCGGTGGTCAATATCGCCATCTGGACCCTGCCCGGGGCGGACGGTGCCGCCCCGGTGGATCGCGTTCCGGGCCGGGAAGCACCCTAGCGCGGAATCTGCCAGCGCACCGAGCCGGTGTAGCTGCCCGCCACCTTCGCGCCGCTGCTGCCGGTCGCGGGCTTGAACTTCGCCCGTTTGCTGACCAGCGCGCAGGTCGCATCGTCCAGCGCGGCGTGGCCGGTGGAGCGGGTGATGGAACATTGCTTCACCTTCCCGTCGGTGCCGATGCTGAGGCGGAAGCTCGCCGTGCCCGCCCATTCGCGCGTGATCCACGACGTGCGGTAATCGCTCTGGGTGACCCAGCTGCCCGCGTCGTTGGCGACGCGCGCCGGGACCGGGTCGAAGCTAGGCTGGGGCGTGGGTAGCGGCGTCTCGCCTACGCCCGTGCCGCCGATGCCGCCGCTGCCCGCAGTCGGGAAACTGGTGGGCAAGGGTTGCGGGAACACATCCGTGGTGTCGACTGCCGGACCGGGCGTGAAGGTAAGGACGGGGGTCGGCGCGTATGGCTTGGGCGCGGCCGCACTGTCTTTCGGCTGGACCTGCTGCGTCGGCGTGGGATCGGGCGGTGGCGGCGGGGCGATGGGAATCTGCCCGCCGACCAGTTTCGGCTCCTCGATCTTGATGACGCCGTTCGCCGCCAACCCGTATAACAGCAGCGCGCCGAGCCCCCCGTGGACCGCGACGACGGTCACGACAGCGGTCGCGCGGCTGCGGGGATCGCCCGATTGTGCGTAAGCCATGGCAACTCTCCTCTTTGCGGCGCCGGTTCGAGCCGGCGTCTCCTAAGGAGAATGTTACATCGTTACGTCGTTTCACCAAGCGCAATCGCGTGGCAAATCGCCACTTTACGCTACGGTAAGGCGGGTCAGCGGCGTGTGCGCAGCCGCCCGATCAGGTGATCGGGCAGCTCGGATCGAGACGGAAGTCGAGGTAATTGTCGACCGAGGCCATCAGTTCGGCCTGCTCGTTTTCGAAGAAATGGTTCGCGCGCGGGATTTCCTCATGGTGCACGGTGATGTGCTTCTGCGTACGCAACTTCTCGACCAGCTTGGTCACCGCGTTGGGCTGCACGACGGTGTCCTGTGCGCCGTGGATGAAGATGCCGCTGGCCGGGCAGGGGGCGAGGAAGCTGAAATCGTACATGCTCGCCGGCGCGCCGACGCTGATCCAGCCGCGGATTTCGGGGCGGCGCATCAGCAGCTGCATGCCGATCAGCGCGCCGAAGCTGACGCCCGCGACCCAGGTCACCTGCGCTTCCTCGTGGATCGACTGAATCCAGTCGAGCGCGGCGGCGGCATCGGACAATTCGCCCACGCCATTGTCGAAGCTGCCCTGGCTGCGGCCGACGCCGCGGAAATTGAAGCGCAACGTGGCGAAGCCGCGATCGACGAAGGTCTTGTAGAGACGCTGCGTAATTTGCTCGTTCATCGTGCCGCCGCCCTGCGGGTGTGGGTGCAGGATCATCGCGACCGGCGCGCGTGGGCGCGGCGGCGGGGAGAAACGGCCTTCGAGGCGGCCTTCGGGGCCGGGAAAGATGACGGTGGGCATGGGAGAGGCACCTGACGAGATTGAGCCGGCGCGGGGTGACGCGCCGAGGGTGCGCGCTATATAGGTTTTTCTCACGATTTCGCAATTGGATTGAAGGGCGCCGCCGATCCCCGATCGCATCTATCTCGACCATGCCGCCACCACGCCGCTGCGCCCCGAGGCACGGGCGGCGATGGAGGAGGGGTTCCGGCTGTGGGCCAATCCGTCGAGCCCTCATGCGGAGGGGCGCCGCGCGCGCGCCGCGCTGGAGGACGCGCGCGAGCGGGTGAAGACGGCGCTGGGGTGGGATGGCGAGGTTATCTTTACCAGTGGTGCGAGCGAGGCGGCTTCGCTGGCGCAAGGTCATGCAGCTGCCCCGGTAACCTATATGTCCAGCGTCGAGCATGATGCGTTGATGTCCGATATGGTCGATTTCACCTTTCCGGTCGGGAAGGACGGAGCCGTGGATGCCCAGCTGCTCAGCACGTCCCTGACCGAACATCGCACCCTCGTCGCGGTGCAGCACATCAATTCGGAAACCGGCAACCGGCAGGGGCTGGCTCGGATCGGACAAACCATCCATGACAACGGTGCCCTGCTGCTGACAGATTGCGCCCAGAGCGCGGGAAAATTCGCGGTCCCGCCATCCGACATGGCCATCGTCTCGGCGCACAAGTTCGGCGGCCCTATCGGCGTCGGTGCGCTGCTAGTGAAGGATTATGCCCTGCTCCACCCCAGTGGAGGGCAGGAACGTGGCTATCGCCGGGGGACCGAGAACCTGCCCGGCGCGCTCGGAATGGTTGCGGCGCTAGAGGCGTGCGGGAGCCCCTATATCGACCCGGGAGTGCTCGAACCGCTCGACCGCCTTGCCAGCGAATGCCGCGCCGTTGGCGGTACATGGCTGTCCGATGATCTGTCCGACCCGACCCCCTACATCCGCGCCCTTGCCATGCCGAACATGTCGGCTACCGCGCAGGTCATGCGCTTCGATATGGCAGGGATCGCGGTGTCTCAGGGCTCTGCCTGCTCGAGCGGGACGATGAAGACGAGCCGGGTGCTGGAGGCGATGCAGGTCGAACCCGAGGTCGCTACCAATACGATTCGCGTCAGCTTTGGCTGGAACACCACACGCGCTGAGGTGGAACGCTTCTGTGAGGTCTGGCTTGATCTGGCAAAGGCATGATCTTCCCTATTCCCCTCTATCTCGTCGCCCCGGACTTGATCCGGGGCAAGGCTACCTTCGGGCGCAGTGCGAAAGGTAAAGCCCAGCCCCGGATCGAGTCCGGGGCGACGGTTAGGGCAGGGTGAGCACGATATTATGATCTACCTCGACTACCAGGCGACTACCCCCCTCGCGCCCGAGGCGCGCGATGCGATGCTGCGCTGGCTCGACGGGCCGGGCGGGACCGCGTTCGGCAATCCCAACAGTCCGCACCGGATGGGGCGGCAGGCGGCCGCCGCGGTGGAGTTCGCGCGCGATCAGGTCGCGGCGCTGTACCCGGCAGGCGGGCGGGTGATCTTCACCAGCGGGGCGACCGAGGCGATCAATCTCGCCATTCGCGGCACCGCGCGGCCTGAAGGCGAGCCGCAGGGTTCCATCTCCGTCTCCGCGATCGAGCATGCCGCGGTGCTCGACACCGCGCACGCGCTCGGCCGGTGCCACGAACTCAATGTGGCCAAGAACGGCCAGTGCAATACGAAGCAGGACCTGCCCGACGACACCCGGCTGGTCGCGGTGATGCAGGTCAATAACGAGATCGGCACGGTGCAGCCGACGGTCGACTGGCACCGCAAGGCGAAGGCCGCGAACGCGCTCTATCTGTGCGACGCGGTGCAAGCTTACGGCAAGGTCGAGGTGACCGGCGCCGACATGATCGCGGTCAGCGCGCACAAGATCCATGGGCCCAAGGGCATCGGCGCGCTGTGGGTGCGCGGCGGGCTGGAGCTGAACGAGGTGCAGACCGGCGGCGGGCAGGAGGCCGGCCTGCGCTCCGGCACGCTCAGCCCGGCATTGTGCGCAGGGTTCGGCGCGGCGGCGCAGGAGGCGAAGGAGCGGATGACGCGCGACGCCGAGCATGTCGAGGAGCTGTGGCAGCGCGCGCGGGCGCTCTTCGGCCAGAACTGGGCATTGAACGGCAGCGAGGAAGCGCGCTGGCACGGCAATCTCAATCTGCGGCAGAAGGGGCTCGACGTGAACCGGCTGATGAGCGATTGCCGCGACGTGATGTTTTCCGCCGGATCGGCCTGCGCCAGTGGATCGGGGCGCCCCAGCCATGTGCTGAAGGCGATCGGCCTGTCGGACAAGCAGGCGAAGAGCTCGATCCGCCTCGGCTTCGGGCGCTACACCACGATCGAGGAGATCGAGGAAGCCGCGCATCTGATCAACGCCGCGGCGGATGCCCAGCGATGAAGGTCGTCTTCACTACCGCGAACGACCGGCGGGTCGAAGCGCAGGCGGAGCCGGGCGACAACCTGCTGCGCGTCGGGCAGGCAGCGGGCCTGCCGCTGGAGGGGACGTGCGAAGGGCAGATGGCGTGCTCCACCTGCCACGTCGTCGTCGCGCGCGACTGGTTCGCTAAATTGCCCGCAGCAAGCGAGGACGAGGAAGACATGCTCGACCTCGCCCACGGCGTGCGTCCAACCAGCCGCCTGTCGTGCCAGATCGACCTGACCCCGGACCTCGACGGGCTGGAGGTGGAGATTCCGTCTGAGAGCCGGGACATGCGCGGGGTGTGAGCCGGGTAGAAGCGCCCAGGGCTCGTCTTTCGGCACCGCGGGTTTGGACTTCATGCGCTTTTCATTGACTTTCGCGCCGTTCGCGCCCATCTGCCCGTCAACTCGCGGGGACCCGATAGCGTGAAGCGGCCCTTTCCCGCACCGGCCCCGCCTCCAAACCTCTTTCAAAGCTTCCTTTCACGCGGGCGCTTCCAACCCCCGCTTCCCGCGTGAGCACTCGCTCGTGCGCGACGCATATTTTGCGAGTCATAAACACATGAAATTCGAAGATCTCGGGCTGTCGCAGCCCATCCTCCAGGCGCTCGACCTGAAGAACTACACCGCCCCAACGCCGATCCAGGAACAGGCGATTCCCACCGTGCTGGAAGGGCGCGACCTTCTCGGCATCGCGCAGACCGGCACCGGCAAGACGGCGGCGTTCATGCTGCCCTCGATCGATCGCCTGTCGGCGGGCGAGCACGGCGCGCCAGCCAAATCGTGCCGCATGCTGGTGCTCGCACCGACGCGCGAACTCGCCGGCCAGATTGCCGAAAGCGCCCGCGATTACGGCGCGCTGTCGGGCCTGACCGTGGCCAGCGTGGTCGGCGGCACCTCCGTCGGCAAGGATCGGCAGAAGCTGTCGCGCGGGGTCGATATCCTCGTCGCGACACCGGGCCGCCTGATCGACCTGATCGACCAGCGCGTGCTGACGCTGCGCGCGGTGGAAATCCTGGTCCTGGACGAGGCCGATCAGATGCTCGACCTCGGCTTCATCCATGCCCTGCGCAAGATCGTCGACCTGCTGCCCGAAGGGCGGCAGACCTTGCTGTTCTCCGCCACCATGCCCAAGCAGATCAAGGATCTCGCCGCCAAGTACCTGCGCAATCCCGCGCATGTCTCGGTCGCCCCGCAATCCACCACGGCCGAGCGGGTCGAGCAGTTCGTCACCTTCGTCAACCAGCCGGAGAAGCAGGCGTTGCTGACCCTGATGCTGCAGAAGGGTTTTGCGAGCGGCGACATGGATCTGGTGCTGGTCTTCACCCGCACCAAGCATGGCGCCGACCGCGTGGTGAAGAAGCTGGGCCAGGCCGGTATCCGTGCCAATGCCATCCACGGCAACAAGAGCCAGCCCCAGCGCGAGCGGGCGCTGGACGAGTTCCGCCGCGGCAAGGTGAAGATCATGGTCGCGACCGATATCGCCGCGCGCGGGATCGACATTCCGGGCGTCAGCCACGTGTTCAATTTCGAGCTGCCCAATGTGGCCGAGCAATATGTCCACCGCATCGGCCGCACCGCGCGCGCCGGGCGCGAGGGCATGGCGATCTCGCTGTGCGCGCCGGACGAACGCGATTACCTGCGCGACATCCAGCGCCTGACCAAGGTCACGCTGACCAAGGTTCCGCTCCCCAGTGGCTTCCGCGCCGTGGTGGAGGAAGAAGAGGAGCGCACGCGCTCCGCCCCGCAGGAGCGCGCACCGCGCGGCGGTCGTGACGGTCAACGCGGTGGCGGCAATCGTGGCCCGCGCCGCGAGGGTGGCCAAGGCGGCCAGGGACGCGGCGGCCAGCGCAACAATGCGCGTGGCGGCAAGCCCAATCCGAACCGTCGCCGCGATGGTGAAGGCGAGGGCCGGTCCGAAGGGCAGCCCCGCCGCGTCGAGGCGACCCCGCGCGGGAACAGCCAGAAGCCCAGCCCCCATGCGCGTGGGCGCACCGGCCGCCAGCCGCGCTAGACGCTACTGCGCCCGGTCGCTAGCCGCAGGCTAGATGGCCGGGTGGCGGGGGCAAAGCCGCCAAAGGCAAGAAACAAGAAACCCCGCCGCAGCGATGCGACGGGGTTTTCTCTTGTTGGCTGTTCGATCGGATTAGGCGTTCTCGGTTACCTTCTCTTTAACGCGGGCAATCAGCGCCTCGGAAAATGCCGGAATATCGTCCGGATTGCGGCTGGTGATCAGATTGCCGTCCTGCGCGCATTCGGTATCGACCACGTTCGCGCCCGCGTTTTTCAGATCGGTGCGGATCGATTTGTAGCAGGTCGCCGTCTTTCCCTCGACGATGCCCGCCTCGATCAGCATCCACGGTGCATGGCAGATAGCCGCGATCGGCTTGCCTGCCATGTCGAATTCGCGGACCAGCGCAACGGCGCGGTCGTCGACGCGCAACAGGTCGGGGTTGATCTGGCCACCGGGGATCATGAGCGCGTCGTAGCCTTCGCAGCTCTTCACTTCATCCAAGGTCTTGTCGACCTTGATCGTCTTGCCCCAGTCGTCCTGGTCCCAAGCCTTGATCTCGCCGCTCTCGATGCTGACCACCTCGGTCTCGATTCCGGCGTTCTCCAGGTTCTCCTTCGGCTTGAACAGTTCCGACTGCTCGAAGCCATTGGTGGCGAGAATGCATACCTTGCTCATGTGGGGGTACTCCTTGATTGTGTGTTCCCCCTTTGAACGCACGGGAAAAGCGCCTCGTTCCGGGCTTACAGGCGAAGCGTGGCGGTGGTAGGGCGAATGCATGGCGACAACCCTGGACGACGATAAAGACCCCTTCGACGCGATCGTCGATGCCCCTTTCGACAGCGCGCTGGAGGAGCGGTATCTGGTCTATGCGCTCTCCACCATCACCGCGCGCAGCCTGCCCGATCTGCGTGACGGGTTGAAGCCGGTCCACCGCCGTCTGCTGTGGGCGATGCGGCAGCTGAAGCTCAATCCGACCGACGCATTCAAGAAATCGGCCCGCGTCGTGGGCGACGTGATCGGCAAGTATCACCCGCATGGCGATGCCAGCGTGTACGACGCGATGGTCCGCCTCGCGCAGGACTTCGCTCTGCGCTATCCGCTAGTGGAGGGGCAGGGGAACTTCGGCAATATCGACGGCGATAACGCCGCCGCCTATCGTTATACCGAGGCGCGCCTGACCCGCACCGCGCTGCGCCTGATGGAGGGGCTGGACGAGGGGACGGTCGACTTCATCCCGACCTATAATGGCGAGGAGCAGGAGCCGGAGATCTTCCCCGGCTTGTTCCCCAACCTGCTCGCCAACGGGGCCAGCGGGATCGCCGTGGGCATGGCGACCAACATCCCGAGCCACAACGTTTCGGAGATCGTGGACGCGACGCTGGAGGTGATCGACAACCCGCACGTCGAGCATGCGCGGCTGATGGAACTGTTCAAGGGGCCGGACTTCGCGACCGGCGGGCTGATCGTCGACAGCCCTGAAACGATCGCCAACGCCTACGAGACCGGGCGCGGCTCGTTCCGGGTCCGCGGGCGCTTCCATGCGGCGGAGGCCGGAACGGCGGCGGACCGCGCGGCGGGAATCGAGCGGATGGGTGGCGGGCAATGGCAGCTCGTCATCGACCAGATCCCCTACCAGGTGCAGAAAGGCAAGCTAATCGAGCAGATCGCAGCTGCCATCGCCGACCGGAAGGTCCCGATCCTGGAGGATGTGCGCGACGAAAGCGACGAGGCGATCCGCATCGTGCTGGTCCCGCGCAGCCGCAAGGTCGATCCCGAGCTGCTCAAGGAATCGATCTACAAGCTGACCGATCTCGAAACCCGCTTCGGCCTCAATCTCAACGTGCTCGACACGCAGCCGGGCATGGGCCGCACGCCGATGGTGATGGGGCTGAAGGAGCTGCTGGAAAACTGGGTCCGCAGCCAGATCGAGATCCTGCAGCGCCGCAGCCAGCACCGGCTCGACCAGATCGCCCGGAGGCTGGAGCTGGTGGAGGGCTACATCGTCGCCTTCCTCAACCTCGACCGGGTGATCGAGATCATCCGCTACGAGGACGAGCCCAAGGCGGTGATGATGGCGGAATTCTCGCTCACCGACCGGCAGGCAGAGGCGATCCTCAACATGCGGCTGCGCTCCCTGCGCAAGCTGGAGGAAATGCAGCTGCGAGCCGAGAAGGACGAGCTGCTGAAGGAGCAGGACGAGCTCGAGAAGCTGCTCGGCAGCCCGGCGCGCCAGCGTACGCGGCTGAAGCGCGATCTGAACGCGCTGAAGAAGGAATACGGCCTCGACACGCCGCTGGGCGCGCGCCGCACGCATATCGAGGAGGCGGAGCCCGCGGTCGAATTCAGCATGGATGCGATGATCGAGAAGGAGCCGGTGACGGTCATCCTGTCGCAGAAGGGCTGGGTCCGCGCGGCGAAGGGGCATGTCGAGCTCGACCAGGACTTCAAGTTCAAAGAAGGGGACGAGCTTGCCTTCGCGATCCACGCGCAAACCACCGACAAACTGCTGATCGCCGCCGACGACGGGCGGTTCTACACCATGGGGGCGGACAAGCTGCCCGGCGCGCGCGGCTTCGGAGAGCCCATTCGCAACACGCTGGACCTCGACGCGAACGCGCATATCGCCGCGCTGCTGGTGCACCGCGATGGCGCGCGCGTCCTGCTGGCGGCGGATAGCGGCAAGGGGTTCGCGGCGGAAACCGGCGAATTGCTGGCCGAAACGCGCAAAGGGCGCCAGGTGATGAACCTGAAGGGCGATGCGAAGCTGGTGGTCGCGCGACCCATCGGCACCGGGGACGATCACGTCGCCGCTGTGGGCGACAACCGCAAGCTGGTGGTGTTCAACCTGGAGGAAGTGCCGGTGATGACGCGCGGGCAGGGCGTCCAGTTGCAACGCTACCGCGACGGGGGGCTGTCCGATGCCATCACGTTCAAGCTGGAGGACGGCCTGAGCTGGCCGATGGGCGGCGAAACCGGGCGCACCCGGACAGAGACCGACATCTGGCAATGGAAGGTTGCGCGCGGCGCGGCTGGGCGCATGCCTCCCAACGGCTTCCCGAAGGACAACCGTTTTCACTGAGGTACCATTTTATGGAATGGGAAACGGGCCGAACCCAAAGGCCCGACCCGTCCCGCGACCCTGGACTTGGTGGCGCCAGGGAACAGTCGATGCGGGGGAATGAGGGGAACTCTTCCGAACACCGCATCATGCAAGGGTTATGCCACACACCGGATGAAGGGTGCCTTAACCCGAGCTGGGACTGACTTGTCGTGCGGGGTTAGCTCCCGCCAGTCAGGTCGCCGAGTTCGTCTTCGAGCAGTTCCTGGACCCGCCGGCGATCCGGGAACCCCTCCGCCACCCAGCGCGCCTCGACCGCGCGCAGCACGCGCGCAACCTCCGGCCCGGCAGCCACGCCACGCGCGACGATCTCGCCACCTTTCAGCGGGAAGACGGGGGGCACGAAATCGCGCAGCGCGCTCGCATCCCGTCCGGCCAGCAGCAGTCGGTCGATGGCGCTCTGCGTCCCCAGCCGATAGGCGAGCGCGCGCGGATCGTCCGCATCGCCCGCCTCGCGCGCGGCGGCGGCGACCAGCCGCTTCTTCTGCGCGTTCGACAGGCGCAGGCGGCTGGCGACACTGGCGGCGGTCTCGGGTTCGGCGGGCAGCAGCGCGGCGAGGTGCCGGATCGGATCGGCGGCGATGCCATGCGCCCGCTCCTCGCGCGCGATGTCGTAACGCGCGACATCCGCCTCGGGCAGCACCACCGCCAGCACGCCGAGCTCGGCCATCCAGCGCACCGTCTGCTCTGCGCCGTCGGCGCCCAGCAGCCGCAGCAGCTCATTCGCGATCCGCTCGCGGCTGATGCCTTTCAGCATCGGGGCGAGTTCGGCGCATGCCTCGGCCGCCTCCGCGTCGGGCGGGAAACTGCCGAAGCGCGACTGGAAACGGAAATAACGCAGGATGCGAAGGTGATCCTCGCGGATACGCTGCCGCGCGTCGCCGATGAAGCGCACCCGGCGGGCCGCCAGATCGGCCAGCCCGTCGAACCAGTCGTGGACCGCCAGCGTCTCCGGATCGGCGTAGAGCGCATTGATCGTGAAGTCGCGCCGGCTGGCATCTTCGCGCCATTCGGTGGCGAAGGCGACGGTGGCGTGCCGCCCGTCGGTGGAAACGTCGCGGCGCAGCGTGGTGACTTCGACCGGCCCTTCCGGCAGCACGGCGGTGACCGTCCCGTGCTCGATCCCGGTGGGGACGACCTTGATTGCCGCCGCCTTCAGCCGATCGATCACGGTTTGCGGCAGCAGGGGCGTGGCCGCGTCGACATCGTTGACCGGCAGGCCGAGCAAAGTGTCGCGCACCGCCCCGCCGACCCAGCGCACGTTTTCGGCCCCCAGCGCGGCGACGAGTTGCGGCAGATCCTCGCGCCGCAGCCATGGGGCATCGGGCAGCCGATCAGGCATCGAACAGCTCGGCATAGGCGATTCGGCGCGACAGGTTTGCGATGATCGCCGCGGTCACGCCCCAGATGCGATAGCCATCGTGATGGTATTCGAGATAGCGCCGCTCCACCCCGCGCCAGAACGCGGAATGCTCTTCCCAGCTTGCCCGGTCGAGCAGGGTCGCCAGCGGTGCCTCGAACCACGCGGCGACCTCGCCCGGATTGGCGACCAGCGGCAGATCGGGGGGGATCACGCCCAGCACCGGGGTGATCTCGAACCCGGTGCCGGTCTGGTAGCGGTCGGTCGCGCCGATCACGCGCACGTCGGCAGGCGACAGGGCGATCTCCTCCTCAGCCTCGCGCAAGGCCGCCGCGATCGCATCTTCGCCCGCGTCGATCTTGCCGCCGGGGAAGGCGACCTGGCCCGGATGGTCGCGCATATCCTGGGGCCGCTGCGTCAGGATGACGCCCGGATTCTCGCGTTCGGTGACGGCGATCAGCACCGCTGCATCGGTGGAGCGGGCGGTGTGGGCGAAGCGCTCGTCGGTCAGAAGGTCGGGAATATCGGCGCGATGCCCCTCCTCGAACAGGGCCGCGAGGCGATCGAATAAAGCGCTTCCTGGGGCGCTCATTCCGGCACCAGCGAGAAGCGCTCTCCCTCGCTCGTCACCCTCCAGTCGTCACCCTGGCCGAGTGCGATCTGCGCCAGCTGTTCGTAGGTCGAGCGATTGAGCCGCGCTTCCAGCCTGCGCCGGACCTGCAGATAGAGCGCGGGACGCTCCGCATCGCCGCGCGCGACGATCCGGTTGTCCGGCCCCGCCACCACCAGCTCGTCGGTGTTGAGGCGGAACGCGAGCGCGCCATCTCTCTCGCCCACATCGGTCGCGATGAACGCGGCGTCCTCCACCGCGATCGTGAGCTTTTCGAACGGGGTGACGAGGAAATGCGCGCCGTCCGCGTCGCGGGTCAGCAGGCCGGAGAACGCGCGCACCATGCCCGCGCGCGCGATGGGGCTATCCTGGTGAAACCAAGTGCCGTCGGCGGCGATGCGCATCTCGCTGTCGCCTTCGCGCTCGGGCGACCATTGTTCGACCGGCGGCAGTTTGCGCGCCGCGACCTGCTCGGCGATTTGCGCCAGCGTCAGTCCGGCAAGATCGGGGGGCGGCTGATAGGGCATGGGCGGCAGCGATGGCAGATCGCGGCGACGCGCTCAATACGGGACCGGTCAGGACGCCTCGGGCCACGGCCCCAGCATGCCTTCGGCGGGCAGCACCGCCGGGTTGGGGCACCGCAGCAGCAGGCGCGCGCGGTCGTAGGGGCCGGGGCAGCGCCAGCCGGCGGTATGCTCCGCGGAGAAGCCCCAGCGGCCGTAATAGTCGAGATCGCCGATCAGCACCTGTGGCAGTGGCGGGCGGCCGGGCGATGTCTCCACATCCAGCGCGCCCAGCGCGGCGGCGAGCATGGCCTTGCCGAACCCCTCGCCCTGGCGGCCCGGCATGACCGCCACGGGACCGACCATCAGCAGCGGATGCGCGCGTCCCTCGCGTGTCATCAGCGCGATCGGCCAGAGCTGGATCGTGCCGACCAGCAGGTCGTCCTCGTCCAGCGTGGCGAAGCTGAGCGCGGGCAGCCAGTCCATGCCGGCCCGGATGCGATAGGCGGTGCGTGCATGGCGATCCTCCCCGAACGCCGCGTCGAGCAGCTCTTCGAGCATGGCAGGCTCGACCGCGGAAAGGGGGATCAGCGTCGTCATCGTGGCGGCGCGCGGTAGGGTGAGGCGCGCGGCCTGTCGATCAATTTTGCCTTCGCCGCGCTGCCGGTCCGGCTATCGGCCGGACGGCGTCAGCTTGCGCAACCGGCCGCCATCGCCATCCTCCAGCAGCCACAGCGCACCGTCCGGGCATTCCTCGATCTCGCGCAGGCGATGGCCGAACTTGTACCGTGCGGCCTCGGTCGCGCTGGTGCCGTCCATCTTCACCCGGATGATCGCCTCGGTCGCAAGCCCGGTGATAATCGCATCGCCCGTCCATTCGGGCCACAGCTTTCCGTCGTAGAACACGAAATCGCCCGGCGCGATCACGGGGGTCCAGCCGATCGCGGCGGCCTTGAACTCGGGCCGCGTGGAATGATCGGGGATCGGCGAACCGTCGTAGTTCACGCCATCGGAGACGATCGGCCAGCCGTAATTCTCGCCGCGCACGACATGGTTCAGTTCGTCGCCGCCCTTCGGCCCGTGCTCCAGATCCCACAGCCGCCCGGCGCTGTCGAAATGCAGGCCGAGGAGGTTGCGATGGCCGTAGGACCAGATCTGGTCGGAGGGGCTGCCCCGGTCCGCGAAGGGGTTACCCGCCGCGGCGGAGCCATCGAGATTGAGGCGCAGCACCTTGCCCAGATTGACCGACAGGTCCTGCGCGGGCGAACCCTTCTGCCGTTCGCCGCTGGACAGGAACAGGTATTTGCCGTCCGGCGAGAAGGCGATGCGGTGCGAGAAGTGGCCGCGACCCGTCACCTTCGGCTCCTGCCGCCAGATCACGTTCATGCCGCGGATCGCGCAGGCATCGGCCTGCTCGCACACCAGCTCGCCGCGCCCCAGCACCGCGCCGCGCGTGTCGCCGTCGCCCGCCTCGACCCAGGTCAGGTAGATCGTGCGCCGGTCGAGCGTGGCCGAACTTTCGGAAGGCAAGAAGGCGACGTCGCCCAGCCCGCCCTGGCCGCCGTAATCGACCTTCGGCACGCCGCTGACGGTGCCGATTCGCCCGGTGGCGGTGTCGACGAACTTCATCGTCCCCGCCTTCTCCGTGACGAAGAGCGTGTACGTGCCCGGCGCGAAGGCGGCGGCCCACGGCTCATCGAACGTGCCCATGTCGGTGATCGCGAAGGGGCCGATGGTCTCGTCCGGCGCCTGCGACGTGGAGCCGACGGGCGGCGGGGTGGATTGCGAGGTCGCGCCATCCCCGGATGTCGTGCCCCCGCAGCTTGAGATCAGCGCGGCGGGGAGCGATAGGGCGAGCGAGATGGAAAGCGAGCGTATCGTCATGCTGTCGGGAACGCCCCACGCCGCATTCGGTGCCGGGTTCGGCGCGGGCGAGCTGGTGGTGGGCGTGGACGAGGCCGGGCGCGGGCCGCTGGCAGGGCCGGTGGTCGCCGCCGCAGTAGTGCTGTGCAAGCCGTGCCCCGGCGGCCTCGCCGATTCGAAAGTGGTTGCTGCGCCCAAGCGGGCGAAGATCGACCTCGCGGTGCGCGCCCGCTGTGCCTGGGGTGTCGGCGTGGTGGAGCCGGACGAGATCGACCGGCGCAACATCTTCGGCGCGACCATGCTGGCCATGAGCCTGGCGGTCGAGCGGCTCGTCGCCTCGCTTGGCCGGGCCCCGGACATCGCGCTGATCGACGGCAATCTGACGCCCATCGGCCGGTGCGAGCGCTGGGCCTGGCCCGCCCGCGCGATCGTGCGCGGCGATGCGAAGGAGCGCGCCATCTCCGCCGCCAGCATCGTCGCCAAGGAATGGCGCGACCGGATCATGGTGGCGGAGGCCGCGCGCCATCCGCATTACGGGTGGGACCGCAACAAGGGCTACGGAACCGCCGATCACCTCGCTGCATTGCGATTGCACGGGCCGAGTCCGCTGCACCGGCGCAGCTTCGCTCCGGTCGCGCAGACGGAGATGTTCCCCACATGACCGGTTTCACGTTTGACGACATTCCCAAGCAGGCGGGCGTCACCGCGCTCGTGACCGGTGCGAATACCGGCATCGGCTACCACATCGCGGACGAGCTGGCGCGGCGCGGCGCGCGCGTCCTCCTCGCCTGCCGCAGCGAGGACAAGGCGCGCGATGCGATGGCGAAGATCGCCGCGCACACCCCCGCTGCCGATCTGGCGTTCGTCGCATGCGATCTCGCCGACCTGTCTTCGGTCGAGGCGGCGGCGCAGACGGTTGGCAAGGAGAGGAAACTCGATCTCCTGATCGCCAATGCCGGCGTAATGATGCCCCCGCTCGGCCACGCGACGGCGGGCACGGAACTGCAATTCGCGGTCAATCACCTCGGCCATTTCGCGCTGATCGGGCATTTGCTCGACAGACTGGCGCAGGACGGCGGGGGGCGCGTGGTGATCCAGTCGAGCATCGCGCACAAGCGCGGGCGGATCGACTTCGACAATCTCGACGCAGCCAAAGGTTACGACCGTCAGCGCTTCTATGCGCAGAGCAAGCTTGCCGACCTGCTGATGGCGTTCGAATTCGACCGGCGGCTGCGCGCGGCGAAGTCGCCGGTCGCGGCGATCGGGTGCCACCCCGGCGTGGCGCAGAGCGAGCTGATGCGCCATCTCGGCGCGGCGACGCTGCTCGGCCCGCTGATGGGCGTGGTTCTCAACAGCGCACGGCAGGGCGCGCTCCCCGCCCTGCAGGCGGCGACCGATCCGCGCGTTACCTCCGGCAGCTATCTCGGCCCCTATGGCTTCATGGAAGTGCGCGGGAACAGCTCGGGTCGTGCGTTCGCGACCGACACCGCGCAAGATCCTCTGCTGGCGGCGCGTTTGTGGGAGACCTCGATCGAGATGACCGGCGTCGATCCCGGCCTAGCCCCCGTCGACTAGGCGAAAGCGCGCTGGTGAGTCCGCACGGCCACACCGCACCATCTTGAGTCCCGCGCGCGGCCACGCACCCCATATCTTGTGGCGGACTCGCTTCGTTCCGCACGTCCCTGCAACGTTTCAAACAACCCGCGCGGCAATTGAGCGGTTGACGTGGAGTCCCGATGGACTCACCCTGTGGATAAGTTTTCACGAGGGGGATCGGAATGGGGGTCGTCGAGACCACGACGAAGCAGCGTGCGCGGGCCAAGGCCAAACCGGTCGCCGCGCCAAGGGAGCTGTTGCCGCTGGGGCAGATCCTGGGCGGCGATTGCGTGGCCGCGATGCGCGGGCTGCCCGATGCCAGCGTCGATCTGGTTTTCGCCGATCCGCCTTACAACCTCCAGCTCGGCGGCGACCTCAACCGGCCCGACGGCAGCCATGTCGACGCGGTGACGGACGAGTGGGACCGCTTCGACAGCTTTACGAGCTATGACGATTTCACCCGCGCCTGGCTGACCGAGGCGAAGCGCGTGCTGAAGCCCGACGGCGCGCTGTGGGTGATCGGCAGCTATCACAACATCTACCGCGTCGGCGCGATCCTGCAGGATCTGGGCTTCTGGATCCTCAACGACATCGTCTGGCGCAAGACCAATCCGATGCCCAATTTCCGCGGCACCCGCTTCACCAATGCGCACGAGACGCTGCTGTGGTGTTCGCAGGGCGAAAAGGCACGCTACCAGTTCAACTACCGCGCGATGAAGACGCTGAACGACGAATTGCAGATGCGCAGCGACTGGCTCTTCCCGATCTGCGCCGGGGCGGAGCGGCTGAAGGAAGGCGGGCACAAGGTCCATCCGACGCAGAAGCCCGAAGCGCTGCTGTATCGCGTGCTGCTGGCGACGACGGAGCGCGGCGACGTGGTGCTCGACCCGTTCTTCGGCACCGGCACCACCGGGGCTGTGGCGAAGCGGCTGGGCCGCGAATGGATCGGGTGCGAGCGGGAGGGCGTCTATCGCGATGCCGCGCTGAAGCGGATCGAGAAGGAACTGCCCCTGGACGAGAGCGCGCTCACTACCATGCAGGCGGGCCGGACCGCGCCCAAGGTCGCCTTCGGCGCACTGGTGGAGGCCGGCATGCTGAAGCCGGGCACGCAGCTGTTCGACAGGAAACGCCGCTGGACCGCCACCGTGCGCGCCGACGGCTCGCTCGAATGCGGCAAACAAAGCGGCTCGATCCACGGCCTCGGCAAGGATTTGCAAGGCGCGCCCAGCTGCAACGGCTGGACCTTCTGGCATTACGAGAACGGCGGCGAGATCAAGCCGATCGACGCCGCGCGACAGCTCTACCTGCTGGCGGCGGAGGAGTGAGGGCCCCGTTTATTCGCATTGCGGAATTGATGGGGGATCGGCTTCTATGCGGGCTGCGGTGTTGTTTGCACCATTAGTATGATAGCTTCTTTTGCACGATGCTCGGACACAGCGCCGAAGAGTTGGCGCTAGGGCTTCGCCCAATACGTCAACAGGCCCATGTGGTGTGCTATACGGCAAACGAGCAGGAGGTGTTCGTCGTGCGCGTTCTGCACCATCGCATGGATTTCGAGCGCCACGTCTGATGGACACACCCCGTCGCTGTCCTACTCGCCATGGCTGCATTAACCTGCCGCGGATGACCGCGCCGCCGCTTCGATATCAACTCGACGACCGATTTTCCTTCGCGAAAACGGAAGTTGACGCTGGCATGGGTCGAATAAGCTGCAAGTATCTGAAAGAAAAAGAAAACCTCCTCGACCGAAGTTTCGCAAAACACCCCTTTCGGTGTTCCATCCTCCCCTCGCGCTGCTACGGGTCTGACGCATGACCGAACGCATCTACATCCGCCCCATCGGCTTCGCGCCCGGCCCGCAGGAAGAGGAGGGCGACGCGATCCGGCTCGCCGGGGGGATGGTCTTCGCCAGCCGGTTCGCCGTGATCCTGCGCCGCGATGGCGAGACGATCGCGCGCTGGCAGGCCTCGCCCGGCACGATGGCGCGGGTGCTGGGCGAACTGCCCGACAGCGTGGGCGCGGCGGCGGAGGCGCAGTGGGCAAACCTGACCCTCGCGCATCCGCCGCTGCAACTGGGCGCGCGTACCGTGCGGCTCGACCAGCCGCAGGTGATGGGCATCCTCAACGTCACGCCCGACAGCTTCTCCGACGGGGGCGAGTTCCTCGAGCGGCCCGAGGTGGGCCGCGCGCACGCAGCAGCGATGGTGGAAGCGGGCGCGGCGATCCTCGATATCGGGGGCGAGAGCACGCGCCCCGGTGCGGACGCTGTGTGGGAGGAGGAGGAAATCCGCCGCACGCTCCCCGCAGTCGAATATTGCGCCGCGATGGGTGCCGCGGTCAGCATCGATACCCGCCGCGCGGGCACGATGGAGGCGGCGCTGCGCGCGGGGGCCGGGCTGGTCAACGACGTCTCGGCGCTACGCTACGATCCGCGCAGCCTGGAACTGGTGGCTGCGACCGGCTGCCCGGTGGCGCTGATGCATCTGCCCGGAGACGGCTCGGGCCTGCACGACAATGACGGCTACGAAAGCGTGGTGTTCGACGTGTTCGACGCGCTGGCGGCGCATCGCGACCGCGCAGTTGCGGCGGGGGTGGAGCGGGCGAACATCGTGCTCGATCCCGGCATCGGCTTCGGCAAGTCGCTGTCGGACAATCTCGCGCTGATCAACGCGCTGCCGCTGTTCCACGCGCTTGGCCAGCCGCTGCTGCTGGGTGCGAGCCGCAAGCGGTTCATCGGCGCGCTGTCGAACGAGGCCCCGGTGGAGCAGCGGCTGGGCGGAAGTATCGCCATGGCGATCGCCGGAATGAACGCGGGCGTGCAATTGCTGCGGGTCCACGACGTCGCCGAGACGGTGCAGGCGCGCAATGTCTGGCGCGGCCTGCGCGATGCGGCGCTGACCGACTTCGCCGGGATGGCGGACTAGAGCGAGTAGCCGCCGTCGCTAACCAGCACCGCGCCGGTGATTGTCGCGGCGGCATCGGACAGGAGGAAGGCGATCTGCTGCGCGATCTCGTCCGCACTGGCGTAGCGGCCCAGCGGCGTCGCCATCCTGGCCAGCGCGTCCATCGCGGCGCGGCGGTCGCCGCCGTGCTCGGCCACGAGGTCGCGGAAGAAAGGGGTGTCGTCCCAGATCGGGGTATCGACCCCGCCGGGCGCGATCGCGTTCACCCGCACGCCGCGCGGCGCGGCCTCCTTCGCGGCGACCCGGGCGAGCTGCATCACTCCGGCCTTGGACGCGCCATAGGCCGCGGTGCCGGGTTCCGCCTTCGCCCCGCTGATCGAGGCGGTAAGGACGATCGCCCCGCCGTCCCGGATCGCGCCGAGGGTCGCCTGCAGGGACAGGAAGGTGCCGTCGAGATTGGTCGACAGCACCCGCCGCCACTCGGCAAAATCGAGCTCCGCGATCGGACCGCCGGACGAAACGCCTGCGTTCAGCACTGCATGGTGGATCGGGCCGTGCGCGGCGGCGGCTTCGGCGAACGGGCCGCTCCAGAACGAGGGGTCCGCCACGTCGCCCGTCAACGGGACGAACTCGCAGGAGAGGTCGGGCCCGCGCATAGCGTGGCCGTCGCAGTCGACCAGGATCAGCCGCGCGGCGCCGCTCGCATCCAGTATGCGAGCGACCGCCGCGCCGATCCCCGAACCCGCCCCGGTGACGAGCGCGGTACGCCCGGCGAAATCGAACACTCCGTCAGCCTCCCGGCCGCGCTCAGGCGGCCTGGTTTTCCTCGATATATTCGTCCGGGTCCTTCTCCTGGCGGTGGTAGGTCCCCGAATGGTCGGCCTCGAAGGCGAGGTATTTCACGCCCAGCTTGCGTCGCTCCTCCGCAGGAACGTGGCGGCGGAAATCGGTCAGCCCCTGGCGCTCCTCCTCGGACAGGTGCGAGCTGTTGTTGCAATTGCACAGGTCGACCTTCTCCCACCATTTGTCGGAGCCGACCTTATGCTTGTCCGCCTCCTCGGCGGCCTCGGCGATGTCGTTGTGATCGCCGATCGCATCCTCGGTGGTCTCCTCGGCGCTGTCGCTGTCGAGCGCGCCGGTGCCGCATTCGAGCAGGCGGGGGTAGAAGAACT
The DNA here is from genome assembly GCF_018636735.1 of Erythrobacter sp. 3-20A1M. Lineage (NCBI taxonomy): Bacteria > Pseudomonadati > Pseudomonadota > Alphaproteobacteria > Sphingomonadales > Erythrobacteraceae > Erythrobacter > Erythrobacter sp. 3-20A1M. Next base: position 837,037 of record NZ_CP045200.1, on the reverse strand, counting down.
TCTCCTCCGCCGCGGCATGCGCTTCGAGATGGTTCTTGAGCCGTTCCCAGATCTTGCCGAGCGATTCGGTGTCGTCGCGCGCCTCGTCGAGCGCGGAGAACCAGCGGCGCTGGCGGTCGTGGTCGGCTAGGATGCAGTCGACGATGTCCATATGGGATGTCCCTGTTGCTGGCGTGGAATTACGCCGAGAGAACGGGGCATGGCGCGGGCGGTTCCGCGCCGGGCGGAAGTCAGGCCGCGTTGTCGATGCCGAGGTCGGAGAGCTTGCGGTAGAGCGTGGAGCGCCCGATGCCGAGCCGCCGCGCGACCTCCGTCATGCGCCCGCGATAATGCCCGATGGCGAGGCGGATGACATCGGCCTCGATCTCCTCCAGCGGGCGCAGATTGCCGTCGTCGGTGTAGAGCATGACGCCCACCGCCTCCGGCTGGGCCGCGCCGTTCTCCGCCACTTCGCCGACCATTCCGGACAGCTGCGGAAAGTCGCCCGCGGTCAGCACCTCGCCATCGCAGAACACCGCGGCGCGGAACAGTACCGCCTGCAGCTGGCGGACATTGCCGGGCCAATCGAAGGCGGCCAGCAGGTTCAGCGCGCTGTCGGCCAGGCTGAGATGGCGCAGGCCCGGCTGTTCGCCGATGCGGGCAAGGAAATGGCGCGCGAGCGCGGGGATGTCCCCCGATCGCTCGCGCAACGGCGGCAGCTCGATCCTGGTGGCCGAAATAGCCTCGAGCAGGTCGCCGTCGAAGTGTCCCGTCTTCACCATGTCGGCCAGCGGCAGATTGCTGGCGGTGAGCAGGCGGATGTCGATGCGGAAGCCGTGCGTCGCGCCGACGGGGCGCACGATGCCCGAATTCAGCGTCGCGGCAAGGCGGGTCTGGAGATCGGGGGGCAGGCGGTCGATCTCGTCCAGCACCAGAGTGCCGCCGTCGCACGATTGCAGCGCGCCGATCTGGCGGTCGAACGCCCCGGCAAAGGCACCCGGTTCGTGCCCAAACAGCGCGGATTCGACCGAATTGCCGGGTATCCCGGCCAGATTGACGAGGCGGAAGGGTGCTTTGGCGCGGGGGCTGGACGCGTGCATGGCGCGCATCAGCATTTCCTTGCCCGTCCCGCTTTCGCCGCCGATCAGGATATGGCCGTGCCCGCGTGCCGCCTTGGCCGCGCGGGCGAGCGCGGTGCGGAAGGCAGGCGCGGTCCCGATCATGGCATCGAAATCGAGGCTGACCGGCATCTTCTCGGTCAGGGGCTGCAGCTCGTCGCGCGGCATCTCCATCCGGGTGGCGCTGATCAGCGCGCGCATCAGCCGTTCGGGGGCGACCGGTTTCACCAGGTAATCCGTTGCGCCGGCGCGCATCGCCTCCACCGCCTGCAGCGGGCTGGCGCTGGCGGTCAGCATCAGGATGGGAAGGGCGGGGCGGCGCTTGTGCAGTTCGGCGATGACCGCGCAGGCCTCGTCGCCCGGAACCCATTGGTCGAGGATGATGGCGGAAAGTTGCATGCCCTCCCGCGTGCCGAGCGTGGCGATGGCGGTCTCGCAATCCTTAACCACCAGCGTGCGCCAACCCTCGCGCGCGGCGAGCGCGGTGACGAGGCGGCTTTGCGCCGGCTCGTCGTCGACCAGCATCAACAGACGTGTATCTTCCTTCGCCATCGTTCGCGCGCGCTTCTCCAGTGCCGCCCCGGCAATCGGGATGGTCGATGTCGGAAGAGCCGTAGCGCGATAGGGTAAAGGCGCGCTTAAGGGCGACGGGCCGGGCGCGCGGCAGGCTTGGCAAGCCGGGGGCATCGCGATAGGGCAGGGCGCTGAAACTTACTTGCAAGGGGATTTGCCGGTCATGGCAGCCAACGACATGAAATCCGCCAGCGCGACCTATTCGCGTTTCATATCGGTCGTGAAGGTCGCGGTGCCCGTCATCGCGATCCTCGTGCTCCTCCTCCTGATCATCATCAGCTGAAGCCGTTGCGGATCGCCGCACTCAGGGAACGCGCCCCGGGCGAAACGCGGGTGGCGCTGACGCCCGAAACGGTCCGCAAGTTCGCGGCGCTGGGTGCCGACGTCGCGGTGGAGACGGGCGCGGGCGAAACCGCCGCGATTTTCGATGCCGCGTATGAAGAGGCGGGCGCGCAGGTTGCCGATGCCGCCGCTATCGTCCGGGACGCCGATATCGTCCTGGGTATTCAGGCGCCCGATCCTGCTCTCCTGTCGGGTGCGAAGGCGGGGGCGATGGTCGCTGCGGTGTTCGATCCCTTCGCCCGGCGCGATCGGGTGGATGCCTATGCCGCCGCGGGATATCAGGCGCTGGCGATGGAATTCATGCCGCGCATTACTCGCGCGCAATCGATGGACGTCCTGTCGAGCCAGTCGAACCTGTCGGGTTACAAGGCAGTGATCGCGGCTGCCGATACCTACGGTCGCGCCTTCCCGATGATGATGACCGCCGCTGGCACGGTGCAGGCGGCACGGGTATTCGTGATGGGCGTCGGTGTCGCCGGGCTGCAGGCGATTGCAACCGCGAAGCGGCTGGGCGCGCAGGTATCCGCCACCGATGTGCGCAGCGCGACCAAGGAACAGATCAAGTCGCTGGGCGCGAAGCCGATCTTCGTCGAAGACGTCGCCGGGATCGAGGGCGAGGGTTCGGGCGGCTACGCCACCGAGATGAGCGAGGAATACCAGCAGGCGCAGGCGAAGCTGGTGTCCGAGCATATCGCGAAGCAGGATATCGTGATCACCACGGCGCTGATCCCCGGCCGCGCGGCGCCGCGCCTGATTACCGATGCGCAGATCGCCAGCATGAAACCCGGCAGCGTCATCTTCGACCTGGCGGTCGCGCAAGGCGGCAATGTCGAGGGCTCACAAGCCGACGAACTGGTGGTGAAACACGGCGTCACGCTGATGGGCTATGCCAACACGCCCACCACGCTGGCGCCCGATGCCTCGGCCCTGTTCGCGCGCAACCTCTATAACTTCCTCTCCGCCTTCTGGGACAAGGACGCAGGGGCGGTCACGCTGGACGAGGAAATCGGTGACGCGGTGCGCCTGACGCAGGGCGGCAAGGTCGTGAACGAGAGGTTGGCGGCGCAGTAACCGGACCCGGGGGAGGGGACCAAGAGTGGACTTCATTTCGATCCTGTCGATTTTCGTGCTTGCCTGCTTCGTGGGCTATTACGTCGTCTGGTCGGTCACGCCTGCCCTTCACACGCCGCTGATGGCGGTGACCAACGCGATTTCGAGCGTCATCATCGTCGGCGCGCTGATCGCCGCTGCGGCGGCGGACGTGCCGGGTGCCAAATGGCTCGGCCTGGCCGCGATCGTGCTCGCCAGCGTCAACATCTTCGGTGGCTTCGCGGTAACCGAGCGGATGCTCGCGATGTACAAGAAGAAGGAGAAGAAGTGATGGGCACTCTTCTCCTCGCAGCGCCTGTCGCCGAGCATGGGCCGGTGAATCCCTGGGTCGCCCTCGCCTATCTCGTTGCGGGCGTCTGCTTCATCCTCGCGCTGCGCGGCCTCTCGAGTCCCGCCACCAGCCGCACCGGCAACCGCTTCGGCATGGCGGGTATGCTGATCGCGGTGGTGACCACTCTGGTGACCCATTTCCCCCGGACGCATGAACAGGCTGCGCCGGACGTCGTGAACATCATGCCCGACTGGGCTTCGATGGGTGAAATCCTCGCCGCCATCGCCATCGGCGCGATCATCGGCCTCGTCACCGCGCGGCGTATCGCGATGACTGCGATGCCGCAGCTGGTCGCGGCGTTCCACAGCCTCGTCGGCCTCGCCGCGGTGCTGGTCGCGGGGGCAGCGTTCCTCAATCCCGGCGCGTTCGGCATTCTCGATGCGACTGGCAGCATTCTTGCCGTCAGCCGGGTGGAGATGATCCTCGGCGCGGCGATCGGAGCCATCACGTTCTCGGGCTCGGTCATCGCCTTCGCGAAGCTCAACGGGAATATGGGCGGCTCGCCGATCCTGCTGCCCGCGCGCCATGTCATCAACCTGGGCACGCTGGCGGCGATCGTCGTCCTGACGGCGCTCTATGCGATGCAGCCGGTCGCCCCGGCGGGCGAGGGGTGGATCTTCTGGATCGTGCTCGCACTCGCCTTCGCCGTGGGCTTCCTGCTGATCATCCCGATCGGCGGGGCGGACATGCCGGTCGTGGTATCGATGCTGAACAGCTATTCGGGCTGGGCCGCGGCGGCGATGGGCTTCACCCTGCACAACACCGCGATGATCATCACCGGCGCGCTGGTCGGCAGCTCGGGCGCGATCCTCAGCTACATCATGTGCCGCGCGATGAACCGCAGCTTCCTGTCGGTAATCGCGGGTGGCTTCGGCGCGGAAACGTCCAGCGCAGGCGACGGGGCCCCGCGCGAACAGCGCCCCTACAAGCAGGGCAGCGCCGCCGATGCCGCCTTCATGCTGGAACAGGCGGAGAAGGTCATCATCATCCCCGGCTACGGCATGGCGGTGGCGCAGGCGCAGCACGCGCTGCGCGAAATGGCCGACGTGCTGAAGGAGAAGGGGGTGGAGGTGAAATACGCCATCCATCCCGTCGCCGGGCGTATGCCGGGGCACATGAACGTGCTGCTGGCCGAGGCCAATGTGCCCTATGACGAGGTGTTCGAGCTGGAGGACATCAATTCCGAATTCGCGCAGGCCGATGTCGCCTTCGTGATCGGGGCGAACGATGTCGTGAACCCGGCGGCGAAGACCGACAAGTCGAGCCCGATCTACGGTATGCCGGTGTTCGATGTCGGCGCGGCGAAGCAGGTGTTCTTCATCAAGCGTTCGATGGGCGGGGTCGGCTATGCCGGGGTCGACAACGACGTGTTCTACATGGATCAGACGATGATGCTGCTGGCCGATGCCAAGAAGATGGTCGAGGAAATCGTGAAGGCGATGGATTGATGCGCCGCGTGGCACCGGCCCTGTGTGCCATCGCCCTGCTGACCGGCGGCTGCGCGCAGCGGATCGCGGAAAGCCGCGTGCGCAGCGCCCTGCTGGATGCCGGGCTGTCGCGGAACAACGCCGATTGCATGGCCGAGCGCATGGTCGACCGCCTGACCATCGACCAGCTCAAGAAGCTGGAAGGCATGAAGGCGCGCAGAGGCGAAAGCGACAAGCCGACCTCGCTGCGCGATTTCGTGAACCGGGTCAGGCGCGTGGGGGATGGGGAGGTCGTCACCGTGACCGCATCCTCCGCCGCGCTGTGCTATACCGGTCTAGCGAACGAGAGGCGCTGACACGCCCCGCCGGGCTGCGGAAACGCGCTCACGCAACCCTGTTCATAGGCGGTGAATCGCGGCTAGGGCAGGCGCACGCCGCACCGGATTGGCCGAACAACGAGGAAATCACTTGCGTAAGCTGGGAATGATCGGCGGGATGAGCTGGATCTCGACCGAAACCTATTATCGCCGCATCAACGAGCGGGTTCGCCGCGAGATCGAGCCGATGGCCTCCGCGCCGCTGTTGATAGAGAGTCTCGACTACCGGCAGCTTTGGGGGCTCCTCGACGAGGGCGACTGGAGCCGCGCGGGCGACATCCTGGAAGAATCGGCGAAACGGCTGGCGGATGCGGGCGCGCAAGGGCTGATCCTGTGCGCCAATTCGATGCACCGTCTCTACGACCGGCTGACTGATGCCGTTTCGATCCCCGTTCTGCACATCGCGGACGCGGTCGGCGCGAAGATGAAAGCGGACGGGGCGACGAAGAATGCGGCGCTGATCGGCACCCGTAACGTCATGACCGAAAGCTTCTATCGCCAGCGCCTGGTCGCGCAGGGCATCGATTTGCTGCCGCCCGATATGAGCTTCGCCGAACAGAGCGACCGGATCATTTACGAACAGCTGATGCAGGGGCGCGCGCCGCGCGATGCGGAACGTTATTACCGCACCGTGATCACACAGCTGGAGCAGGCGGGCGCGAAGGCGATCGTGCTCGCCTGCACCGAGCTGGCGATCGTGGTCGACGTCGATGCGAATGTCCTGCCGATTTACGATTCCGCGCGCATCCACTGCAATGCGGCGGTCGACTGGATGATGGATGGCTGATCGCGTCCCCAGCGCGGGACCGCTGGCCCACCTTGCCGCGCGACCGGAGGCGTCGCAAGGACGCGAATTCGAACAGCCGGGCGATGGAACCCGTGGGCCCCGCAGCGCATTCCAGCGGGACCGGGACCGGATCATCCATTCGATCGCCTTCCGCCGCCTGCGTTCCAAGACGCAGGTCTTCGTCGCACCCGATGGCGATCACTATCGCACCCGGCTGACACACAGCCTGGAAGTGGCGCAGATCGCGCGGGTGATCGCGCGTGCGCTGGGGCTGGACGAGGACCTGACCGAGGCGCTCAGCCTGGCGCACGATATCGGTCACCCCCCCTTCGGGCACGCGGGCGAGGATGCGCTGGACCAGGCGATTGCTGCGCATGGCGGTTTCGACCACAACGCGCAGACGCTGCGCACACTCATGCGGATCGAGAACCCCTATCCCACGCATGATGGCCTCAATCTCAGCTGGGAAGTGCTGGAAGGCCTCGCCAAGCATAACGGCCCGGTCGACGCACCGCACTGGTCGCTCGCCGAGCTCGACCGCGCCTTCCCCATGGACCTCGCGACCTGGCCTTCGCTGGAAGCGCAGGTCGCCGCGGTGGCGGACGACATTGCTTACGACAATCACGACATCGACGATGGGCTGCGCGCCGGGTTCCTGGAGCTGGACGACCTCCTGACGCTCGATTTTGTCCGCGACCAATGGCGCGAGGTGGAGCGGCGTTTCCCGAGCGCGCCCCGCGATCGCCAGTTGCGCGAGCTGGTGCGCGGCCAGATCGGCTGGATGGTCAACGATGTGATCGAGCAGGCGCGCAAGGTGGCGGGAGGGCTCGGCTCGCGCAGCGAGATCGCGAGCGCGGGCCAGGTCGCGGGGTTTTCACCTGCCATGCGGGCGGCTGAGCGTCGGCTCAAGGCCTTTATGTATGCTCGGCTCTATCATCACCCACAGCAAGTGGAGACGGCGGACAAGGCGCGGGTGGTGATCGGACATCTGTTCGATGCCTACTGCGCCACGCCCGCGCTCCTGGGTCCGGGATGGGCTGAGAAGCTTCCTGCCGACGAGCCGCAGCGCAGCCGCCACACCGCCGATTACATCGCTGGAATGACCGATCGCTTCGCGCTCGACCGATGCCGTGAGCTCGATGTCGCGATACCCGATGATCTCAGCAATGTCTGAGAGGATGAAATTGGCGAACCTGCTATAGGCTGATGCCGATGGTCCGCTTCCAGAGCGAAGATAAGAAAACGGCCGGCGCAGTTACCTGCGACCGGCCGTTTTTATAATTGCTCGCGTTGCCTCAGTTGATGGCGTCGTCGCCGGCCTGGCCGACCGATTCGACATCCCGGCCCATTCCCTTGACCGTATTGCAGGCGGTCGCGGTGAGTCCGAGGGCGGCGACACCGATCGCCATCATGATCTTGCGTGTCATGCTATGCTTCCTTTCGTTGCACGGCGGGTTACCACCCTTCCGCCATTGCCATCCAGAACGCCGGTCACCCCGCTCGGTTCCGGCGGCTGAGCCGGTGCTCGCGCCAGGCGACGACGAGCCCGGCTCCGATGATCAGCGGCGCCCCCAGCCACAGTGTGGCCGGGGGCAGGCGACCGAACACCGGCTCGCCATAGAAGACCGCCCAGACGAGCGAGGTGTAGTCGATCACGATGATCGTCGCGGCGGAACCGAAGCGCAGCGACCAGGTCAGGAACAACTGCGCCACCGCGCCCGCCAGCCCCATCGCGATGACGATACCCCAGGTCGTCGGATCGTGCGCCGCGCCGACGAACGGCAGGAACAGCGCCAGCGCCGGCGTGGTGAAGGCGACGAACCAGAACACGATCGACCACGGGCTCTCGGACCGGTTCAGATCCTGGATCAGGAAGGAGATAAGCGCGACGAATGCCCCCGCGATCAGGCCCACCGCCAGCCCCTCTACCGACACACCGCCCCCCAGGTCGGGCAGCATCACGATGCCCACGCCCAGGAATCCGAGCCCGACGGCGGTCCAGCGATAGATACCGATCCGCTCCCGGAACCAGATGAGCGCGATCAGCACCGCGAACAGAGGGGTGGTGAAGCCGAGCACGGTCGCCTCCGCCAGCGGGAGGAGCAGGACCGCGCCATACACGAACGCCATGCTGGTAACGCCCAGGAAGGCGCGGCGCGCATGAGCACCCAGGCGTTCCGTCCGCAGAGTCGCGAGGCGCCCAGTCAGCGCGATCGCACTCCCGAGCACCACCAGCGTGACCGCCTGACGCCAGAACAGCAGTTCGGGCAGAGCGACTCCGCGCGACCCGGCGAGTTTGACAAGCATCGCCATGGTCGCGAGCGACCCCGCCGCGAAGAAACGGATGACCAGCGCCAGAATGGGGCGGGGGGCGGCGACGGAACCATCCATCGCACAGGCCTTAGGGTGGGCGCGCAGTGGCGGCAACGCCCGGCCGCGGCATGCGGCGCAGATAATCTTGCGCGCGCCTTACCGGGCGTTGCGAGTGGAAGCAGCCGCGCCCATATCGCGCGGCACGATGGAATGGTTTCGCGATCTCGTCTTCGCCAGCGACGCGGAAATCATGGCGCTGTGGGGCGGCGGTTTCCTGCTGTTCGCCGTCGTGGCTCTCGTCGCGGAGCGAAGCCGCGTACGGCGTGCACGGATCGACCGGGTGGGCTGGGTGCCGTGGACCGGCCTGTTCCTGCTCTGCGCCGTTATCGGCGGCGGCTTGCTCGCCCTCTCGATGCCATCGGTGCTGAAGGGTTGACGCGGGGTGGGGGCCGCTAGAGGCACGCCTCCAGATAGGCCTGGTCGAAGCCGAACTGGCGTGCCTTTTCCAGCGTGTAGGGACGCAGCCCCGAAGCGCGGAACTCGCCGATGATCTTGCCCTCGTCGGTCTCGTCCAGATATTCGAACTTGAACAGTTCCTGCGTGACGATCACGTCGCCTTCCATCCCGATCACCTCGGTGATGTTGGTCGTGCGACGGCTGCCGTCGCGCAGGCGCTTCACCTGAACGATCAGGTCCACGCTTTCCGCGATCTGGCGGCTGATGGCCTCCTTCGGGATCTTGATGTCGCCCATCAGGATCATGTTCTCCATACGCCCCAGGCACTCGCGCGGGGAGTTCGCGTGAAGCGTACACATGGAGCCGTCGTGGCCCGTGTTCATGGCGGCGAGAAGGTCGAAACATTCCGCGCCGCGAATCTCGCCCAGGATAATCCGGTCGGGCCGCATACGCAGGGCGTTCTTGACGAGGTCGCCGATGGTGATCGCGCCTTGGCCCTCGAGGTTCGGCGGGCGTGTTTCCAGCGGCAGCCAGTGCGGCTGCTGCAGGCGCAATTCGGCCGCGTCCTCGATCGTCAGCACGCGCTCACCCGGATCGATCATCTTCGACAGCGCATTGAGCATGGTGGTCTTACCCGAACCGGTGCCGCCCGAAATGACCACGTTCATCCGGCATGCGCCGGCGATCTTCAGCGCCGTGCACATCTTGTCGTCCATCGAACCGAATTGCTTCAGCATGTCGAGCGTGATCGGCTTCTCGGAGAATTTACGAATCGAGATCGCGGTGCCGCGCAGAGATAGCGGCGGCACGATCACGTTGACGCGGCTGCCGTCCTTCAGCCGGGCATCGGCCAGCGGCGTGGTCTGGTCGACGCGGCGGCCGACCTGGTTCACGATGCGTTGGGCGATCTGGAACAGATGCTGTTCGTCGCGGAAGCGGATCGGGGCGACGATCAGCTTGCCGTTCTTTTCGATGTAGGTCTGTTCCGGTCCGTTGACCATGATGTCGGTCACGTCCGGATCGTGTAGCAGTTCCTCCAGCGGCCCGAAGCCGAGCAGCTCGTCGATCAGGACCTTTTCGAGCGCGAATTGCTCGCGCCGGTTGAGCGTGGCCTTGAGCTCGGCCAGCACCTCCATGATGATCGGTCGGAACTCGTCCGACAGCTCGTCCTTGCTCAGCGTTGCGGCCGCTTCCGGATCGACCCGCTCGAGCAGGCGTGGCAGCACCTCCTCCTTGATCTTGTGGATGCTCGCTTCGAAGCCGCCGACTTCCTGCTTCTCGTGGACCGCGTTGGCCCGGTCGGTCAGCCGAGCGAGGGCATCGGTCTGCTTCTTGGTACCGGATCCGGGGGCGGCCTCGTTGCCGAAGAATTCGCTCTTTTCTTCCTCATCCTCGGGCAGGGGCGGAAACTGCTCCCCCCCCTTTTCGCCGGACTTGGCCGGGTCGGCGCGTTCGCCGCCCTTCATGGGGCGGGCGACACCGAAGGAAGGCCGCGAACCTGTCGCTCCGCCCGGTCCCGTCTTTCGTCCAAATGCGCTCATTCGCCTATCCCAATTTCCGTAGCTCGACCGACCATCTCCCGCAAAGACGATGACGTCCGACGAGCGAAAAAGGTAAATAGGATGGAAACCTTATCTTTTTCCTAACCTCGTTTGCACAGTTAGGCCTGGTGGAAGAGGGGTTGCTTCGCGGGGCTGATACGCCCACCGGCGGCATTTGGTTCTCTACCTCGGGGGTTCGATGCAGACCGACGACCGCGCGGGGCTCGTCTTTGCGCTGGCGGGCTTCGCCTGCCTTTCTTTCGGCGACGCGATCATCAAGACCATGGCCGGGCAATGGTCCTCGCTGGCGGTGGCCGCGCTGCGCTACGCTTTCGGTGCCGTGGGCCTGAGCGCATTGTTGCTGGTTCACGAGGGACCACGCGCCTTCCGCCCGGCCAAGCCGTGGCTGCAGGCCGCGCGCGGTCTTTTCGTCGCGCTGGCGACGCTGTGCTTCTTCTCCGCGGTGTTCGTCATGCCGCTGGCCGAGGCGACAGCGATCGTCTTCGTATCCCCCATCATCACCGCGCTGCTGTCCCGCCCGTTGCTGGGGGAACGGGTGTATCCTTCCACCGTGATCGCTTCTGTAATCGCTTTCGTTGGCGTGCTGATCGTGTTGCGCCCGAATGTCGCGGCGATCGGTGTCGCAGCCTTCCTGCCATTGGGATCGGCCATCTTCATGTCGCTGCTGGTGATCGCCAATCGCGCGTCGAGCGGGCAGGGCAGCGCGCTGTCCATGCAGAGCTTCGTCGCCGGCTTCGCCGCGCCAGTGCTGATCGCCGCCGCGCTTCTCGGGCAGGCGAGCGGGGTCGAGCCTTTGCGCTTCGGCTGGCCCGAATGGGACGTGATCGCCCGTTGCGCGATCGTGGCCGTCACCGCCAGCACCGCGCACTGGCTGATCTATCTTGCCACCATGCGCGCGGGCGCGGCGACCATCGCGCCGATGACCTATGTGCAGTTGCTGGTGGCGAGCGCGCTGGGCTGGTGGTGGTTCGGCGACCGACCCGATATGGTCACCTATGCCGGCGCGCTGGTGATCATCGTGGCGGGTCTGTACCTCTGGTATGCCGGTCGGCAGCGGCAACGCGCGGCGCGCCGCGCCATGACAATTGATTCATAGGGCGCGCTCGCTAGAGGCGGAGCGTCTTTCCACTCGCGGAGTCGAGAAAAATGTGCGGAATCATAGGTATCGTCAGCCAGCGCGCCGTCGCCAATCGGTTGACCGACGGGCTGCGCCGGATGGAATATCGCGGCTATGACAGCGCAGGGTTGTGCACCCTGGACGACGAACAACTGATCCGCCGCCGGGCGCAGGGCAAGCTCGACAATCTGATTGCCGTGCTGGCGCAGGAGCCGGCCCCGGGCGATCTGGGCATTGCCCATACGCGCTGGGCGACGCACGGCGCGCCCACTGCCGCCAACGCGCATCCGCACGCGACGGGCGAGGTGGCGATCGTTCACAATGGTATCATCGAGAACTTCCGGTCGCTGCGCGAGGAATTGCAGGCGGACGGTCGCACGATGGAAAGCGAAACAGATAGCGAGGTCGTCGCCCATCTGATCTCGCGCGAGGTCGAAAGCGGGGCGGCCCCGCGCGAGGCGGTGGAAACCGTTCTGCCACGCCTGCGCGGTGCCTTCGCGCTCGCGATGCTGTTCCGCCAGCATTCCGACATGCTGATCGGCGCGCGGCTCGGCTCTCCACTGGTGGTGGGCTATGGCGAGGGGGAGATGTTCCTCGGTTCCGATGCGCTGGCGCTCGCCCCGCTGACGCAGCGCATCTCCTATCTCGAGGAAGGCGACTGGGTCGTGATTACGCGCGAGGGGGCGCAGATCTACGACCAGAACAACGAACCGGTGGAGCGTGAGATAGTCGCCTCGGGTGCCAGCGCCGCGGCGGTCGAGAAGGGCAATTACCGCCACTACATGCAGAAGGAGATTTTCGAGCAGCCGACCGTAGTGGCGCAGACCCTGTCGAGCTACGTCCGGCAAGCCGATGCCAGCGTGGCGCTGCCGCAGATCGACTTCGACCTCTCCGCCATCCGCCGCATCACCATCGTCGCGTGCGGAACGTCCTATTACGCCGGGCTGGTCGCCAAATACTGGATCGAGCAATTCGCCCGGGTGCCTGTCGACATCGATGTGGCGAGCGAGTTCCGTTATCGCGAGCCAGTGCTGGAGGAAGGCGGGCTCGCCATCTTCATCTCGCAGAGTGGGGAAACGGCGGACACGCTGGCCGCACTGCGCCATTGTCGTGCCGAAGGGCAGACGATCGCGGCGGTGGTCAACGTGCCGACCAGCACCATGGCGCGCGAGGCGGACTTGCTGCTGCCGACGCATGCGGGGCCGGAAATCGGCGTTGCGAGCACCAAGGCGTTTACGTGTCAGCTAGCGGTGCTCGCCGCGCTCGCGGCCCATCTCGCAGTGCGCAAGGGGCGGATGAACCGGGAAGAGGAGCAGGAGATCGTGCGCCATCTGCTGGAGGCACCGGCCGGCCTCAACCGCGCGCTGGATCACGATGAAGACATTGCCGAAATGGCGCCGCTGATCGCACCGGCGCGCGACGTCCTTTATCTCGGGCGCGGGTCGGATTTCCCCATGGCCCTGGAAGGGGCGCTGAAGCTGAAGGAAATCAGCTATATTCATGCGGAAGGCTATGCCAGCGGCGAGATGAAGCACGGTCCGATCGCGCTGATCGACGACAAGGTGCCGGTGATCGTCATTGCCCCGTCGGGCCCGCTGTTCGAGAAGACCGTCTCGAACATGCAGGAAGTGCGGGCGCGTGGGGGCAAGGTGGTGCTGATTTCGGACGCGGACGGCATCGCCGAAGCCGGCGAAGGCTGCCTCGCGACGATCGAGATGCCCCGTGTGCACCCGCTGATCGCGCCGCTGGTCTATGCAGTGCCCGTGCAACTGCTCGCCTATCACGTGGCAGTGGTGAAGGGCACCGACGTGGACCAGCCCCGCAACCTCGCGAAGTCAGTGACGGTAGAGTAGGGCTAGCGGCGGAAACCGTTCCGCGGATGCCGTTATTCGGCATCCTATCGGCCCTTTCGCGGATAAGAACCTGACAAGGCCGGGCTTCTTCAAAACGTTCAGTTGTCACTGAACCTACCATAGGGTAGCGACGAAACGGATGTTCCGCGTGGAGCCCCTTCCGTGCGAGCCAAGCGCGCATCCGATCGCGGTCACGCATAAGTCACGTGCTGCGCTGCCTTGGTCGTATGTGGTCCGCCCAATCTCGAACCACGCGCGCCGGTTCGCCAGACGGTCGGGCGCGTTCGGGGCGTCGCTGCTGGCGGTGCAACATTTCGCCACGAACAGCGGCATCGACTTCAACGTCACCTTCATCGGTCCGGAATTCGATACCGAATCGGAAGAGTTGTTTTCGCAGCAGTATATGAACGATCTCTACGCCTATGGCCCAAGCCGAGGCGTGGAGCGTTCCTGGTTCCCGGGTCTGATGGAAGCTGAGGGCGAAACGCGATGACGATCACCATGCAACTCGTGATCGGTGCCGTGATGGTCGGACTGACGATGGTCGTCCAGGCGGGCTTCGTGGCAGCGGCATTCGCTCTCGATGATCGGATGATCCCGTCACGGTTCCGCAAATCGCGGACGGGAACGACGCTGCTCCTTGCGAGCGCGACGATCTGGATGCTTCTCGCACTCTCGGCGGCGGCGTGGCTCTGGGCCGGTCTGTTCATGACCTTGGGGGCTTTTCAGGAGCTCGAACCGGCTCTGTATTTCGCCACGGTCTCGCTCACCACCCTCGGCTTCGGCGATGTCATCCTGTCGCCCGAGGTGCGGCTACTGTCGGCGATCGTGGCGGCCAACGGCCTCATCATGTTCGGTCTCAGCACCGCCTTCCTGCTCGATTTCGTAGGCGAACTTCGCACAGAGGGGCGGGCAACCGCGTCTCGCACCAAATAGGACTTTCCATGCCCGGACTTAAGCTCTCTCTCGTCTTTTCCGTCGCCATCGCGGCTCTGTCCGCGACGCCGGTGCTTGCTCAGAAAAACAGCGGGGATGAACCGCGACGGACCCGCATAGCACTGGGGCCGCAGATCACGCCGAGCTATCCAGGCTCGGACGATCTTTCCGTCCGGCCGTTCTTCGATATCGCGCGCGCCGCCGGCGACGACGAGTTCGAATTCGAAGCGCCGGACGAGGGCTTCGGCTTCGCGCTTCTGCGTGGCGACAGGTTCTCGGCAGGACCGTCGCTGGGGTTCGAGGGAAAGCGATCGTCCTCCGAGGTGGGCGGCGCTTTTCCGGATGTCGATATTTCGATCGAGCTGGGAGCCTTCGCCCAGTATCAGTTGAGCGACCGCATTCGCCTGCGGGCCGAAGGAAGGCAGGCCGTTACCGGACATGATGGCTTCATCGCCAATCTGGGTGCCGATTACGTCTGGCGCGAGGGCGATCGGCAGCTTTTCTCCATCGGTCCGCGGGTGACCGTGACGGACAGCAGCTACCAGAATGCCTATTTCGGAGTTCGCCCGGCAGACGCAGCGGCGTCGGGTCTGCCGGCCTACGATCCCGATGGCGGCGTTCAGGCGATCGGTGCGACCACCGGCTACATCCGCCAGCTTACGCCGCGCTGGGGTATCTACAGCTACGCCAAATACGATCGGCTCGTAGGCGATCCTGCCGATTCACCCTTGGTCGAGCGGTTCGGCTCGCGGAACCAGTTTTCCGGCGGGGTCGCGCTCACCTATACCTTCGGCCGGAACGTCCCATGACGACCCGCAAGATCACGTTGAGCGAAGCAGAAACGGATTTTATCGAACGCAGGGGCATCAGCGCCGAATCAGACGGCCAGGCGCGCATCACCGGGCGGATATGGGCGCTCCTGATGGTCGTGGCGCGCGACCTGACGTCTACCGAGATAGCAGACACCTTGATGGTGAGCCGCGGCAGCGTCAGCACGAACCTTCGCTTGCTGGAAGGTCTCAAGATCATCGAACGGCGATCGAAGCCGGGAGAACGTGAGACCTACTTCGGTATGTCCGAGCATCCTTACACCTTGCTCATCAAGCAGCTCATCGAACGGTTTGCGGGCTATCGCCGCATGATCGAGGCTGCATCCAGCAGGATGGAACGACCGGAATGCCGGGAAAACGTCGCCAGCCTTGCAAAGTTCTACGAGCTGCAGGAACGCGGCCATCGATATATGCTCGCCGAGCTCGAGAGGTTCGAAAAGTGATGGCCTGCCGCGCCGTCCTTCTCACCGTCGTCAGCTTTATGCTCGCAGTCCTTTCGCTGCCGGCTCACGCGCAGACGCTACCCGTTCCGGAGGCGACTGCCGATACCGTTGCAGTCGAACCCGATCCATTCGGCCGTGAGACGCCCCGTTCGACCGTCACGGCGCTTTTGCAGGCATTGGCCGATGGCGATTATGCGCGCGCGGCGAATTACTTCGTGGAGGGTGGAAGCAGCGCCGACGGTGATGCGCGCGAGGCAAGCGCGTCGGCGGGTGATGAGGCCAGCGCGGCGGCGCTTGCGCGAAAATTCCAAACCGCGCTCGATCGCGGCGGCTCGCTAGCGCCCTTCCTGGCGCTTTCGAACAGTGCCGATGGCCAGCTCGACGACGGATTGCCGCTCGATAGAGAACAGGTCGGCATGTTCGGAGACGGCGAAGAGCAGACAGCGATCGTGCTGGAGAGGATATCGGCGGAGAATGAACCGGCACGGTGGCTGGTTTCCTCCGAGACAACGCAGGCGGTCGATGATTTCATTCCGGACGAGCAAGCAAGCGCAGCGGACCAGACGGACGAGGTCGCGATTGCGGGTGCGCCATGGACCGACTGGCTCTTACTGATCGGCATAGCAGTGATTGCCTTCGCCATATTCCGCGGCGCGGCAGCTCTGCTCCTCCTCCTCTTGCGAAAGGTCATGTCCGATCCGCAGGCAAGCGCCGTTTACCGGTTCTTCCAAGCGGCACTGCCGCCGCTTTCGCTCTATCTCGTCGTCGCCACCTTCTATCTGCTTGCAGCGGATCTGCCGGTCTCGATCATCGCCCGGCAGACTTTCCTGCGTTACGCCGGCATTGTCGCCTGGATCGCTCTGGCGTGGTTCGCCCTGCGGCTGGTCGACGCTATAGCGCGTATTCTGACGGGTCGAATGCGCCGTGCGGAACGCCGACAGGCGGAAGCCGTCGTCACGTTCCTGCGCCGCGGCGCAAAGGTCGCGCTGCTGGCGATCGCGTTCATCGCGGTCCTCGACACGATCGGAATCGATATAACGACCGGCATCGCCGCGCTCGGCATCGGCGGCCTTGCTCTCGCCCTTGGCGCGCAGAAGACCGTCGAGAATCTGGTAGGCTCGGTCACCCTGATCGCGGACCGTCCCATGCAG
The DNA here is from genome assembly GCF_018636735.1 of Erythrobacter sp. 3-20A1M. Taxonomy (NCBI): domain Bacteria; kingdom Pseudomonadati; phylum Pseudomonadota; class Alphaproteobacteria; order Sphingomonadales; family Erythrobacteraceae; genus Erythrobacter; species Erythrobacter sp. 3-20A1M. The sequence continues at coordinate 820,332 of NZ_CP045200.1, read as the reverse complement.
GTGGGCGATGTGGCGAAGATCGGCGATGTCTTCGGCACGGTCGAAGATATCGGGATGCGCTCGACACTGGTGCGCACCAACAACCGCACGCTGGTCTCGATCCCCAACGGTAACCTGGCGTCCGATCGAATAGAGAATTTCGCTCTGCGGGATCGCTTCCTGTTCAATCAGACGCTGGGTGTCACCTACGATACGGATGCGGACCAGATGGAGCGCCTGCTCGCAGAACTGCGCGCGATACTCGAGGCGGACGAGAACATCATCGATGATGACGCCAGGGTCCGTTTCAATGGCTTCGGAGATAGCGCGCTCCACATCGAGTTCTTCGCCTACTTCCGGACGCGCTCCTACCCGGAATCGCTGGCGATGCAGGAAGCGCTTCTGTTGGCCATCATGCGCAAGCTCGATGAACGCGGCATCGGTATCGCCTTCCCCACCCGGACGGTCCACCTGCAAACCCAGCAGGGGAAATCCGCGATCGCGTGACGGACCGACCCTTCATGCCGAGGCCTTCACCGTCGCTGGCAGTACGGTATTCATCGGCTCGTTCAATTTCGACCCTCGTTCGTTCGCCTTGAACACCGAGCTGGGCATCATGATCGACAGCCCGGAGATAGCCGGGGAGATGCGGAAGGTTTTCGACGATACGATTGCCCTCGACACCTACCGGGTGGTGATTGCCGATGGTGGTCGGCTGGATCGACACGCGCGACGACGATCCGGAAATCGAATTCACAGAGCCCGGCATTAGCTGGTGGTCTCGCTTGTTCGTCCGAGCGCTGTCGTCTTTGCCGCTGGAGCGGCCCCTGTAACCACGGCATGCCGCCGCTAGCTTAGCGGGCGCGCAACCCGGGGTGGATTCGCCGCGTCCAGGCGGGTCTTAACGGGCGACTAACCACTCGCGTTTATTGCGCCACCGGTGAAGGACATCTCCTCGCCTGCGCACCGGCATCTTCGGCCCGATTCGCCGTTGAGGTTGTCGGCCCTGCTCGGCCTGAGCGATCGCGGCGGGCTGGACTGGTCGCGCCTGCGTGCCTTGCAGCATGCACATGCCGCCCGATACTGGCGCATGGGAATGCTGGGCCAGGTCATCGCGGCCGGGGCAGCCTTCGCCATTTCCCACCCCGCGCTGCCCGTGTGGGCGACGGTCGGCTGGCTTTCGCTCCTGGCGGTCGGGCTCGCGCGCTACATCGTTACCAGCCGGACCATGCGGCTGGAGCGGATCGAGCGGATCAGCCGCCACCGCGCTCTTATCCGGGCGATCGGCTCGGCACCGATCGGGTTTGCCTGGGGCGTCTTCGCGCTCGCGCTGGCGGTGTGGGGCACGCAAACCGAATTGCTGATGGCGGGCCCGCTGTGGTCGCCGTCATGGCGACCTCCGCCGCCCTGATGGCGGTCGTCCCGCTCGCGGCGGTGCTGTTCCTGGCGATAGTGGGCGGAGCGAGCGTGGCGGCCATGCTGCTGGACGGGGCTCCGGTGCCCGCCGGAGCGATCGCGGTTCTGACTGTGATACTGGGTATCAACGTATTGCTGCGGGGAGAGAATTTCCTGCGCGTGCGCGATGCGGAGGCCGACCGGGCCGAGAAGGACGAGGTCGTCTCCATGCTGCTGGGAGAGTTCGAGGAAAGCGAGGCGGACTGGCTGTGGCAAATCGACACCGCGCGCCGGGTCTGCGATCCGAGCATGCGCTTCGCAGGCGCGTTGCGGGCCAGCCCCGTCGATATCGAGGGGGAGCCTTTCCTCCGGCTGATCCTGGGCGACGACTGGCAGAACCAGGAGGCGCTGCCCGTGCACCGGCAACTCGCCGAAAAGTTCACCCGGCGCGAATCCTTTTCAAGTCTGGCGGTCCGCGTGGTGCTCGACGGGAACGTGAAGTGGTGGGAACTCTCGGGCATGCCCGCCTATGACGAGCAGGGAAATTTTGCCGGTTTCAGGGGCGTCGGATCGGATGTCACCGAACAGCACGAATCGAACGAGAAGATCGCCTATCTCGCCCGCTACGATACGCTGTCCGGTCTCCCCAACCGGATGATGCTGACCGAGGCGCTGGCCGAAGCGCTGCGGTTCGCGGAAAAGTGGCGGACGCAATGCGCTCTGATGATGATCGATCTCGATCGCTTCAAGGCGGTGAACGATTCGCTGGGCCATCTCGTCGGCGATACGTTGCTGGCGCAGGTTGCCAAGCGACTGAACGATGCGATGGACGACAACACGTTCTGCGGGCGGCTGGGTGGGGACGAGTTCGCCGTGGTCGTGCGCGACGTCTCCAATCCGCGGCTCCTCGCCGAACGCGGGGAATGGCTGATCGAACTGCTGTCGGAGCCGTATTCGGTCGACGAGCATACGCTGCATATCGGGGCCAGTATCGGCTCCGCCACCGGCCCGGCGGACGGCACGACGGTCGAGATGCTGCTGCGCAATGCCGACCTCGCCCTCTATCGGGCGAAGGATGAGAGGGGCGGCGTCTACCGGTGCTACGAACCGACACTGTTCGCCGTGGCGGAGGAACGCCGCCAACTGGAGACTGCGCTTCGCGCGGCGCTTCAGCGGGGCGAGTTCCACCTCCAGTATCAGCCGATCGTCGATGCCCGCAGCGAAACGCTGATGAGCTTCGAGGCGCTGATCCGCTGGCATCCCGAAGGCGGCAGCCCCATTCCCCCGGATCGCTTCATCCGCCTGGCGGAAGAGACGCGGCTGATCGTGCCGATCGGCCGCTGGGTGATGGAGCGTGCCTGCCGTGACGCGACCCGCTGGCCCACGCATGTTCGGCTCAGCGTGAACGTATCGGCCGAGCAATTGCTCGATCCGGATTTTTCGGGAGATGTCGTGCGCGCGCTATCCGCCAGCGGCCTGGACCCGAGCCGACTGGAGATTGAAGTAACCGAAAGCGTCTTCCTGAACGACGCCGACCGTGCCCGCCGGGCGATGGAGGAAGTGATCGCGCTGGGTTGCAAGGTAGCGCTCGACGATTTCGGCACCGGCTATTCGTCGCTGGGCTATCTGCGCAAGCTGCATTTCTCGAACATCAAGATCGATCGCAGCTTCGTGAACGGTGCCGCGCAAGGCAACATCGAAAGCCTGGCCATCATCCGTGCGGTGGTGGCCATGGCGGAATTCCTCGAAATGGCGACCACCGCCGAAGGAGTCGAGCAGGCGGAGGAGGCGGATCTGATCCGCGACCTCGGCTGCACCAAGATGCAAGGTTACCTCTTCGGGCGACCGATGAACGTCAGCGACACGGATTCCCTGTTCCGGATGCGCGATCGCGAACCCGCGTAGCTGCGCCGCTGCCCGAACGATTCAGGCGTTGACTGAGTTGGAAAGCGCCGCCTCGAACAGCGCGCGCCCATCCGTTCCCCCATGCGCCGGGTCGATCGCGCGTTCGGGATGGGGCATCATGCCCAGCACGTTGCCCGCCCCGTTCACGATTCCCGCAATGTCGCGACGCGAGCCATTGGTGGCATCCAGATAGCGGAACACCACTCGACCCTCTCCCTCCAGCCGGTCGAGCGTCTCGTCATCGGCAAAGTAATTGCCGTCGTGGTGGGCCACCGGGATGCGGATTTCGCCTCCTTCGGCATAACCTGCGGAGAACATCGTGCGGGCGTTCTCCACCCGCAGGCGGACGGTACGACAGATGAAGGTCTGGCCGGCATTGCGCATCAGCGCACCGGGCAACAATCCGGCTTCGGTCAGAACCTGGAAGCCGTTGCAGATGCCCAGCACCGGAACGCCACGGTTCGCCTGTTCGATGACCGCGCGCATAATCGGGCTGTTCGCCGCCATCGCGCCGGAGCGCAGATAGTCGCCGTAGGAAAATCCCCCCGGCAGGGCGATCAGGTCGAGCCCGTCGGGCAATTGCGCTTCGCCGTGCCAGATCCGGACCGGAGCGCGGCCCATCACCTGCTCCAGCGCGACCGCCATGTCCCGGTCACAATTGGAACCGGGGAAGGTGACGACGGCGGCTTTCATCGGCGACCCTCGTCGAAAGCGATTTCGTAGTTCTCGATCACGGTATTGGCGAGCAGCCGTTCGCACATCTCGGCGATCGTGGCGCGATCGGTGCCCTCGGCCACTTCGAGCTCTACCGTGCGCCCGATACGTACGTTCTCCACGCCGTCATATCCCAGCCCCTCCAGCGCGTGATGGACCGCGCGGCCCTGCGGGTCGAGCACGCCGGGTTTCAGGCTGACGAAGACGCGAACTTTCACTGGGCGGGACTCCTGCTGGGACGGCGGCGAGCGCCGCGAGAATATCGTGGCCCTCATAGAGCGGCGGGGCGGCGCCGTCCATCGGCACCACCCCGCCATATACCCTGGATACGGGGGCGAACCCGGCCCTTATTCGCCTCGCAGGCTTTCGTGGATCACCGAAATCCGCTTCTCCGCACCCTGCTGGAGGTACTTTTTCGCGGCTGCCTGGATGTCCGCCGCGGTGACGCTGGCATAGCGTTCCTTGCGCGTGCGATAACGCTCCAGCCGCGCGGCTTCGCTCTGCGCATGCGAAGCCACACCGAGCCAGTAACCGTTCTCGCGCAGCGACTTGTCGATCTGCTCCATCACGGGCGCGCGGGCCCGCTGCAGCGTATCGGCGTCGATTGGCGCGTCGCGCAGGGACTTCGTGATCGTATCGACCGCCTTGTAGACCTCGTCGCGCGTGTCCGGCGCGATGACGATCTGCACACCGAGATAGCCGTAGCCCTTGAAGGTGTCGGACATCGTCGAGAAGGCATTCGGCGAATAGCTCGCGCCCAGCTTCTCGCGGATTTCCTCCGTTAGCTCGAGCTGCATGACCTGCGCCAGCATGTTCAGCACCGCTTCTTCCCGCGCGTCGCCGTCGTCGGTGGTCGGCCAGTCGACGATGGCGAGGCCCTGATCCGGTGTGCCCTCGTGATAGAGCGTCACCTCGCTCTTGTCGGCCGGGAAACTGACACCCGCGTAGGACGAGGTCGGTGTGAAGTTCGCCTTGCGCTCGGGCAGCGCGCCGAAAGTCTCGGCGACGTCGGAGATAACCTGCTGGGGATCGAAGTCGCCAACCACCGAGATTTCGATCGGCGCATTCGCCAGGACTTTCGAGAGCGCCGATTTCAGTTCCTGCGTATTGCGGCTCAAGAGGGTCGCCTCGTCCGGAATGCCGAAGCGCTGATCCCCATCGGCGAGGATGCGATCGACATTGGCCGCCGCGACCTGCTGCGGCGTGGATTTCAGCTGGGCCTCGAACAGGGGCACGATACCCTGCCAGCGCGCCTCCATTTCGGGCCGATAGCCGGGATCGGTCAGGTAGGCCGTGCTCAGTTCCATCTGGCGCTCGAAATCCGCCATCTTGGTGCTGCCGCTGATCTGGAAGGCGTCGAGCGACGGGCTGATGCCGGCGGAAACGTCCTTGCCCGCCAGGATGGTCTGCAACTCGTCATAGCTGTGCTTGCCCAGACCGCCCTGCGCATACATCGCGCCCATGTAGATGGGCAGGCCGGGTTCGTCGGCGGGGAGCGACAGGACGCCGCGACCGATATTGACCGTGAAGCGCAGGCGCCCGTCTTCGAAATCGGTCTGCTTGAGGTTCAGCATGACATTGTTGCCGAACCGGATCGTGCGGATGCCCAGATCCTGAATCGTGCTGTCGCTCGCGATATTCCCCGGCGTACCGAAATCGGTGTAGCCGAATTCGGCCACCGCCTTGTCCTCGGGGGCGCTCACGGGCGTGCCCTGCGCCTCGCGATAGACCGACAGGACGTGGTCCGTGCCGCCATCGACCGGTTCCTTGCTGCTCACGAAGATCAGCGGATTGTCGCTCGCATAGCCGCTGGCGAAGGCGGCATTCACCGCATCGACCGTCAGTGTCGGCTTGATCTGCTCGAACGCGGCCAGGAACGCTGCTGGCGTCACGAACAGATCGTCCTCGCCGACCGTGTTGGCGATCGATTCGGCCAGCCCGGCGCTGCGCCGTGTGCCCTGTTGCTCTGCCGCTTGACGGAAGCTCGTTTCAGTATTCGCCAGCTGTTCGTTCAGTTCGGCCTGGGTAAAGCCGTATTCCTTCGCCCGGCGCAGCTCCTGTTCGCCGATGCGCAGCGCATCTTCCCATTGGCCTTCCTTCGCGGTGAGGCTGATGGAAGCGGTGTCGGCGCCCTGCAGGATGGAGCTGATCCCTGCACCGCCCCCGACGATCATAGCATCGGGTTGCTGCGCAATCTTCTGGATCCGGCGCGAAACGATGCTCGCGCCAAGATTTTCGAGCAGTTGCTGGCGCAGCGAGGCAACGCTGGTCGGGCGGAAGGAATAGTCGCTGATCCGGTCGATCGAGACCGCATAGGGCACTGCCGGATCGACAAAGATGTCGGCTTCGGTCTTGCGGTTCGTATCGACCGAGCCGCGGTCGAGCGGAGCACCCGCGGCGACTTCCGGTTTCCAGTCGGCGAAATACTTGCGAATCTCCGGTTCGACCATCTTGGGATCGATGTCGCCGACCACGACCAGGACGGCGTTCTCCGGCTGGTAATACCGCTCGTAGAGCGAGCGGATTTCGGAAGCGGTCGCGTTTTTCAGTACGTCCGCCGTGCCGATCGGCAGGCGCGTGCCGAACGGCGCCCCGGGAAGTTCGAACTGAAGGTTCTGCTTCGCCTGCCGCAGGCCGAAGCTGTCGCGCGTGCGCATTTCCGACAGCACCACGCCGCGCTCGCGGTCGACTGCTTCGGGGGCGATGGTGAGGTTCGACGCGGTCTCGCGGAACAGCATCAGCCCGGTATCGAGCAGGTCCGCATTATTCTGCGGCAGGTCGAGCTTGTACATGGTGGCATCGAAGCCGGTGGAGGCGTTGGTGTCGGCACCGAAGGCCAGGCCCTTGCGCTCCAGCAGCTTGATCATCTCGCCTTCGGGTACGTTCTTCGAACCGTTGAAGGCCATGTGTTCGATGAAGTGGGCGAGCCCCTGTTCCTCGTCCGATTCGGCGATGGAGCCGAAGCCGAAGCGCATCCGCAGGGCGACCGTGTTCTTTGGCGTCTCGTTATGCAGGATGGCGTATTTCATCCCGTTGTCGAGAGTGCCGTAGATGACGTCCTGATCGATCGGGATGTCGTAGATCGGGAAGTTCCACGGCGTCTCGCCGGTGACCGTCTGCTGGCTCGTCGCCGGGGCGGGCGCGGGTGCCGGGGCCTGCTGCGCCTGTGCCGGAGCGGCCTTCTCGGCAACTGCCGCGCCATTGTCCACCGCGGCGTAGGCGGTGGTCGTCAGTGCGAACAGCGGGAGGAGGGCGATGGCCGAGCGACGGCGAAGAGAGGTAAGGCTCACGTGAATTCCTCTGATTTACGGAGTGTTTCTGCGACGAGACGGACCCTACCCCTTGCTCAATGCTTGTAAAGGCTCGCGTCGATCGACCCGGCTCAGCCTTTTGGCTTTGGCTTGCCGCCACCGCGCAGCCGACCGCGATGGGCGCTCATGTCGAGCACTTCGCCGGGGCCGTCGCCCTCTGCCTGCAACAGGCCGAGGCGGCGGGCGACTTCCTGGTACGCTTCTTCCTCGCCGCCCATGTCACGGCGGAAGCGATCCTTATCGAGCTTTTCGCCCGTCTTCATGTCCCACAGTCGGCACCCGTCGGGGCTGATCTCGTCGGCCAGGATCACACGCGCATAATCGCCGTCCCACAGCCGCCCGAACTCCAGCTTGAAGTCCACCAGCCGGATGTCGATCGCGGCGAACATGCCGCACATGAAGTCGTTGATGCGGATCGCCATGCTGGCGATGTCCTGAATTTCCTCGTGCCCCGCCCAGTTGAAGCAGGCGATGTGCTCTTCCGACACCATCGGGTCGCCCAGCGCATCGTCTTTAAAATAGTATTCGATCAGCGTGTGGGGCAGCGGATCGCCTTCGGGAATGCCCAGCCGCTTGCTGATGCTGCCCGCCGCGACGTTGCGCACGACGACCTCCAGCGGGATGATCTCCACCTGCCGGATCAGCTGCTCGCGCATGTTGAGTCGGCGGATGAAGTGGGTGGGGATGCCGATATGCGCGAGGCGGGTGAAGACATGCTCGCTGATGCGATTGTTGATCACCCCCTTGCCGTTGATCGTGCCGCGCTTTTCCGCGTTGTTGGCGGTCGCATCGTCCTTGAAATACTGGATCAGCGTGCCCGGCTCTGGACCTTCGTAGAGGATCTTGGCCTTGCCTTCGTAGATCTGGCGGCGGCGCGACATAGGCTGTTCCTCGGGAATCAGGACAAGGGAGAAGGCCCGGGCGTAGCACCGGGGAAGCGAGGGCGGACCCTATAGATCACACCATCCACGGGGGCAATCCGCCCGCTCAATCCTGCGCCGCGGAGGGAACGACATGGCTCCCTTCCACGGCCGGGCGATGGCGGTTGATCAGCCGGCCCAGCGTGGCGCGCTGGACCAGCACGCTGAACAGCACGGCGGCGAAGGTTGCGGCCAGCAGTAGGTTGCGCGTGGTCCCTTCGGGCAGAGACAGGGCAAGAGCGATGGAGATGCCCCCACGCAGCCCGCCCCACCACAGGATCGTGCCGGTGCCTGCCCCCTCCAGCCGGGTGCCGGGGACGATCTTGGTCGTGACCCCCACGGCGATCGCGCGCGCGAGCAGCGTTATCGCGATCGCCGCGATTCCCACCGCCAGATGGTTGAGCTGCGGCACCAGCGCGATCATCTCTAGCCCGATCAGCAGGAACAGGATCGAGTTCAGCAGCTCGTCGATCAGCTCCCAGAACTTGTGCACGTAGTCGCGCGTCGTATCGCTCATCGCATGGGCGAAACCGTAATTGCCGATCACCAGCCCTGCGACCGCCATCGCGAGGGGGCCGGAAACGTGCAGCATGCTCGCTAGTGCGTAACCGCCCATGACCACGGCCAGGGTGATCAGCACTTCGAGCGAGTATTCGTCCATGCTGGCGAGACCCTTGTAACCGATCCAGCCGATCGCGAGCCCGATCGCAAGTCCGCCACCCGCCTCCACCAGGAACAGATGCGCGCCTTCGCTAAGAGAGAAGTCCGCCCCGGTGACCGCGGCTTCCAGCAGGATGGCGAACACCACGATGCCGACCCCGTCGTTGAACAGGCTCTCGCCCGCCACGGCGCTTTGCAACGTGCCGGGCACGTTGAATTCCTTCAGCACGCCAAGCACCGAGACCGGATCGGTGGGAGAGATCAGCGCGCCGAACACGAAATACCAGATCGGCGACACGGACAGGCCGAGGATATCGCCCACGCCCCACATCGCCAGCCCGACGATGATGGTCGAGAGGATGACGCCCACGGTGGAAAGCAGCAATACGGGAAACCAGGCGCTCTTCAGCTTTTCCAGATCGACATGCAACGCACCCGCGAACAGCAGGAAACTAAGCATCCCCTGCAAGAGCGTCTGGGTGAAATCCATCCGTTCCAGCAGGCCGGCCACCCAATTGTCGAGCGTCACCCAGGGCAGCAGGCTATTGGCCAGCATCAGCCCGAGCGAGGTGACCGCGCCCATGATGGTCAGCCCGATCACATGCGGCAGGCGAAAGACGTGGTAGTTCACATAGCCGAGCACCGCCGCGGCCACCACCAAGATAGCCGCGACGTCGAATGTGCTGAAAAATTCCGGGCTGTGCTCCACGGGTGCGTGCCTAGCGCACCCCGCCGATCTTGGCGAGGGTGCGCCGGGCGTAGGTCAACCGTGCAGCTTCGCCGCGGTCTGCGCGACCCGCTTGCCCAGATAGCGAGCGCCCGACAGGTCGATCTCGCTCGGCTGGCGGCTGCCATCCCCCGCGGCGATCGTAGTCGCGCCATAGGGGCTGCCGCCATGGACCTCGTCCACGCCCATCTGACCGTCGAAGCCGTAGTCGAGGCCGACCACCGTCATGCCCATATGAAGAAGGTTGTTCAGCACCGACCACAGCGTCGTTTCCTGCCCCCCATGCTGGCTGGCGGTGGAAGTGAACGCGGCGCCGACCTTCCCGATCAGCGCGCCTTTCTGCCACAGGCCGCCGGTCTGGTCCCAGAAGCTCGCCATCTGGCTGGTCATGCGACCGTAGCGGGTCGGCGTGCCGACGACGATACCGTCATATTCGGCGAGCTCGTCGGGCCCACCGATGCAGGTATGCCCTTCCATCTTCTGGAAGCCCGCAGCCTCGGCCACCTCCTGGGGTGCGGTTTCGGCGACATGGCGGATTACCGCCTCGCCGCCCGCATCCCGCACGCCTTCGGCCACCGCCTCCGCCATCTGGGCGGTATGTCCGTAGGAAGAATAATAGAGAACGAGAATGCGGGCCATGGAATGCTCCTGTGCAATTGGCGAAAGGGGTTCGTGTAACAAACATCAACCTCGCGCGATGTTTCCTCTTCATACGTGCGACGTTTGCGATCACGGTGATCGACCGCGCGGCGGCCGCGCGATCCATTTGTGCGCCTCCGTTCCGGTGGTAGTCATACAAGGGGGAGCACGTTCGCACTGCTTGCGGGGCGGGCGGGACGTCACGTCTGCAGCCAGGATTGAAGGATACGAACGATGGCCCACGAAACTAGGAAGTCTGCCGGGCTGGCACTGGTCTGCGCCATGACCGGCCTGGCCGGCTGTGCAGCGCCCGATTACACCGTGTCCGAGAGCGGACGTACGGCAACGGCCCGGCAGGCCGAGACGCTCGGGGAAACGATCGACCGGGTGCAGAGGCACGACAGGGGCTGTCTCTCGCCCGCCAATACGAACGCCAGGAACTCGTGCGAAGACCTGCGCAAGCTGGTGCTCCCGCCACCGATGCCCAAGGAGCCACCGGCGCCACCCCCTCCGCCGCCGAAGAATCCGGGCCAGAAGCCGTCCTAGCGCAGCGAGTGCTGGCGCAGATAAACCGCGCTCAGGCGGTGAAGCGGGTGCCATGGGAGAAGAGTGGTGCCCGGGGACGGATTCGAACCGCCGACACTGCGATTTTCAGTCGCATGCTCTACCAACTGAGCTACCCGGGCGCCGCTGCGTAGCGGGGTGGGAACCGGCGCCTGCAAGCGAGTGGGCGCCTATGGCGAAGGCCGTCCGGCTTGGCAAGGGGGATCGCAAGGCTACGGGACGGATTCGTCTGCGCCCCGCTTGTCCCGGGCGTACGACGCTGCGATAGTCGGTCGCAACGGGAAATAAGAGGAGCGGCGACAATGGCCACGCAGATCAAAGACACGAAGATCGACTGTTCGGAGGCCGAATGGCAGGCCCGGCTGGACCTTGCCGCCTGCTATCGCATCTTCGATCACCTCGGCTGGTCCGAATCGATCTACAACCACATCTCTCTCGCGGTGCCGGATCAGGAGGGTGCGTTTCTGATCAATCCCTTCGGTCTGCTGTACGACGAGGTCACCGCATCCAACCTGGTGAAGATCGATGTCGAGGGCAACAATATCGGCGGCTCCCCCTACATGGTGAACAAGGCGGGCTTCACCCAGCACGCCCATTTCCACCGCGAGCTGGGCGAGCGCGCCAACGCGATCTGCCATGTGCATACGACCGAGACGATGGCGGTGTGCAGCCACGAGGGCGGGCTGCTGCCGACCAATTTCTACGCCTGCGGTTTCCAGGGGCAGATCGGCTATCACAATTTCGAGGGCGTCACGGTGCGAAGCGAGGAAGGCGACCGGCTGGTCGACAATCTCGGTGCACACAGCGTGTTGATGCTGCGCAATCACGGACCCGTGGTGATGGGCCGGACGATCCAGCAGATGTTCATGCAGATGTGGGCGCTGCAGCGCGCGTGCGAGATCCAGGTCGCGACGCTTTCCATGGGCAATCCGGTCGTGGTGCAGCAGGATGTGCTCGACGTGCACCAGCGCGACCTTGCGCAGATGAGCTCTCAGGGCGGAGCGGGCCTGTTCGATTTTGAGGCGTGGAAGCGCCGGGTCGACCGGATCGACGACAGCTGGCGGAACTGACGCAAATGGAGGCGGACGGCCATCCCGCGGCGCGCGCCTGCGGCAAGTGCGGCGGACGGATGGAGCGCGGTTTCGCGGCGGAGAACAGCCAGGGTTCGTTCTACCCGGTCAAATGGCATCCCGGTGCACCGGACAAGAGCTGGATAGGAACCTACAAGGTCGACAAGAAGCAGTTGCGCGACGTAATGGCCTATCGCTGCGAACGCTGCGGCAAGATCGAATTCTACGCCGCCTGAGGATCGCACCATGTCGAAGATGACGGTCAACGGGCGACCGGTAGAATACCTCCTCGATCCCGAGACACCGCTGCTGTGGGCATTGCGCGACGCCTCCAACCTGACGGGCACCAAATATGGCTGCGGGGTGGGCGATTGCGGCGCGTGCATGGTGCTGGTCGACGGCGCGGCGCTCAGGAGCTGCCTCATCACCATTGCCGAGGCGGAGGGGCGCGAAGTCACTACGATCGAGGGGCTGAGCCGTGACCGGTCGCATCCGGTGCAACAGGCCCTGGTGGCGGAACAGGCGATCCAGTGCGGGTTCTGCACGCCGGGGATCGCGATCGCCGGGGCGGCGCTGCTGCAGCGCAATTCGAACCCGTCCGAAGCCGAGATCAAGGAAGCGATTCCCAACTTGTGCCGCTGCGGCGTCTATCCGCGGCTGGTACGCGCGATGCAGCGCGCGGGCCGGGTCGCGCGCCGCCGCGAGACGATCAGCGCGGCTCCCGCGCCCGGCATCACATCCGAGGACGCGGCGCAGGCCGTGCCCGCCATGACCACTCCTGCAAAAGAGGAACCGCGATGAAAGCGACCATCTGGCATAACCCTAAATGCGGCACTTCGCGCAACACGCTGGCGATCCTGCAGGACCGCGACGGCGTGGAGGTCGAGGTGATCGAGTATCTGAAGAACCCACCCACCGCCGAAAAGCTCGCCCAGCTCTATCGGAATGCCGGGATCACCCCGAACGAGGGGTTGCGCCTGCGCGGCACCGATGCGCAGGAGCGCGGCCTGCCCGATGCCGACGCGGACGAAGTACTCGCGGCGATGGCGGCCGACCCGATCCTGATCGAGCGGCCGCTGGTCGAAACCGACAAGGGGGTGCGCCTATGCCGCCCCAAGGAGCGGGTCGAGGAAATCCTGTAACCGGAGTAAGGCTCAGACCTTCAGTCCGGCCTCGCGCAGGAGGGTCTTGGCGATGATGGTCTGCTGGATCTGGCTGGTGCCTTCGTAGATGCGCAGCAGGCGCACATCGCGATAGAAGCGCTCCACCTTGTATTCGCGCATGTAGCCCGCGCCGCCATGGACCTGCACCGCGCGGTCGGCGATCCGGCCCAGTGCCTCGGTGGCGAAATACTTGGTTGCAGCGACGTCGCCCGCGGCGCGCTCGCCCTCGTCGAAGCGGCGCGCGATGTCGCGCGCCATGCACCACGCGGCGTAGGCTTCGGTCCGGCTGTCGGCGATCATGCCCTGGACCAGCTGGAACGTGCCGATCTCCTGCCCGAACTGCTTGCGCTGCGCGGCGTAGGTCACGCTTTCCTCGACCAGCCGGTCGGCCATGCCGCACGCGCTCGCCGCGATGTTGATGCGCCCGCGATCGAGCACCTTCATCGCGGTCTTGAAACCGCGGCCCGGCTCTCCGCCGATGATATTCGCGGCCGGGACCAGCGCGTCGTCGAACATGACGTCGCAGGTCTTGGTCCCCTTCTGCCCCATCTTCTTGTCCACCTTGCCCACGGTCAGGCCCGGCGTGTCGGCGGGCACGATGAAGGCGGAAACGCCCTTCGCCCCCGGTGTTTCGGGATCGGTCCGCGCCATCACGGTGAATATCCCGGCGCGCGGCGCGTTGGTGATGTAGCGCTTGGTCCCGTTGAGGCGGTAGTTGTCGCCGTCCTTGATCGCGGTGGTCCTGACCGAGCCTGCATCCGATCCGGCCTCCGGCTCGGTCAGCGCGAAGCTGGAGCTGATCTCGCCGCTTGCCAGCCTGGGTAGCCAGTGGGCCTTCTGCTCCTCGGTGCCGTCGATCAGGATACCCTGGCTGCCGATGCCGACATTGGTACCGAAGACGGAGCGGAATGCGGACGCCGTGCGCCCAAGTTCGAACATTATGCGGATTTCTTCGGACATCGTCAGGCCGAGCCCGCCGAATTCCTCCGGGATCGACAGGCCGAAAAGCCCCATTTCGCGCATTTCGTCGACGATTTCGGCGGGAACCTCGTCCTCTTCCTCGACACGGTCCTCGGCCGGAATCAGCCGTTCGTTGACGAAGCGCCGCACGGTGTCGCGCAGCATCTGAAAGGTATCGTCGTCCATGGCTTTCTCTCCGTTGGCATCTCGCGTTTGGCTGGCGAAATGCCATAACCGCGCTCACCTGCCAAACGCGCTACGTCTTGGCGGGTTGCGCCCGAACGCGTAGGGCCGAAACCGCAGCGGAAATCAAAGGAGAAAGCGGCATGCCGGGGTTGTATTTCGAGGAATTCGAGGAAGGGCAAAGCTTCGACCACGCCTTCTCCCGCACCGTGACCGAACACGACAATATCAGCTTCAGCCTGATGACGCTGAATCCGCAGCCGCTGCATATCGATGCCGATTTCGCCAGCCGGACCGAGTTCGGCAAGCCACTGTTCAACAGCCTCTACACGCTTGGCATCATGATCGGCATGACGGTGTACGACACCACGCTTGGTACCACGGTCGCCAATCTTGGCATGAACGACGTCACTTTCCCCAAACCGGTCTTCGCTGGAGACACGCTGAAAGCGCATACCAAGGTTCTATCCCTGCGGCCGAGCAAGTCCCGCCCGGGGCAGGGGATCGTGGAGTTCGAACATACCGCGACCAACCAGCATGGCGATGTGGTCGCGCGTTGTACCCGTGCGGCGCTGATGATGGGCGGGAAGGGCGAAGGCGCGGCGGGCAGCTAGCCGGGCGGCCCGCTCATTCGCCCCGGAATTCAGGGGCGCGCTTCGCCTGGAAAGCCATGACGCCCTCCGCGAAATCCGCGCTGTTGGCCGCGATCCGCTGCGCATCAGCCTCCTGTTCCAAGGCGTCCGCCAGGTTCATGCTCTGGGAACTGCGGACCATCTGGCGAATCTGCCCGATCGCGATTGTGGGACCGTTGGCGAGGCGGTTGGCGATAGCCTTAGCCTCGTTCAGCACGCTCTCGTCCTCGACGCAGCGATTGATCAGGCCCCATTGTTCGGCCTGCTCGGCGGAGATCCGCTCTCCCAGAAGCATCGCTTCCATGGCGCGCGGAATGCCGATCATGCGCGGGAGCAGCCAGGTCGAGCCCCCATCGGGTACGAGGCCGATATTGACGAAGGCCTGAAGGAAATAGGCTGACCGGGCGGCGATCACGAGATCGCCCAGCAGGGCGAGCGAGCACCCGATGCCCGCAGCTGCCCCGTTCACCGCCGTTACGACCGGTATCTCGAGAGAGGCAAGCGCCAGCATCGCCGGATTGTAATGCTCTTGCAGCGAACGATACGTGGCATCGCCCGGCTTCGTGTTGCCACCCATATCGCGCCCGCCCAGGTCGGCACCGGCGCAGAAACCACGCCCCGCGCCGGTGATGACGAGTGCGCGCGCGCCTTTGCCCGGAATCTCACCCAGAGCACCGCGGAATTCGTCGATCGAAGCGGGCGTGACGGCGTTCATCCGGTCGGGTCGATTGAGCGTCAGCACGGCCAGCGCCCCATCGTATTCGACCCGAATCGTTTCGTAACCGCTCATGGATTTGCTCTCCCGTGCCAAGCTTCGGCCCATTCCATAGGTCCGCAAATGCGCGATTAGCAAATGCGGTGGGATACGTCGCGGCTGGTCAGTTGTTGTTGCAAGATATTCCTATCGCATTGCTTCGCGAAGCTCGAACGATGCTTTGGCCGCGGTTCGATTTCGACTAGGTAGCAGGCGATATCGGCATATCCCTGGTGGGCGATGGGCTTCGAACAAGCGGCAATAGTTGCGATCCTGTGCGGTATGCTCCTCGCCTTCGCATCCGAGCGTTGGCGCGTAGAGACGGTGGCGCTCGTAGGCCTGGCTCTCGGCCTTATCAGCGGCGTGGTGCCTATCGGGTCCGTCTTTCAGGGCTTCTCCAGTCCGGCCGTGATCACCGTGGTGGAAATCCTTCTCGTCGTCTCGGTGCTGACGCGGAGCAGGGTGATCGACGATTTCGCGCGTCGATTGGCGGCGAGCGTCTCATCGGAGAGCGCGCTGCTGGCGGTGCTATGCCTCTCGGCCGCGACGGTGTCCATTTTCATGAACAATATCGGCGCGTTGGCGCTGATGTTTCCCGTGGCGCTTTCGCTCAGCCACCGGTTGGGGGTCGCGCCGGGACGTATCCTCATGGCCCTGTCGTTCTCGACCTTGCTGGGGGGGATGTGCTCGCTGACCGGCACGCCGGCCAACCTCGCCGTGAACCAGTGGCTGATGACGCAAACCGGCCGCGGCATGGGCTATTTCGAATTGGCGAAGGTCGGTTTGCCGCTCGTTCTGGCAGGGGTCCTGTGGCTGGTCCTCGCCTCGCCGCGGCTGTTCGCCCGGTTTGGAAACGACGCCGGACCAGCTGACGGTCCGGGCTTGCAGCAGATCCAACTCGCCCCGCGCATCGTGGCCTCTTCGAGCGCGGTGGCGGGGGAGAGTATCCTCGCGATCGAGCAGCGCGCCGGGATCGTCATCCATGATGTATTGCGCGATGGAAAACACGTTTTCGCGCGTCGCGAAGCGATCCGGGTGCAGGCGGGCGACAACCTGCTGGTCGAAGGAAGTCACGATGAGATCGAGGCGCTGGAAGAACTCGGGCTCTATCGGGCGAGGGTTTTGGAGGCCGACGAGATGGTGATCGATGGCGTGGTGATGCCCGAGAGCCTGATCGTGGGCTCGCGCGTTGAAGACCTGGTGGCGCTTTCGGGGGACGCCGTCGCGGTCGATGGCCTCGTTAGTCGACGCGGGCGTGTCGAGGGGCGGTTCGAGGACCTGCAATTCTCCACCGGCGACGTCGTGAGCCTGTCGGGGCGCAGCGAAGACATTCGCGCCCTCGCGCACGATGCCGGCTTCCTGCTGCTCTCGCCCCGTCGGCCGAGCGAACCGCCCCTGCGCCGGGGATTCGGCGTTGGCCTTTTCGCGGCCGGCGTATTGGCAAGTGCGCTGGGCCTCGTGCCGGTAGAGATCGCGTTCGGCGGTGTGGTTCTTGCCCTGCTCCTCGTCGGAGCGCTCGACCTGCGCCGGGCGCTGACCGAGATAAACTGGCGGATCGTCATCCTGCTCGCCTGCATGATCCCTCTCGGCATCGCGGTCGAGACCACCGGCGCGGCGCGTATTCTGGCGGGAATCCTCGTTTCCGGGCTTCCCAGCGAGCAACCCGCCTTCATCATCGGGACAGTGCTGCTGTGCGGTGTGGCGATGACGCCGTTCATCGACAACGTGTCGACGGCGGTGATCCTCAGCCCCATCGCGGGCGAATTGTCGGTGCGGACCGGTACGCCGCTGGAGCCCCTGCTGATTGCGGTCGCTATCTCGGCGTCGATCGATTTTCTCACCCCGATCGGGCATCACAACAATGCGATCGTGATGGGGGCAGGCGGATACCGGTTCGGTGAATTCGCCAGGCTGGGTGCGCCGTTGACAGCGATCTGTCTGGTCCTGGCGGTCGTTATTCTGACGCTGATGGCCTAGCCGTTGTCATTTCCACAGCGATACGATAGGGAATTGGCATGATCTCGAACAAGGCCCGTTATGCGTTTCGTGCCCTCGTGGCGATCGCGGAAGCGCCCGCCGGCGAGGCGATGGCGAGTGCCGACATCGCGCGCCGCTACGCCATTCCCCACAAGTTCCTGGAGCAGATCCTGCTCGATCTGCGCAAGGCCGGCATTCTGGAGAGCCGTCGCGGCAAGAGCGGGGGCTACACCATGCTGCGCCCCGCGGATACGGTGACGTTCGGGGAAGTGCTGCGCCTGTTCGAGGGGCCATTGGCTCCCCTTCCGTGCCTCTCTCGCCAGGCATACCGCCAGTGCGAAGATTGCGTGGACGAGCGGACCTGCCTCATCCGGCGCGAGTTCGGACGCGCCTACGACGCCAGCCGCGCGGTGCTGGACAACCGCACGATCGGCGACGCGTTGAGCGAAGGCCGGCAACAGGGCGATGAGATAAGGCGGTCCGCATAAACCTAGTTGACCGATAGGGAATAAAGAGAATAGACGTTTGGACGTGTCGCGAAACGTGCGACTCGTCTGGAGCGGCTTTCCCTATGCGATCCTTTCGCCTTGCCACGATCCTTTCCATCGGGGCGGCCATCGCCGCCTGTACGCCTTCTTCCTCCGGGGACGCCGCCGCTGGCGACACCGGAAAGTCGGTCGAACTGCTGAACGTCTCCTACGACCCGACCCGCGAGTTGTACGAAGCGATCAACCCGAAGTTCAAAGATAGCTGGAAGAAGACCACCGGGCAGGAGGTGACGATCAACATGAGCCACGGCGGTTCGGGCAAACAGGCCCGGGCCATCATCGACGGGCTCGATGCCGATGTCGCCACGCTCGCGCTGGCTTACGATATCGACGAGATCGCGGGGCAGTCCGACGCGCTGTCGCCTGGATGGCAATCGCGGTTGCCGCAGAATAGCGCGCCCTACACCTCGACCATCGTGTTTCTGGTCCGGAAGGGCAATCCGAAGGGCATTCGCGACTGGGACGATCTGATAAAGCCGGGTGTCGCCGTCATTACCCCCAATCCGAAGACCAGCGGCGGTGCCCGCTGGAACTTCCTTGCCGCATGGGCCTACGCCGCCAGGAAAAATGGAGGCGAGAAGGGCGCGCAGGAATTCGTTACGCGGCTGTTCAAGAACGTGCCGGTGCTCGACAGCGGGGCGCGGGGTGCGACCACGACCTTCTCCGAACGCGGGATCGGCGACGTGCTGCTCGCGTGGGAGAACGAGGCGTTCCTCGCGCAGAAGGAGCTGGGCAAGGACAAGTTCGAGATCGTCGTCCCGTCGGTCTCCATCCTGGCCGAACCGCCGGTCGCCGTGCTGGACGGCAACGCGAAGCGCCACGGTACCGAAAAGGTGGCGGAAGCCTACCTCAAGTTCCTCTACACCCCGGAGGCGCAGGACATTATCGGCGCGAATTTCTACCGCCCGACCGGCGCGGCGGCGAAAGCGAAATACGCTAGCCAGTTCCCGCAGATCGACCTCGTCACCATCGATGGCGAATTCGGCGGCTGGCAGGCGGCGCAGAAGAAGTTCTTCGCCGACGGCGGCGTGTTCGACCGTATCTTCGAGCAGCGGCGCTGATGGCCTCGCTCGCCGCCCCGCTCCCCGGCCAGGACCTTGCGCGACGGCAGGAGCGGGACGTCGCGCCTGCCCCGAAGCGCGATCGGTCGCGCCGGGCGAGGAAGTCGATCATTCCCGGTTTCCGGCTGACGATGGGCTTTACCATCGGCTGGCTGTCGCTGATCGTGCTGATTCCGGTCTCGCTCATCTTCGTGCGTTCGGCGGGCATGGGCTGGGACGCGTTCGTCGAGGTGGCGTTCTCGCCCCGCGCGGTCGCGGCCTACCGGGTCAGCTTCGGCACCGCGCTGGCCGCGGCGTGTATCAACGGCGTGTTCGGCCTGCTGATCGCCTGGGTGTTCACCCGCTACAGCTTTCCCGGCAAGCGCGTGTTCGACGCGCTGATCGACCTGCCGTTTGCCCTGCCGACGGCGGTCGCGGGCATCGCGCTGACGGCGATCTACGCGAACAATGGCTGGCTCGGCGAACCGCTCGCCCGATACGGCATCGAGGTCGCCTACAATCCTGTGGGCATTACCATCGCGCTGATCTTCATCGGACTGCCGTTCATCGTCCGGTCGGTCGAGCCCGTGCTGGCGGACCTCGGTTCGGACGTGGAGGAAGCGGCGCTCTCGCTGGGCGCAAAGCCGTGGCAGGTGTTCGTGCGCGTCATCTTCCCCGCGATCATGCCGGCCCTGCTGACCGGTTTCGCGCTGGCGCTGGCGCGCGGCGTCGGGGAATACGGTTCGGTCATCTTCATCGCGGGCAACATGCCCTTCAAGTCCGAGATCGCGCCGCTGCTGATCGTCACGCAGCTCGAACAGTACAATATCGACGGGGCGACTGCGATCGCCCTGGTGATGCTGGCCATCTCCTTCTCCATGCTCCTGCTCATCAACATGGTGCAGGCGTGGAGCCGTCAGAGGATGGCCGCATGATGCAGACCGCACCCACCAAGCGCCTGACGCCGACTGCGCTCGGCCTCATCGCCCTCGCGCTCGGCTTCCTATTCGTCTTCCTGCTGCTGCCGCTGCTGGTGGTGTTCGCCGAGGCGCTGTCGAAGGGCGTCCCGCCGCTGCTGGACGCGCTGGCGGAGCCCGATGCGCTCTCCGCGATCAGGCTGACCCTGCTCGTCGCCGCCATCGCCGTGCCGCTGAACGTGGCGTTCGGGATCGCCGCGAGCTGGGCCATCGCCAAATTCGACTTCCCGGGGCGTAGCGTGCTGCTGACCTTCATCGATCTTCCGTTCTCGGTCTCTCCGGTGGTGGCGGGCCTCGTCTATATCCTGCTGTTCGGCGTCCACGGCCTGCTCGGGCCGGTGCTGCGCGAATACGACATCCAGATCATCTTCGCGGTCCCGGGTATCGTGCTGGCGACCGTGTTCGTGACCTTTCCCTTCGTCGCGCGCGAGCTGATCCCGCTGATGCAGGAGCAGGGGCGCGACGACGAGGAAGCGGCGCTGTCGCTGGGCGCGAGCGGTTTCCAGACCTTCCGCATGGTCACGTTGCCCAATATCCGCTGGGGCCTGCTCTACGGTGTGCTGCTGTGCAATGCGCGCGCGATGGGGGAATTCGGCGCGGTGTCCGTCGTCTCCGGCCACCTGCGCGGGCTGACCAACACGATGCCGCTGCATGTCGAGATTCTCTACAACGAATACAACTTCGTCGCCGCCTTCGCGGTGGCTTCTCTGCTTGCCATGCTCGCGCTCGTCACGCTGGTCGTGAAGGCCGGGCTCGAATGGCGGTTTTCCTATCTCGCGAAAGGATCGGGACATTGATCAGGCTTGATTCCGTGACCAAGCGCTTCGGCACGTTCGATGCGCTCAAGGCCATCGATCTGGAGGTGCGCGACGGCGAATTTCTGGCGCTGCTCGGGCCGTCGGGGTCGGGCAAGACGACGCTGTTGCGCCTCATCGCCGGGCTCGCCTTCCCGGATAGCGGACGGGTCTTGTTCGCCGACTGCGACGTGACCGCGATGCCCGTCGCGAAGCGCGAGGTGGGCTTCGTCTTTCAGCACTACGCGCTGTTTAAGCACATGACGGTCGCGGAAAATGTCGGCTTCGGCCTCTCCGTGCGGTCGCGCAGGACCCGGCCCGGCAAGACCGAGATACGCCGCCGCGCGCTCGATCTGCTCGAACTGGTCCAGCTCGGCAAGCTGGGCGACCGCTACCCGGCGCAGCTATCGGGGGGGCAGCGGCAGCGGGTGGCTCTGGCACGGGCGCTGGCCGTCGAACCGCGCGTCCTGTTGCTGGACGAACCCTTCGGCGCGCTCGACGCCAAGGTGCGAAAGGGCCTGCGCCGCTGGCTGCGCCATCTGCACCAGGAAATGGGCCTCACCTCAATCTTCGTGACCCACGATCAGGAGGAGGCGCTCGAACTGGCCGACCGCGTGGTGGTGCTCGACCATGGGCGGATCGAGCAGGTGGGCACGCCGGAAGAAATCTACATGCAACCGGCCACGCCGTTCGTGTCGGACTTCGTCGGCGATACCAACAGCCTGCCGGTGACCCTCGGGGAGGGGATGGCATTCCTCGCGGGCAGGCCGGCGTTCGAATGCCCGCATCTCGCCTTCGCGAAAGGCAAGGGTACCCTGACCTTCCGGCCCCACGACGTGGCGGCGGAAACGCCCGACCGCCCCGGCGTCGTCGCGATCGTCGGCACCGCCTATCGCAAGGGGGGCGTGTGGCGTGTCGAAGCGACGATCGACGGAGTGCAGACGCCGGTGGAGATCGACGTCGATGGCGCGCTGCCGTGCCCGCAACAGGGCGATCGCCTGCGCGTGGCGATCACGCGCGCGCAGATATTCCCCGACCGGGTGCTCGCCGCCTGAGCCCGTAGGACCTTTTCGAAAGGGAACGAACATGACTTACCGGCTCTGCCTGGTGAGCGCCCTTGCGCTCGCCTCGACTCCCGCCCTTGCGCAGAATGCGCCCGCCGCGGACACGGCCTGGACCTTGCAGGATGCGATCGGCGATCCCGACAATCTGGAGGTGTCGGGCAGCGCCCGCGTACGCTACGAGGCCCTGCACAACCAGTTTCGCCCCGCGCTGGACCGGAACGACGATCTCGTCACCCTGCGCTTCACGCTGGCCGCGCGATACGATGCCGGGCCGGTGGAGGTTGGGGCGGAATTGCAGGATTCGCGCGCCTATTTCGGCGATACGGGCAGTTCGGTCGGGACCGGCGAGGTCAATGCGTTCGAGCTGATCCAGGCCTATGTCGCGGCCGATCTGGGGCAGCCGTTCGGCGCGGGCAGCGAAGCCAAGCTGACCGCGGGGCGGTTCACCATGGATCTAGGCTCGCGGCGGCTGGTCGGTCGCAACAATTTCCGCAACGCGACCAACGCCTTCACCGGTGTGCGCTTGGACGCGAAGGGCGCGGGCGGCAAGCTGACCGCATTCGTGACCATGCCGCAGCAACGCCTGCCCAGCGACAAGGCGTCCATTCTCGACAATGAGGTGGAGTGGGATCACGAGGGCACGGACCTGTTGTTCTGGGGTGCCTTCGGCAGCTTTTCCAAGCTCATGGGCGGAGCCGATCTGGAGGCGTATTTCTATGGTCTGGACGAGGACGACCGCCCGGGTGTGGCGACCCGCGACCGGCGGCTCTACACGCCCGGCTTCCGGCTGGTGCGCGCGCCGGCGAAGGGGCAGGCGGATTACGAACTGGAATACGCGCACCAGTTCGGCAGCATCAGCGACAGCACCGCGGTGAACGCGCCGCGGCGCGACGTTTCCGCCAATTTCGCCCATGCGGCGCTCGGCTATCGCTTCGATGCCAAATGGCAGCCGCGCGTCGCCCTGGAATACGACTTTGCCAGCGGTGACGGGTCCGGGCGCGACTACGGTCGCTTCGACAGCCTCTATGGCCCGCGGCGCTCCGATTTCGGCCCGACCGGCATCTACGGCCCCCTGGGGCGAAGCAATATTCACGCGCCGGGGGTCCGCGTGGAAGCCGCGCCAAGCCGCCTGCTCGACGGCTTCGTCTCCTACCGCGCGCTATGGCTCGACAGCGCGAGCGACAGCTTCGCCAATACCGGCGTGCGCGATCCGTCCGGGCGGGCGGGACGGTTCGCGGGGCATCAGGTCGAAGGCCGCGTACGCTACTGGTTCGTGAAGGATTTGCTGAGGCTCGATAGCGGTGCGGCGGTCCTGTTCGACGGCCCGTTCCTGCGCGATGCCGCCAATGCGCCGCGCTCCGGCGATACGCTGTACGGCTATGTCGATCTCACCGCGACCTTCTAGCCCTCGGCGCGGGGCCTGCGAAGGAACGCCCTTCGTGGCGACCGAGTTATCTCCACTGTGCGGCCCGTTCGGGGCGCGTCGATCAATCGCAGTGGAGCCCTCATGGACCTCGATCTCAAAGGCAAACGCGTCCTCGTCACGGGCGGCAATTCCGGGCTGGGCGCGGCGATCGCGATGGCGTTCGCGCAGGAAGGCGCGCGCGTCGCGATCAACTATCTGGTCGATCCCGAACAGACCGAGGCTCTGAAGGAGCGGATCGCCGGGTCGGGCGGGGAAGCGATCGGCCTGAAAGCGGACATCAGCGATCCCGCCGCGGTCGCCGCCATGTTCGCCGCGCTCGACGAGGCGTGGGGCGGCATCGACGTGCTCGTCAACAACGCAGGTATCGATGGCCAGCACGCGCTCGGCTGGGAGATAGAGCCCGATGCCTGGAGCAAGGTGATCGACATCAATCTGAAGGGCACGTTCCTGTGCGCGCGCGAGGCGCTGAAGCGGATGACGGCGCAGAAATCGGGCGTGGTCCTCAACACCTCCAGCGTGCACGAGGTGATCGCCTGGTCCGGCTACAGCGCCTATACCGCCAGCAAGGCGGGCGCGTCGATGATGGCGAAATCGCTGGCGCAGGAGGCGGCGCCGCACGGCGTGCGCGTCCTGTGCATCGCGCCCGGCGCGATCAGGACGCCCATCAACCGGGAGGTATGGGAAGATCCGGAAGGGTATGCCGACCTGTTGGAGAAGATCCCGCTCGGCCGCATCGGCGAACCCGAGGACATCGCGAAGATGGCCGTCTTCCTGGCCTCGGACGCGGCGAGCTACGTCACCGCGACCACGGTCTTCGTCGATGGCGGCATGACCGATTATCCCTCCTTCGCCCATGGCGGATAGGTCGGGCATGACGCAGCGGATCGAGGATTACGGGCTGATCGGCAACATGCTGTCCGCCGCGCTGGTGGGTAAGGACGGATCGATCGACTGGCTCTGCCTGCCCCGCTTCGATTCCGCCGCATGCTTTGCCGCGCTGCTGGGGACGCCCGATAACGGCAGATGGAAGATTGCGCCGGTTGCGAAGGTCCATGCGACCAGCCGGCGCTACCTGCCCGATACCGCGATCCTCGAAACCCGGTTCGAGACCGAGACGGGCGTGGTGACGCTGACCGATTTCATGCCGGTCAACGAAGGGGATCGGCACGTCGATCTGATCCGCATCGTGACCGGCGTGTCCGGGACGGTCGAGATGGACATGGAGTTCACCCTGCGATTCGAGAACGGGCAGGCGATCCCGTGGGTGCGGCGCAAGGATTACGGGCTCAGCGCGATCGCCGGCCCCGATGCCGTCGAACTGCACGCCGATCTCGCGCTCGAAGGGCGCAACATGAAAACATGCGCACGCTTTACGGTGGCGGAGGGTGACAGCGTTCCACTGACGATGTCGTATCATCCCTCCAACCAGCAGCCGCACTTCGTCGCCGATCGGCGCGAGGTGCTGGAGCGTACTGCGATCTGGTGGCGCGAATGGGTCAAGTCCGGCAGTTTCGACGACCAGCCGGATGCCTGGCGAGAGCCGGTGACACGCTCACTCATCACGCTGAAGATGCTGATCTACGCACCGACGGGCGGGATCGTCGCGGCGCCGACAACGTCGCTGCCGGAAGCGATCGGCGGAGAGCGCAACTGGGATTACCGCTATTGCTGGCTGCGGGATTCGGCGCTGACGCTCTATGCGTTGCTCAATTCCGGCTATCGCCAGGAGGCCGAGGACTGGCGGCAATGGTTGCTGCGCGCCGTGGCGGGCGCTCCCGACCAGCTCCAGATCATGTACGGGATCGCCGGCGAGCGCTGGCTGCCCGAATTCGAAGTGCCGTGGCTGGCCGGGTTCGAGAAGAGCGTGCCCGTCCGGATCGGCAACGCTGCCGCAGGGCAGATGCAGATCGACGTCTATGGCGAACTGATCGACACCCTCCACGCCGCGCGCGAGGCCGAACTGCAACCGCAGGACGAGGCCTGGCGGTTGCAGAAGGTGCTGCTCGATCACCTGGAAACCGTCTGGCAGACGCCCGATCGCGGGATCTGGGAAGTGAGGGGGCCCACACACGCCTTCACCCATTCGCGCATGATGGCGTGGGTCGCATTCGACCGCGCGGTTACCAGCGTGGAGCGTTATAAGCTGGAGGGACCTGTCGACCGGTGGCGCAAGCTACGCCAGGAAATCCACGACGACGTATGCGACAACGGGTTCGATGCGGACCTGAACAGCTTCGTGCAGTATTACGGCGGCAAGACCCTCGATGCGAGCCTGTTGCTGATGCCGCAACTGGGTTTCCTCCCCGCCGACGATCCGCGCGTAGCTGGCACGATCGAGGCGATCGAGCGCGAGCTGGTGCACGATGGGCTGGTCGCGCGTTATTCGACCGATGGAACGGACGACGGGGTCGGGGGACGGGAAGGGGCGTTTCTCGCGTGCAGCTTCTGGCTGGCGGATGCCTATGTCCTGGCCGGGCGGCACGAAGATGCGCGCGCGCTTTACGATCGGCTACTCGGCCTGCGCAACGATCTCGGCCTGCTCGCGGAGGAATACGATGTGGTCGCCGGTCGCCTGCTCGGCAACTTCCCACAGGCCTTCTCGCATATCGGCTTGATCAATACCGCGCATAACCTGATGGCTGCGAGCGGTCCCGCCTCTCAACGTGCGGACCAGGTCGCGCCCAAAAGGTCGGTCAAGCTGTGAGGGGCGCAAATTCATCGGTTGCCGCAGGGCGCGAAGACGCCAGCGGTTCGATCAGTGCCAGCCGATGTGCCCGTCCGGCGCGCGATCCGAAGCCAGATTGACGGAGGTCAGCAGGATCACCGCCCCTTCGGCGCCGTAGGCCCCTCGCAGCTGAACGATCGCGGCCAGCAGATCGTCTGTCGTTCCGCGGTTGGTCAGAAACCTTGCGACGACCCTCCGCGAGCCGTGACCGGCCATGGCTTCCTCTAGGTCGGTCTTGAACGCCACCCGCGTTTCGCGGCTGACGAGATCGACCAGCCTCGCACCGCATAATCGCTCTTCCGGAACGCCCAGCAGATCGCAGAAAGGTTGGTCCACACGCTCGATCATTCCGCTGACGCCGACGCGAACGTAACCGATGGCGTTATGAACCGCCATCGCTTCTATCAGCGCGGCCTTTACGTCGGCCAGGCGATGACGCTCCACCTCCTCGGTGATGTCGCGGAACATCAGCACGTTGCATCCGTGCAGCGGGAAGGTCTGCAAGCGCAGCCAGCCATCCTGTCGCAGCGGCGATGGAATGTCCGCCGAGGTCGGTTCGTTCGCCTCGACCGTCCGCATCAGGTTCACCTCGTACAGTGTGCCGCGAAGCTGCGGCAGACACTCGTAGAGGTTGCGCCCCACGCATTGCGGGGCGGATATGCAGCAGGTGGCGGAGGCGACCCGGTTCATGGTCTGGACGACCAAGTGCTTGTCGCAAATGATCACGGCCTCGTCGATCCACTCCGCAAGCTCGAACGGATTGGCTTCCACCTCCGCCGTAGTGGGTGCCTCGGTCATGCTGACGAACTGGTCGATCCCGACCAGCGCATGGGTAACCCGCCCGTGATTAGTTACGAAGACCGGCTTTTTAAGCGCCTCGTCCCGCCATTTGGCAAAACATCTTACGAAATTCGCGGCCGGGACGCCGCACTCCGCCGTATCGCCGGAATCGGCAATCACATGGGTCGGCGCAGGTGCACCGGCGGTCGGCGGCTCGCGAAAAGGCGCGATTTTATTGGTCGGAATGCGGCTCTTGAAACCCATTTCTCTACCCCCGATAGCGCTAACATCGCTTGCATCGCTCGCCCCCCAAGCTCACAAGATTCTAGAATATAAAGTAAAATTCCGTTCGTTAACGTCTGCTTTCGCGGTTTGCTTAATTTCGCATTTTGCGGAATTCGGCGCGAAAATGCGCCCTTTATGCGTTAAGCCGATCGACCTTCGGATGCCCGAAATCGTGCCAAATGCGCCAAGGACTCGCCAGATTTTCAGCTGAAATGCGCGGGATTGGCGCTGTTCGGGCAAGATGATGCATTTTATGTAATTCGAATTCACACGTCCATTACAAGGAGATCAATTCCGCACACATAATCTCAGCGCTCCAGTCAGAATACTGACCAGTACGAACAAATGGAGCGAGACGTGAACCTAAGTAAAAGAACCTATATTCGCATATCCCTGCTGGCGACCGCGTCGGTCGTGATGGCGGGCGGTGCGCCGCCGCGGCTCACCACCTCGGCGAAGGCGCAGGCTCTTCAGCCCGTGGTCGACGTATGTACCGGGATCAGCCTCGACCCG
This sequence comes from Erythrobacter sp. 3-20A1M, assembly GCF_018636735.1. Lineage (NCBI taxonomy): Bacteria > Pseudomonadati > Pseudomonadota > Alphaproteobacteria > Sphingomonadales > Erythrobacteraceae > Erythrobacter > Erythrobacter sp. 3-20A1M. Next base: position 792,627 of record NZ_CP045200.1, on the reverse strand, counting down.
TCGGCGGTCACCGATATCGTCGGCGATGTCGCGGTGCCCACAGCGACCGCGGTGGAGAACCTCTACGGTGCGCTGTTGAACGTCTCCGTCCTCGGCAACCCGATCCTCACTCTCGACGATGTCCAGATCGGTGCTGCGGATACCCTGGAAGGTTACGCAAATGGCGATCCGATCTCGCTGCAGGTGGCGGATACCAGCGGCACGCTGCTCGCCCCCGGTGCAGATTGTAACCTGACGGCGGACGGTTATGCCCTGAACGAAGAAGCTGGCCTCGCCATCGGTGGCAACCAGATCTCCGGATTGGGCGACGGGCAGGCGGCATCGGCCGGTGAGCTCGACGCGATCGCTTTCGGTAACAATGCCAGCACCGCCGTCGGGGCGACCGGGGCCATTGCCCTTGGCACAAATGCCAGCGCGACGGCCGCCAACAGCGTTGCGCTGGGCAACGGCTCGCTCGCCGATCGTGGCGCACTGGTCGGCTACGTCGCACCGGGTCTGCCTGGCACCTACAGCTCGGTCGGATCGGTTTCGGTCGGCGCGCCCGGCAGCCTGCGCCAGATCACCAATGTCGCGCCGGGGACGCAAGCCACGGATGCGGCAACGGTGGGTCAGGTACAGGGCGCGGTCGACGCGCTCCAGGCGGCACTTGGCAATGGCGTCCAATATGATGGCCCGGCGCAGGCCAGCGTGACCCTCGCCGGTGCGCAAGGGACGACGGTCACCAACCTCGCGGATGGCACCGTGAGCGCGGGTTCGACCGATGCGGTCAACGGCTCGCAACTTTTCGCGACCAATCAGCAGGTGGCAGCCAACGCCGACGGGATCGATGGACTGGATGGTCGCGTGACCGCGGCGGAGGGCGACATCGCCGATCTCGATGGACGGGTCACCACGATCGATACGCGGGTGACGCAGAACACGACGGACATCGCAGACCTGCAATCGGCGGTCGACAATGTGCCGATCGGCTATGTCAGCAATGGCGATCCCGCCGTCGCCAGCCCGGTTCCGACCAACCGGGCCGCCTTGATCGGTGCGGACCCTGGCACCGTCACGCTCAGCAATGTGGGGCCGGGCGCTCTCGCCGCAGGTTCTGCCGATGCGGTCAACGGCAGCCAGCTGTTCGCGACCAATCAGCAGGTCGACGCCAATACGGCGGGGATCCAGGCCAATGCCGATGCCATCGCCTCGCTCAGCGACGCGGGCAGCGGGAACGCGCTGGCGGTGCTCTACGACGATGCGACGCGAACCTCGCTGACGCTGGATGGCGCTGGCGGCACGACCGTCGGCAACGTCGCGGATGGCGAGCTGAGCGCCACCTCGGGCGAGGCGGTGAACGGATCGCAGCTGTTTGCCACCAACCAGGCGGTCGCAGCCAACAGCGATGCGATAGACGGCCTCGACGATCGCGTGACGGTCAATGAAGGCGACATCGCCAACCTCGATACTCGCGTGACCACGAACGAGGGGGATATTGCGAACCTGGATGGCCGCGTGACGGTGAACGAGGGGGACATTGCCAGTCTGGATGGGCGCGTGACGGTGAACGAAGGCGATATCGCCAGTCTGGACGGTCGCGTGACGGTGAACGAAGGCGACATCTCTAATCTGGATGGGCGCGTGACCGTAAACGAAGGTGACATAGCTGACCTCGACACGCGGGTCGCCGTTAACGAGGGCGACATCGACAATCTCAACAGCTCGGTGACATCGATAGATGCGCGGGTAACCGACAATACGACCCAGCTCACATCGGTGCAGAACCAGCTCGCCAATGTCCCGCTCGGCTACGTGTCCGACACCGATCCGACCGTCGCCAGCACCACGCCGACGAACACGGCGGCGCTGATCGGGGCGGGCGATGCGCCGGTCAGGATGACCAATGTTGCCGACGGCGCGCTTGCGGCGGGGTCCACGGACGCCGTCAACGGATCGCAGCTCGCTGCGACGAACGACCGGGTGGCGAGCAATCGTACCGATATCGACCAGAACACCGCCAATATCGCAGCGCTGAACAACAATATCGCGGGTAGCACCGTGGTCGCGGTGCAATATTCGGACCCCGACGATCCGGCCATGAGCAATGGCGGCACGGTGACCAACGATGTCGCATTGGTCGGAGCGGACGCGACTGCGCCGGTGGCGCTCCACAACGTCGCTGCTGGAACCCGGGCGAACGACGCGGTGAACCTCGGCCAGGTCCAGAACAGCCTGGCCGCCGCGATGGCCGATTCGCGTGCCTACACCGATCTGCGCTTCGGCGATCTGCAGGCGGGGATCGCGCAGCTCGACTTCGACCTGAAGGAGGCGCGCCGCGATGCGTCGGCAGGCACCGCCAGCGCCATGGCCGTCTCGGGCATTCCGCAGACGATCACCGCCGGACGCTCCATGGTGGGGACGGGCATCGCCCATTACGAAGGCGAGACGGCGTTCGCGCTGGGCATGTCCACCACCTTCAGCGAGGGTCGCGGCGTGGTGAAGGCCGGGGCGACGGTGGATACCCGCGGCAATAGCGGGTTCAGCGCCGGGGCCGGCTTCAGCTTCTGACCGATCTCCCCCCATCGGTCATACTGGGGACTGCGGCGCGCGGCGTCGCAGTCCTTTTTTATGACCGGCGCAGGTCCGCTAAGCCCGATCGCGCCCTTTCGAGCGAGGCGCGAACGGGTTCGCGGCGTCGCGTGAGCGCTTCGTCCAGTTCGGAGGCGAGATCGCCGACCGCCGGTTCGCCGAACAGCGTCGCCGTGCCTGCCAGCATGTGCATCAGCGTCCGCAATTCTTCGAGTGATTCGTAATCCCCGTCCGACGGGTTGTGGCAACACAGCGCCAACTGGCCCAGCGCCTGTTCCTTGAAAGCCGCGTAGTGTGGACGCAGCGAGGCGATGGCATCGCCATTCTCGCCGTCCGTCGGCCGGTCGCTGTCGAGCATGCGTGGTCCCCGCCCGGCCAATCCGGGGTTCGACCTCCCATTATCGTTGGCACTCGTTAACATGTCCAAAGCACGACCACCGCCCTCCTTTGCTAGCGAAAGCGCAAACGCCAGTTGGCAACGACGGTGTTGTCCCGCCCGTCAGGACGGCTTTCCAGCCCCAGACGCATGCTGGAGCGCGGACCCGCTCTTTCGTAGCCGAACATGATGCGCGGGGCGATTTCGCCCGAAAGATCGATCTCGCGCGTGATGAAGCGGAGCGAACGGCTGGTGCGGTCGAAGCCCGACCCGACCGTAACCAGGCCGGTGCCGGATAGCGCCACGAGGGGTTGCGCCAGGCCGATGCGCATCCGCCCGCCCAATACGTCACCGCTGAGATCGATCCCGAATCGGCCCGTGGTGATCGCGGTGGCATCGGTCACCACCGTCTCCGGTCCGAGCGCGAGCCGCGTGCTGCCGATGCTCCCATGCGCCGCCAGCTCCCAGCTGCCGATGGAAATCTCGCTGGACAGCTGGGCGAAGATGGTTCGCGCCCCGTCGCCGAAGCGCAGTGAGCCGGACCCCGTTGGGGTCCCGAACAGCGTACCGCGTTCGGTCAGCATCCCGACCTCGAACACGGTCCGATCCTTGCCGAGCGAGGCGAGAAGCGCCGTTGCCTCGCCTTCGCCCGTCCTGGCCGACCGCACCGAGGCGCCGACCCGAAAGATTCCCAGCGGCCGGCGATAGGCCAGCCCGATCCCACTGCCCGGCATATAGGCATCGAGTGCATCGGGGCTCGCCGCCCGGCCGAACATCGTGGCATCGATATACCGCCCGTTCCGATAATCCGCGGTGACCGTGCCGCCGACGCTTCGCAGGGGAACGGCGATCCGCCCGTCCGTGATCCTGCTACCGATACGGGCCGAAAAATCGGACCGATTCCCGGCGAGGTAGCCGATCTGGACCCCTGCGCCTTCTATCCGAAAGGCGGCGTCACCGGTCTGGGTCATCGCGTCGAACCGGGGCCCCAAAACACCAGCGGACCCGCTCGCCGCGTGCCGCACAAAGCCGGAAAGGTCGGCCTGATAATCGCGCCCGAACGCATCGACAAGCGTGACATCGGAAATCGCGGCCGCCAGCGAACCATCCGCCCCGTCTCCGATCGCGGCAGGCAGGATCAACGAGGCAGAGCCGAGGGAACTGACGGTGGTACCGTTCGACAGGGTCGGATTGATCGGGGAAAGGGCGGCCTCCACGTCGATGAGACCGTGTCCGAAAACCGGATCCACGCCCGCTTCACCGATGTCGCGCGCGGTAGCGAGAATGACATTGCCGGCGTCGACACCCGTCAGATGCGGCCATTTGTGCAGGATGAGTGCGGCCAGCCCGGACACTTGCGGCGCTGCGGCACTGGTCCCCGAAAAGCTGACGATATTGCCCGACACATCGGTGGTGGCGCTTGTGCCCACGCCCGCCACGCACCTGTCCATGGCCGTGCCGCAACGGTTGGAATAGCTGGCCAGTTCGTAACCCGGGCCGTTCGGGTCGAGGGCGACCGCGAACAGCCACCCTTCCGCGTTTTCAGGGGTCAGATCGATCGCGTCGTTGGGGTTCGCACCGCCTGTATTGCCAGCGGCATTGACGACAAGGCCGCCCATCTGCCGATACGCGTTGACGGCATCCTGCATCAGCCTGTTCGAGATATCCGGATTGGCCTTGGCGATCGAACGGTTGACGATCAACACGCCGTTTTCGCCGGCATAGCGCAGCGCTTCGTGGCTGTTGAAGCCGACGGTGGATGTCCCCGTGTCGATATTCTCTACGTCGCTTCGCAACACCACGATGCTGGCACCGGGGGCGATACCCTGGATGCCGTTCCCGTCATTGCGTGCGGCAATGATCGAGGCGACCCGCGTGCCGTGGTCGGAATTGTCGCCGCCGAGGGACTCGTGAGGTGTGAGCACGCCGTCGTCGCGGATGCCTCCGAAATCCTTGCTCAGGTTGGAAATCTGCCCTTCGAGTTCGAAGGTTTCCTCCACCCCCTCGTCCAGAACCCCGACGAGAACGCCGCTGCCGTCCCAACCATTGTCCAGCGCATAGAGAGCGTTGATCAGCTCCGCGGCGAGATAGTTCTCGCGGTATTCGGCGTCATCCTCGGCGGAGCGCATCGCGACGTTGCCGGAGGGGCGAACGCCGGATACGGGCGGCGGCTCGTCCTCGGTCGGCGGCGGGGCCGGGGTTGGCGTCGGAGCGGGTGCGGGTGCGGGTACGGTCGAAAAAGGTGGGGCGGCAATCGGGTCCGAAGCCATGGCTCCGGATGGGGGGGGAGGGGTAGATCCGATGCCGCCCCCAGTGCAGGCACCGAGCGAGAGACATATCGTCGTGCCGAACATGGTCGCCAGGGCACCGCCCCCCTTGCGAAGGGGTGCAATGCGGGGGCGAGCGTCGGAGAAGCGCGCGGCCCTGGCTGCCAGGCGGTTCCTGGCAAATGGTCTTTCTTGACGTACCATGCAGCATCGTTGGCATGGGCGCGGGCCTGGGAAACCTGCGAAACGGCAAATTAAACCCAAGGTATGAAAGAGTTAGCGGCATCTTAACCTTTGGCGGTGTTTGGTGGCGTTGAAGGCTGGGCCGTTATCGGGAGGGACGATGTGGGACGAATGCTGCGCTTCCTCCTGATCGCCGAAGATCATCCGCTTTGCTTTGCCGCCCTGAAGAGCGCCGCGCACGCGCGCGACAGCGCGATCCAGGTCGATGGCTGCGACACGCTGGAAGGTACGATTCACGATCTCGCGCAGCGGGACTACGCCGCGCTCGTGCTCGACCTCGGGCTCAGGGACTCAGAAGGCGTCATTAATTTGAAGCGCGTGCGCGGCCGTTATCCGCGCCTGCCGATCCTGGTGATCAGCGCCACCGACGATTCGACGACCCGGATGCGAGTCCGATCGTTCGGCGCGCAAGGCTTCCTGTCGAAGAAGAGCAGCCTGGAGGAAATGGGCGAGGCCATCCTGCGCGTGATGGCCGCCGAAACATATTTCCCGACCGACGAAGACGCAGCGGGCGACGAAGACGATCTTCTTCACGCCCTCTCGCCGGCGCAGCTGCGAATTATGTCTGAACTGTGCAAAGGGAACTCGAACAACGTGATCGCGCATAATCTCGACCTGTCGGAGGCGACCGTCAAATCGCACCTGAGCTCGATATTCAAATCCCTGCGGGTCTCCAACCGGGCGCAAGCCATCCTGAAATACGGTGAGATGATCGGCCACGGTTAGCCGTGGCGCAAGCGGGCAAGCGCCCGAGCCTTGTTTGAGAAGCCGACAAACCTGGCAAAGCGATCCTGAAACACTTCGTAACAATGCGTCCCCGTTGGCGAAACACTGGCGCATTAGGTGCCCGCGCTCTCGCCCAAGAGGAGTGGTTATGAATATCCTGATCGGCCTGCTGACACTGGGCAGCGCCACGACCGTGCCGGTTCCGCCCGTCGCGCACGCCGCCGTCGCAATGCGCGCTGTCATCCATACAAACACAAGGTTCACGGCTGTGGTCGCAAAAGCGAATCCGCGGACAAGGAGCGGTTGGCGGAGCGCGATACCACCTGTCGCGAGCTCCCCGGCAAGCTGCGTCTGTGCGACACGCGCCCGAAATCCGACAAGCGGACGTCGCAGGAACAGCGCGCGGAGAACGAATCTCCACCCGAAAACGATGGTTAAGTATCGGTCCGCAAATTCCCTTTTCGGTGGCCGCCAACGGTTCTAGATGGTTGGCACTCGAGCGTACCCATGCAGTTCAACGAACGAATCTACCATATCGCGCTTGTCGAGGACGACGGCGCCCTGCGCACGCTGCTGACGCGGCATATCCGCCAGAGCGGATTTCCGATCCGCAGCTATGCGACCGCGGCGGAATTTCGCGCCTCGGCGGAGCAGTACGATCTGGTGATCCTGGACGTCATGCTGCCGGGCACCAGCGGGCTCGACCTGTGCCGGTGGCTGCGCCAGCGAAGCGCGGTCCCGATCATCTTCATCAGCGCGCGGTCGAGCCATACGGACCGCATCGTCGGGCTGGAGCTCGGCGCGGACGACTATCTGGTGAAGCCGGTCGATCCGGGTGAGCTGGTCGCCCGCATCCGCTCGGTCCTGCGGCGGCACGAGCAGCCGGCGGGGGGCGAAACGCAGGATCACACCGCGATCGCGCGGTTCGACGGCTGGCAGATCGATCGGCGGCGGCGCGAGCTGTTCGCGCCCGATGGCGGGCGGGTATCCATCTCGGAAGCGGAATTCGATCTGCTGAACGTGTTGGTGGACATGCCCCAGCGGGTGATCGGCCGGAACACGCTGCTGGAACATTCGCGCGACCGCATTGCCGGGCGCGATAGCGGCGATCGCAGCGTCGATGTGCTGGTCAGCCGCCTGCGGCGCAAGCTCGGGTCGGTCGAGGGCGGGCGCGATCTGATCCGCACCGTGCGCGGCGTGGGATATGTCTTTACCGGGCAAGTGGAACGGTGATCGGTCGCGGCCGGCTCTGGCCCAAGGGTTTCACCGGCCGCGTCACGCTTGTCCTGGTGCTGGCCGTGGCGGTGCAGTTCATTGCCGGCACGCTTCTGATCGGGGCGGGGGAAGCGCATATCCAGCGCCAGGGTCTGGGCAAGCGCATCGCCGAACAGCTCGTCACTGCGGAACGAGTGGTGACGGCGGTTGCGCCGCAGGATCGCGCGCCTTTGCTCGGCAGTCTGTCGACCATTCATTTGCAGATGCGGCTCGTGGAAGGGGCGCCGCAGATCGCGCCCGGGATCGCGCCCGATGCCGCCGAGATCGCCCGCTCGCTCGTGCGATGGGAGCCGGAGCTGGCCAAGAACGACTTGCGCCTCGCCATGGTCCGCAAATCTCCACTCGTCCTCGATCGCCATCTGGAAGGCGCGCTCCGGATCGCCCCCGATGTCTGGATCGCGTTCGAAACGAATGAGCCGGTGGCCGGCTGGACACCGCTGATCAGAACGTCGCTGACGGTCGGGATCGTGGCGCTGCTGGTCCTGGGCTCGGCGGCAGTGCTGGTTCGGACGTTGAGCGCCCCGCTCAGGCAATTGTCCTCGGACGCCAAACTTATCGGCACGACCGCGCGCATCCCGTTCGACGAGCAGGCCGGTCCGCTGGAATTACGGCAGGTTTCCCACGCGCTCAATCTGATGCAGGACCGGATCGAGGCGGCAATGAACCAGCGCACGCAGGCCCTGATGGCGGTCGGCCACGATCTGCGTACGCCGCTGGCGCGGCTGCGGCTGCGGATCGGTGCGATCGCCGACGAGCAGGACCGGGCAGAGGCACGGTCCGACATCGAACAGATGACCGCGATGCTGCAGGAACTGCTCGAATATTTCGAAACCGGCGACCTGAAGCAGGATTACGAGCCGACCGACCTCTCCAGCCTGTGCCAGACGATCGGGGAGAAATTCGCCGACCTGGGCTACGACGTGGATTATCGCGGCCCGGAACGGGCGGTGGTCGCGGCGCTGCACAATTCGCTCACCCGGGCGATCGAAAACCTGGTCGACAATGCGGTGAAGTTTGCCGGGCATGCCACGATAGAGCTCGAACTGACCGAAACGCACGCGGTGATCGCGGTGGAGGATGGCGGTCCCGGCATACCCTGGGCCGACATGAAGCGCGTGATGCAGCCGTTCGAACGGCTCGATATCGCGCGGTCCGGGGGGCATCCCGGCATGGGGCTGGGTCTCAGCATCGTGCGTAACGTCGCGGAAGCGCATGGCGGAACATTCGAACTGTCGCGGGCGGAGCCGACCGGCCTGCGTGCGGCGCTGGTAATTCCGCAAAAACAGCCCCCGGAAATACTTTGAAACAAATCGAGCATCGCGCGGAAATGCGCGGGCGCGATTGTGCACTGCGACACGGGCTCCGGCCCGCTAACACAGGAGTGCACCATGAAAGAGTTGATGGAAGGCGTTACGCGGTTCCGCGAGCACATCTACAAGGAACATGAGCAGAAGCTTCAGGTCCTCGGACGCGAGGGGCAGAGCCCCAAGACGCTGATGATCAGTTGTTCCGACAGCCGCGTCGTCCCCGAACTGATCACCCAGTCGCTCCCAGGCGACCTGTTCGTGATCCGGAATGCGGGCAATATCGTGCCGCCCTGGCAGTCCATCAATGGCGGCGTTACGTCCACCATCGAATATGCGGTGGTCGGCCTCGGCGTCACCGACATCGTCATCTGCGGTCATGCCGATTGCGGCGCGATGAAGGCGCATTTCGCCCCCGAAGGCGCGCTCGATGCGATGCCTTCTGTCAAGGCGTGGATCGGCCATTCGCGCGCTGCGCGCGACATCGTCCATGCCTGCTGCGCGGGTGCCGGGGATACGGAAAAGCTCGATCGCCTGGTGGAAGAAAACGTCACTCTTCAGCTGACGCATCTGCGCAGCCATCCGTCCGTCGCGGCGGCGCTCGCCTCCGGGAAAATCCGGCTGCACGGGTGGGTCTTCGACATCGAAAGCGGAACCATCCGCGCGTTCGACGGCAGGACCCGGCAGTTCGGTCCGTTGTCCGATGGAAACACTCCGCCGATCGCGGAAGGCGGGCTGGATCGCGACACGCCCAAAAAGGCGGCCTGAATCCGCCCAAACTAAGGGCCGATGGGCTGTTCGCAGGAGAACCCGCCACATCGGCCCCCCTTTTTCCCATTTCTCGATGATTTCTGCCGGTCGGAAGGGCGCGACAATCCCCTGGTCAGCCATGTGCACGCGAAGGATCCGAAGTGACTGAAAAAACGACATTCTTGTCTTCTCTTGGCAAGGATATCCCCGCATCGATCGTGGTGGCGCTGGTCGCCCTGCCCCTATGCCTTGGCATTGCCCTCGCTTCGGGGGCTCCGCTGTTTTCCGGCCTGATCGCCGGCATCGTCGGCGGCATCGTCGTCGGTACCCTGTCCAAATCGCAGCTGTCGGTCAGCGGGCCGGCCGCGGGGCTGACCGTCATCGTGCTCGACGCGCTCGAGCTGCTTCCCAGCTGGGAGATATTTCTCCTCGCGGTCGCCCTGTCCGGCGTGCTTCAGATCGGGCTGTATTTCACCCGGTCGGGCACCCTTTCCGAATTCGTGCCCAGCTCGGTCATCACCGGCATGCTGGCGGCGATCGGCCTGATCCTGATCCTCAAACAGATTCCGCACGCCCTTGGCTACGACGGCGATTTCGAGGGTAGCCTCAGCTTCCTCCAGCCCGATGGCCTCAACACCCTCTCGGCGCTGTTCTACTCGGCATGGGATTTCTTCCTTCCGGGGCCGATGCTGATTGCGCTGATCTCGCTCGTCTTCCTCTTCTGGTGGGATGCCAAGAAGCCCAAGGACGGGCCGTTCCGGCTGCTGCCCGGTCCGCTCGTCGTGGTGATCTTCGGCGTGCTTGCCAACGAGGCCTTCAAACTGTTCGCACCCGGCCTGGCCGTCCGGCCCAGCCATCTTGTTCAGGTCCCCATCTCCGGATCGCTGGGCGAGTTCGTCGGGCAGTTCCGCACCCCCGATTTCAGCGCGATCGGGATGGCGGACGTCTGGATCGTGGCGGTTACGCTCGCGATCGTCGCGAGCCTGGAATCGCTACTGTGCGTCAAGGCGGTCGACGAACTGGATCCGCGCCGGCGGACGACCGACAAGAATCACGAACTGCTGGCGCAGGGTGGCGGCAACATCCTTTCCGGCCTGATCGGCGGCCTGCCGCTCACTTCGGTGATCGTGCGCTCCTCCGCCAATGTCGCGGCCGGGGGCGAGACGAAAACCTCCGCCATTCTGCACGGCTTCTGGCTGCTGCTGAGCGTGCTGCTGATCCCGGTTCTGCTGAACATGATCCCGCTCGCGGCGCTGGCTGCGATCCTGATCCAGGTCGGTTACAAGCTCAACACGCCCGAGCTGTACCGCCGGCGCTGGGCGCAGGGATGGCATCAGTTCGTGCCGTTCATCGCGACGATCGGCGCCATCCTGTTCACCGATCTGCTGCGCGGCATCATCATCGGGCTCGCGATCGGCTTCGTCTTCGTCGTCGCCCGCAATTTCCGCAAGGCCGTGAGCGTGGCGAACGACGAAGGGTTCTGGTTGGTCAGTGCCCGGCGCAACCTGTATTTCATTCACAAGTACGAATTGCAGAAGTCGCTCGGCAGCGTGCCCGATGGTGCGAGCGTGGTGATCGATCTCGAGCGGGCCGAGTTCATCGACCCCGACAATATCGACATCATCAACAGCTTCTCGCGCAATGCGAAGTTCCGCGACATCGCGGTTACCATCCGGGGCGATCTGGATCACCTGCAAGCCGCCCCGCTGGAAGCCCCATTCAAGAAGGTTGCCTACTCATGAAGACCATTCGCGAACTGATCCTGTCCAACAAGACGTGGTCGGCGGAAATGCAGGAGCGCAAGAAGGACTACTTCGCGCAGCAGACCTCTGGCCAGTCACCCGAGATTATGTGGATCGGCGGGTCGGACAGCCGGGTCTCGCCGCAGAACATAACCCAGACCCGTCCGGGCGAGCTGTTCATCCACCGCAATCTCGCCAACCTCGTCTATGAAACCGACGACAACCTGATGGCGGACGTCCAGCACGCTATCGAGGATTTCGAAATCGCCCACATCGTCCTTTGCGGACATTACGGGTGCAGCGGACTGCAAACGGCGATGACGGGCGGTGGGTCCGGCCATGTGCATTCGTGGCTTGCGGCCGCGCGCGAGGTATTCGCGAAACATCGCGCGGAACTTGAGGGGATCGAGGATCAGTCGAAGCGGCTCAACAGGATGGCCGAACTCAACGTGCGCGAGCAGCTGATCCGCCTGTCGAAGACGGACACTGTCCGGGCCGCCTTCGCACGCGGGCAGGATTTGACCCTGCATGGCTTCATCTACGATCTGCGGAATGGTCGGTTGGCGGAGCTGCTGGAGATCGGCCGGTCCGGGGAGCTTTCGGAAATCGGTATCCCGCCCATGACAAGCGATCCTGACGCGGTCGGAGAGGCCCGCGCGGCATAGTAGGCCGGCGACACCGCAGGCGCCCATGTGCTTCCGGATCGCGCGATTTGGGGCGGAGCGGACTCACTGACGGGCGATATGTCGATTGATGGAGCCTAAGACCGCGTCGCTGCGTTGAATGGCCATGCGAAAGACTGTCGAGGATCTTCAACGCGAAATGGAAGCTGCGGCCGAGGCCCTCGATTTCGAGGAAGCCCGGCGCATTCGCGACCGCATCAATCTGATGCGGGGCGGGGCGGATGCTGCGGATGCCGCGCAAGCCGACACGTCGGGCCTGGTTCGCCAGCGGCCTGGCGCGATGGGGCTTGGCACGAGTCGACAGCGACCGGTTGCTCCGCCCGACTGGAAGCCGCCCGCCAAACCCGATCCCATGACCTCCAAGCGCAAGCGAAAGTGAGTGTCGGGGGTACGAGCGATGCCGTGTTGGCCCTGCTCGCCGAACGCGGGGCCGGAAAAACGGTATGCCCTAGCGAAGTCGCACGAAGGATCGCTTCCGATGGCGAAGCGGATTGGCGCATGGCGATGCCGCTCGTCCACACTGCGGTCGACCGGCTTATCGAGCGGGGAGCTATAGAACTGACCTGGAAAGGCCGGGCTCTCCCTGCGCGGTCTGGACCGTATCGGATCGGCCACGCAAGCGACAGCACATGAGAATGGTCGCCGATTGCTCGGAGCGAGCGTAACCGACCGAGGCTGGTCCTCCCGAGGTTTGGTAGTGGCGGAGCGGGAGGGATTCGAACCCTCGATACGGGGTTACCGTATACACACTTTCCAGGCGTGCGCCTTCGACCACTCGGCCACCGCTCCGCATGTTCTCTCGTGGCGCTGCCGCTTCGCAGATTGCGCGATGCAAGCACGCCGGTTCGAACAAGAACGCGCGCCCTAGCGGGGTGGGGTTGCGAGCGCAAGCGGGCTTGCCTAGCTTTGCAGGCGATGACGCAACGGTTCGGCACGGCGCCCTCGCTGGAGGATATGGCAACGTTGGGCCGCGCGGCTTACCACCGCCTGCCGCAACAGTTTCGCGCGCAACTGGGCGACGTCGATTTCCGGGTCGAGGATTTCGCCGACCCTGAGACGCTGGCGGCGGTGGGGCTGAAGGAGCCGTTCGAGCTTTCGGGGATCTACCAGGGCCATCCACTGCCCGCGCGCAGCATCGAGATGAGCGGCCAGATGCCGACGCGGATCCGGCTGTTTCGCCGCCCCATTCTCGACGAATGGGCGGAGCGCGGGGACGTGACGCTGGAGCGGCTCGTCGCGCATGTCGTGATCCACGAGATCGGGCATCATTTCGGCTTTTCCGACGACGACATGCACGCGCTGGAAGACGCGGACGACTGAGCGAAGGTGCTTGCCATGCGGGCGCGGCGTGGCAGGATGCGCACCATGAAGAGGCTCGCAATCGCACTCGCCGCGCTGGCATCGGCGCTCCCCGCATCGGCTCTTGCGCAGGACGGGGAGACGACGAAGCCGCCGAGCGCGAAGGAAGTGCTCGATGCGGCGCCGCGTTCCGCCTGGCAGGAGGTGCGGCCCGAGGACCTGCTGATCTTCGAACTGAACCCCGCCCCCGATGGCAGCGAGCGGCGCATCGTGCTCCAGTTGATGAGGGAGCCGTGGAGCCAGAAATGGGTCCGCAACATCCGCAAGCTGGCGAAGGCGCGGTGGTGGGACACGCATTCGTCGGTCTATCGCATCGCTCCCGGCTTCGTCGCGCAGTGGGGTGATCCCGACGAGGACCGAGCGCCGCTTCAGGGCCTGGAACCGGTGGGTAAGGACGACTTCACGCACCCGTTGCCCGCAGTGACGCAGCTTGCCGACCCTTGTAGCGACCGCAAGCTGGATAACAGTTTCTGCGATTCCTACGCCCCGGTGGCCTCGTTCGAGGACGGTTGGCCGATCGCGACCGACGGCGTGCGCGACTGGCCGCTGCATTGCCCGGGCATGGTCGGGGTGGCGCGCGATGTCGATCCTTCGACGGGGCTCGGCGATACGCTCTACACCATCATCGGGCACGCACCGCGGCGGCTCGACCGCAATCTCGCGGTGGTGGGCCGGGTGGTCGAGGGGCTCGACCTCTTGCGCACCCAGCCGCCGGGGACGGGCGAGATGGGCTTCTACGCCGAGGGGCAGGACCCGCTGGAGATCCAGTGGGCGCGGCTGGCGAGCGACCTCCCGCCCGAGGCACGCCCGCGGTTCAAATATCTCGAAACCGAGAGCGGTACGTTCGCCCAGTGGCTGGCGGCGACAGGGCAACCGAACGAATTCTACACCACCGTACCGAGCGATTACGACATCTGCGCGCTGACTTACCCGGTGCGCGAGATCGAGGGCGAGTGATGCTGCGCGGCGGCCTCGCGCTCCTTGCGGCGCTGCGCTCGCCGCGCCATCGGGTGCGCAGGAAACAGCGCCGTCGCCGGGCGAGATCGTCGCCACTGCGCCGCGGTCCGCCTGGGTCGCGATCGCGTCCGAGGACCTGCTGGTGATGACGCTCGCCCCGGACGGCGAGGGCCAGCCCCGCCAGGTCTACATCCAGCTCATGCCGCCGCCCTTCAGCCAGGGCTGGGTCGAGAACATCCGCACGCTCGCCCGCGCGCACTGGTACGATGGGCTGGCGGTGATGCGGGTGCAGGACAATTACGTCGTCCAGTGGGGCGATCCCAATCACGACAACCCGGAAAGCAGTGGGCCGCAGAAGCCGCTGCCGGAAGGGGTGGGAGCCGTTCGCGAAGATTACACCTACCCGCGCCACCTCGATCGACCGCGCGCACTCGATCCGCTCTTCGTGCCGCCCAATGACGTCCTGCGGTGGACGAGCTTCTATCGCGGTTTTCCGGTCGCAGGCGTGGGGACACCGGACACCGAGCGCAACTGGCCCCTCCACTGCTACGGCATGGTCGGGGTCGGCCACGGCATGCCGCCCGACACCGGCACCGGGGGGGAGCTCTATACGGTGATCGGGCAGGCACCGCGGCATCTCGACCGCAATCTCGCGCTGGTCGGGCGCGTGGTGGAGGGGATCGAGCATCTCTCCAGCCTGCCGCGCGGGGCGGGGGCGGGCGGTTTCTATGCCGACCCGGCGCGGCGCACGCGAATCGAAAGCATTCGCGTGGCGAGCGACCTGCCAGCAAGCGAGCGGCTCCGGTTCGAATATCTCTCGACCGAGAGCGACAGCTTCGCCCGCTATGTCGAGGCCCGGGCGAATCGGCGCGATCCGTTCTTCGTGGTTTCGGGGGGCGGAGCGGATATCTGCAATATTCCGGTACCGGTGCGCCCAATCCCCGGATAACCCAGTTCGACGTGACGTCGGGCCTTCAGACCCGTTCCATCAGTTCGATGCGATTGCCGAACGGATCGGCGATGTCGCCCCGCCTGTAGCCATCCAGCGGCTTGCCAGGGGTGAACGCCACACCTGCAGCTTCCAGGCGCGCCACCAGCGCATCGAGATCGTCGACCAGCAACGCCGGATGCGCCTTTCGCGCCGGTCGGAAATCGTCTTCCCCACCAAGGTGGATATGCGCGGTACCACCTTCGAACCAGCACCCGCCCCGCTTTGCGAGGTCGGCGGGCTTGGGCACCTCGGTGAGCGTTAGCACCTCGGCATAGAACGCGCGCGCCCGCTCCTCCTCGCCGCGCGGCATGGCCAGCTGCACATGGTCGAGGCCGACGATACCCGTCATACCCGCTCCGCATCGGCGACCGCATCGCTGGCGCGCAGGGCACTTAGCATGCGTGTGAGGTGGGCAAGATCCTGAACATCGAGATCGATGTTGTAATGGGTGAAGGGATGGTCGAGCTGCGTCTGGACGAGGCTGCGCACGTTCACATGGTTGCGCGCGAAAATACCGGCCATGTCGGCCAGCGTTCCGGGCCGATCGTACAGCGTCAGGCGCAAGCGCCCCACTGCCCCGTTCGACTGCTTGCCCCACTGAAGGTCCAGCCAGTCGCTGTCCACGCCGTTCGCCAACGCCAGGCAATCGATCCGGTGCACCTCGATGCGCTCGTTCTGATGGCGCAGGCCGACGATGCGGTCCCCGGGAACGGGATGGCAGCACTCCGCCAGCTCGTAGGCGACGCCCGGGGTCAGGCCGCGGATGGAGATGGCGCGATCCTGGTTCACCCAGCGCGCATCGGCCTCCACATTGGCGGTGCAACCCGGCACCAGCGCTTCCATCACCTCCTTGTCGGTGATGCGCGCCGCGCCGATCGCGTAATGCAGTTCCTCTATTTCGGTCATTTCCAGCCGCTTGAGCGCGGCCCGTACCGCCTTGCGGCCGATCTCTGCCGGTACGCGCTCGGCGATCTCGTCGAACAGTTTCGCTCCCAGCTCGGCGATTTCGGCGCGCTCCTTCAGTCGCACGGCACGGCGGATGGAGGCACGCGCCTTGCCCGTCACGACGAAGCCGAGCCAGCTCATCTGCGGCTCCGCCTCCGCGCCCTTGATTATCTCCACCACGTCGCCATTGTTCAGGGCGGTGCGCAGCGGGACGTGCCGTCCGTTGATCTTCGCGCCGACGGTCTGCGCGCCGAGGTCGGTATGCACGGCGAAGGCGAAGTCGACCGGCGTTGCGCCCTTGGGCAGCTGGAACAGCGCACCCTTGGGCGAGAAGGCGAAGATGCGGTCCTGATAGACCGCCAGGCGCGCGTGCTCGAGCAGCTCCTCCGGATCGTGGCTCGCATCGACAATCTCGATCAGATCGCGCAGCCAGCCGACCTGCCCGTCCGCATCGCCATCCTGCTTGTAGGCCCAGTGGGCGGCCAGCCCGAAATGGTTGGTCCGGTGCATCTCGCGCGTGCGCAGCTGCACCTCCACCCGCATCGACTGTTCGTAGATCAGCGAGGTGTGGAGCGAGCGATAGCCGTTGTTCTTGGGCGTGGAGATATAATCCTTGAACCGCCCGGGAATGAACTGCCACGTCGTGTGCAAGATGCCCAGCGCGCGGTAGCAATCGGCCACGCTCTCGGTCAGGACGCGGAACGCGAAGATGTCGGTGATCTGGTCGAAGCTGACATGGCGTTCCGCCATCTTGCGCCAGATCGAATAGGGCTGCTTCTCGCGGCCCGTAACCTCCACCTGTATGCCCGCTTCCGCCAGCGCCTGCTTGATCGACAGCGCAATCGCCTCGACCTCGCCGCTGTCCTGTTCGCGAATCTTGTCGAGGCGCGCGGTGATGGTGGCATGCGCCTCAGGCTCGAGATGGCGAAACGCGAGCGCCTGCATTTCGCGCATATATTCGTACATGCCGATCCGCTCGGCCAGCGGGGCGTAGATGTCGATCGTCTCGCGCGCGATCCGCTGCCGCTTCTCGGGCGACTTGATGAAATCCAGTGTGCGCATGTTGTGCAGCCGGTCGCCCAGCTTCACCAGCAGGACGCGGATGTCCTCGCTCATGGCGAGCAGGAACTTGCGCAGGTTCTCGGCCGCCCGCTCGTCCTCGGGCATCTGCTCGATCTTGCTCAGCTTGGTGACGCCGTCGACCAGGCGCGCGACATCGGGGCCGAAATTGGACTCGATGTCCTCGATCGTGGCCAGCGTGTCCTCGACCGTATCGTGGAGGAGGGCGGTCATCACCGTGTCCTGATCCAGCTTCAGGTCGGTCATCAGGCCCGCGACCTCGACCGGATGGCTGAAATAGGGGTCGCCACTGGCCCGCTTCTGGCTGCCGTGTTTCTGCACGGTATAGACGTAGGCACGGTTGAGCATCGCCTCGTCGGCGTCCGGATCGTAGGCTTTCACCCGTTCGACGAGTTCGTATTGACGCAGCATCGCCATGGAATGTGCGTGGCCGCGCGGCGCGCCGCAAGCGAAAAGAACGCGCGATGCGAATGGGTTGGGTGCGACGAAGCGGACGCTGCGTGCGGCGGGCGCGGGAACGGCCCGCGCTTGTAGTCATGCGGTTGTCACGTGTAGTGTCCAAGGGACGTCGCATCGGAGGGTTCATGATTCTCGCCAAGTGTGGCGGCGCGGCGTTGGCGGTCGCGCTGGCTCTGACAGCAAACGTCGCGCAAGCGGACGTCCTCGAGATCGGGGACGATGGCGCGCGCTGGATCGCCGGGGATCAGGCCGTCCTGCTCGAACCTGGCGTGTCCGATGCTGGAATGCCGGATGCCGGGGCGCAGGAACTGTCGGCCGAGTGGGGCGGCGACCTGCCGCCCGCCGCCCTGTCCGACCCTTCCGCGCAGGCAGGGGCGATTCCGGCGGCCTATGCGGCGAAGGTGGCCGAACTGGCGCGGCGCTTCGACCTCAGCCCGACGTTGATAGAGGCGCTGGTGTGGCAGGAAAGCCGCTGGCGGGCGGGGGCGCGTTCGCCCGTCGGAGCGCGAGGCTTGGCCCAGCTGATGCCCGGCACGGCGCGCGAGATGGGGGTCGATCCCGACGATCCCTTCGCCAATCTGGAGGGCGGGGCGCGCTATCTGCGCGAACAGCTCGACCGCTTCGACGGCGATCTGGAGAAGGCGCTGGCGGCTTACAATGCAGGGCCCGGCCGGGTCCTGCAGGCGAACGGCGTGCCGCGCATCCGCGAAACGCAGATTTACGTGGCGGCGATCATGGGTCGCCTGGCCGATCATTCCCGAGAGGACGACTAGACAATGCATTCGATTAGCCGCCTGACCGCGCTCGCCGCGCTGCTTTCCCCCTCCGCCGCGCTGGCGCAGATGCAGGGTCAGGACCCGGCCGGGTCGGGCCCGATCGTCAACGCGCTCGCCTGGCTGCAGGGCACGCTGCTGGGCAATGTCGCGACCGCCGTCGCCGTTATGGCGGTGGCCGCGGTCGGCTTCATGATGCTGACGGGGCGTCTCAACTGGCGCTTCGGTGCGACCGTGATCATCGGCGTGTTCATCCTGTTCGGCGCTGCCTCGATCGTGTCCGGCATCCAGTCGGCGGCGGGCTAGGGGGCCTTCGCGATGGATCAGCTCGTCCGCCATCCGGTCCACCGCGCGCTGACCCGCCCGCAGATGTTCGCGGGCGTGACCTACAACTATTTCATCATCAACGCCGCCGTCACGACGGAGGTGTTCCTGATCACCGGCAGCTGGCTGGCATTGCCAGCGGCGGCGCTGATGCACGGCATCGGCTATTTCGCCTGCCTGCGCGAGCCGCGCATCTTCGACCTGTGGCTCACCAAGGTGTCGAAATGCCCGCGGGTGAAGAATTTCAAGCGGTGGGGCTGCAACAGCTACGCCGCCTGACCCGAACCGGGGAAAGGCCCAGTAACGCGATGAGTATGCGCGCATGAGCAAATGGATCGGCACCGCCGCCTGGGGCGGCAAGGAGGCGCGCGCCGGCGACCGGCTGCCCTATGCGCGGCTGGTCGACGAGAGCACCGTGCTGCTGCGCGACGGCTCCGTCATGACTGCGATCCAGGTGCCCGGCCTGCTGTTCGAGACCGAGGATACCGACGCGCTCAACGCCCATGCCGCGACGCGCGAGATCATGCTGCGCTCCACCCTCGATGCGCGTTTCGTGATGTACCACCATGTGATCCGTCGCCGGGTCGAGGTTGAGCTGGAGACCGAATTCGCAGATCCGCTGGCGCGCCATATCGACGCGCGGTGGAAGGAACGGCTGGGCTCGGGCGCGCTGTTCATCAACGATCAGTTCGTCACCCTCATCCGGCGCCCCGCGCGCGGCAAGGCTGGCTGGGTGGAGAAGGCGAGCAAGAAGCTCAACCGTCGCAAGCGCGATGATGTGGAAGTTGATCCCAAGGACCTGCGCAGTCTGAAAGCAGCCGCGACCGGCCTCGTCGCCGCGTTGCAGCCCTACGGTGCGGCGCTGCTGGGCGAATATACCGGACCGGCGGGCAACACGAATTCGGAAATGCTGGAGCTGCTCTCCGCGCTCTACAATGGCGAGATGCGCCCCGTGCGCCGCCCTGCCGAGGATACCGATATCGGCTACATGCTCCCCTATCGCCGCGTGTCCTTCGGGCTCGACGCGATGGAACTGCGCGGTTCGGGCGATCCCGACTTCGCCTCGATCCTCAGCCTCAAGGACTATCCCGACGCGACCAGCCCCGGCCTGATCGACGGGCTGCTGCGGCTGCCCTACGAGATGGTCGTGTCCGAGAGCTACGCCCCGGCGGAGCGGACCACCGCCCGCGAGCGGATGGACCTGGCGCTACGCCGTCTGCGCTCTGCCGACGAGGAAGCGCAGGCCGAACGAAGCGACATGCTCGCCGCGCGCGATGCGCTGGGCAATGGCGCGGTCGGGTTCGGCGACCATCACCTGTCGGTGCTGGTGCGCGAGCGCACGCTGCCGCGTCTCGACGATGCGACTGCCGCCTGTGCCGCCGCGCTGGCCGATACCGGTGCGATCGTGGTCCGCGAGGACGTGAACCTGGAGCCTGCATTCTGGGCGCAGTTCCCCGGCAACGAAAACTACATCGTGCGCCGCGCGATGATCTCGTCCGCCAACATGGCGAGCTTCGGGTCCCTGCACGGTTTCGCGCTGGGGCAGGCGGACGGCAATCACTGGGGCGAGGCGGTGACGCTGCTGGAAACGACCAGCGCCACGCCGTTCTTCTTCAATTTCCACCATGGCGATCTCGGCAATTTCTCGGTCATCGGGCCGTCCGGTTCGGGCAAGACGGTGGTGATGAACTTCCTCGCTGCGCAGGCGCAGAAGTTCTCGCCCCGCACCATCCTGTTCGACAAGGATCGCGGGGCGGAGCTGTTTGTGCGCGGCATTGGTGGGCGCTACGATCGTATCTATGCAGGCGAGCCATCGGGCTTCAATCCGCTCAGCCTGCCCGACAGCGCTGCCAATCGCGCCTTTCTGCGCGACTGGCTCGGGGTTCTGCTCAAGGCCGAGGGACCGGAAGAGTTGCAGACGATCAGCCATGCGGTCGATGCGACCTACGAGAACGCGCCCGAGCTGCGCCGCTTGCGGCATTTCCGCGAGCTGCTGTCAGGCACGCGGCGGCCCGAACCCGGCGATCTCGCCGATCGCCTCTCTGCCTGGATTCATGGCGGCGAGCATGCCTGGCTGTTCGACAATGGCGAGGACAAACTCGACCTCGCCAACCGCACCCTCGGCTTCGACATGACCGCGCTGCTCGAGAACCCGAAGCTGCGCACGCCGACCATGATGTACCTGTTCCACCGGATCGAGGAGCGGCTGGACGGGCAACCGACCATGATCCTGATCGACGAGGGCTGGAAAGCGCTTGACGACGAGGTGTTCGCCGCGCGGATTCGCGACTGGCTCAAGACCCTCCGGAAACGCAACGCGCTGGTCGGCTTCGCGACGCAGAGCGCACGCGACGCTTTGGAAAGCCGCATTTCCACCGCATTGGTGGAGCAAACAGCGACCATGGTTTTCATGCCCAACAGCCGCGCCCGGCCGGAAGACTACTGCGACGGCTTCGGTCTCACGAGCCACGAGCTGGCGCTGATCCGCAGCCTGCCCGCGCACAGCCGCTGCTTCCTGGTGCGCCAGCCCGACGCCAGCGTGGTCGTCCGGCTCGATCTGTCGAACGCGCCCGAAGTGCTGGCAATGCTGTCGGGCCGCGAGAGCACCGTGCGTCGGCTCGACCTGCTGCGCGAGGCGGTGGGCGACGATCCCGCGGACTGGTTCCCCGCGCTTACCGGCCATGCCTGGCCGGGTGGAGCGAGCGAGAACGCCGAGGACGACATCGCGTTCAAGCAGGCCGCCGAATGAGCGCGGGTTGCGACATGGTGATGAGCCAGGCGGCGGGCGGCGTGGCGGCGGCGCTGCAGGCGGTGGACTGCGTCGCGGGCGAAGTGACGGGCGCGGCATTCGGGCGGCTGTTCGCCCCCGGCGGCGCTATGGCGACGGTGCTCACGATCCTGCTGACGCTCTACGTCGCCTTCTTCGCGGTCAACCTGCTGACCGGGCGCGGCTCGCTTGGCGTACGGTCGCTGACGCCGCGCATGATCACGCTGGGCCTCGTACTCACGTTCGCCACCAGCTGGGTCGCTTACCAGTCTGTGGTATGGAATCTCGCCATCGGTGCGCCGGACTGGCTCGCCTCGGTCCTGACCGGCGACAGCGGCTCGGCAACGCAGACCTTTGCGAGCAAGGTCGACGTGGTGTTCCAGGCGATCGAGCAGGCAAGCCAGGGCAAGGACGACATCTCGGCCTTTTCGCCCGCGGGCATGATGTGGCTCGGCGCAATGCTGTTCATGCTGGGCACGGTCGGCGTCCTGGTGACCGCGCGGATCGCGCTGGCGCTGCTGGTCGCGCTCGGTCCGATCTTCGTGGTGATGGCGTTGTTCAACGGGACGCGCGGCCTGTTCACCGGCTGGCTGAAAGGTGTCGTCATGCTGGCGCTGACCCCGCTGTTCGCGGTGCTCGGCGGCAGCATCATGCTGGAAATGGCGGTGCCGGTCCTCTCCGCGCTGACGCAGAACCCTGGTGGCGAGATCCCGCAGCGCGCCGCGATGGCGTTCTTCATGATCGGTGCGGTGCATGTCGCGCTGATGATTATGGTACTGAAGGTTACGGGTACGATGGTGTCCGGCTGGCGCGTTTTCGGCCTCGTCGCCGATGGGAACGAGAGCGGGGGCCGCTCGACCGCGCAATCCACCTCGTCTTCGCCCGCACGGGCCGCACCGCTCAGTACCGCGCAGGCTGCCGGAGCCGCGAACGCCACGCCGACGACGACGGCGGCACGCCGCACTGCAGTGGTGGCGGCCACCCCCAGCCACATTCCGGCGAACGACACGGGCGGTTCGGTGCGCGAGACGCGCGTGCTCGCCACCTCTTCAGGGGGCGGTCAGGTCAATCCCCTAAGCAAGGGGAATTCGCGCACCTCGGGGCTGGGGACCCGGTTCAAGCCGACCGCCGCCCGATCCACGGAGAAAGTGAAATGATCCGCGCCGGTCTCCCAGCGCTGCTGCTGTTCGCCGCCCTTGCCACAACGCCCGCGCAGGCGCAGGATTCGCGCCTGGTTGAGAAGTTCTACCAGCCCGACGAGGTCGTCACCATTCACGGCAAGACCAAGGTGCAGGCGACGATCGAATTCGGCGAGGACGAGGCGATCGAGAACGTCGCTGTGGGCGATTCCACCGCGTGGCAAGTGACCCCCAACAAGCGCGCGAACCTGCTGTTCGTGAAGCCGCTGCAGCCGACCGGCGCCACCAATATGACAGTGGTGACCGACAAGCGGACCTATTATTTCGACCTCGTCGCGAGTCCGCGCGCGAAGCCAGTGTATGCGCTGCGCTTCACCTATCCCGAACCACCCGCGCCGACGGCGGAGGAGCAGGCGCAGATGGCCGCTGCCGAACCGCAGCCGCAGGCGAGCGGCACCGAAATGGCCGCCGCTACCGATCCCTTCGCCGTGGTCGATCCGGCAAGCCTGAATTTCGAATGGCGCAAAACGGGCGAGAACAAGCTGATGCCGGCGCGGATCTACGACAATGGCGAGGCGGTCTTCATGACCTGGCCCGACGGGGTTACGGCTCCCGCCATCCAGGTGAAGGATCGCAAGGGCACCGAAGGGCCGGTAAACTACATCGTTCGCGACAACACGATCATCGTTGATGGTGTGCCGCCCGAAATCGTCCTGAGGCTGGGCGAGGACAGTGCGACGCTGACCTATGCCGGCCCACCGATCATCCGCAAATTGCCCGAGCAGGCGGCCCTTGGCCGTACGAACCGAGGGGAGTGACGACATGCGCCTAGCCATGAAGATGTCCGGCAAGGGAGCCGCCGCCAACGACGCCGCGCGCGACGAAGACCCGCGCGAGGGTGAGAGCGCGGAGATCATCGATCTCGCCAGCCGCAATTCCTTTCCGGCCGTCGCGCAGAAGAAAGGCAAGTCCGATGCCGCCGGTCTCGTCGCCGGGATCGCCATCGTCGCCGCGCTGGGCGCGGTCACGCTGTGGAGCATGAACAGCGCCCGTACCGGCGAACCGGCGAGCGTGGGCAATCCGGCGGTGCAGGCACCGCAGCAGGCCGCCGTCGTGCCAGCGCCCGTCGTTGCGCCCAACGCAGCAGGCAATCCGGCAGTGGCCCCTGCGCCGATGCGCGTCGATCCGGCGCCGCAACCGGTCCTTTCGCGCGCGCCAGGCTATGCGGGCGTTCCCGCAGCCAATCCCTACGCATCCGAAACGCTTGTCTTCGATGCCAGCGGCAGGGCCACGCCCCTGGCCGGTCCGGCGGCCGCCATTGCGGCCGGGGCAGCGGGTGATGCCTCCGCTGCCGGTGTCGGCGGCTCTGCCGGGGACTTCGCTGCGAAGATCGGCGGAGTCGGGGGCGGAACGGCGCAGGCGCAGCCGCTCGCCAACCCGACCACCACGGTGACGCAGGGCACCCTGATCCCGGCGATCCTGGAGACCGCTATCGACACCGACGTGCCCGGCTTCGTGCGGGCGGTCGTGAGCCAGGACGTGCGCAGCTTCGACGGCAAGAAGGTACTGATCCCGCGCTCCAGCCGCCTGATCGGGCAGTACCAGTCGGGCGTGCAGCAGGGGCAGAAGCGCGCCTATGTGATCTGGACCCGGCTGATCCGGCCCGATGGCGCCAGTGTCTCCATCGCCTCGCCCGCCGTCGGGTTCGACGGGACCACCGGTCTGCCCGGCAAGGTGGATTCGCATTTCTTCCAGCGCTTCGGGTCAGCCATGCTGCTGTCGGTCGTGGGCGGATTGTCTGCGATCGGCACTGGCGGCGCATCGGTGATCGTGGGCGGCGGGGGACAGGCTGCCGCCGCCGCCGCCGTGCAGTCCGGCGACAAGATCGCGCCGACCATCCGCGTGCGCCAGGGCGAGCCGATCCGGGTCTTCACCGCGCGCGATCTCGATTTCGGTCCGGTCCAATAGGCTTGGCCGCTATCCCGGACCTTTATCGATGAGTGCTGATATCCATCCGTTCGCGCCGGAACAGCCGAAAGAGGCTGAGCCGAGGGCGCAGACACCCGCGATGGCGGAACGCAGCGTCTATCTGGACGCCTACCTCGCGCCGTTCCGGCAATGGCTGGAACGTGACTCGATTACCGAGATCATGGTCAACCGGCCGGGTGAGGTGTGGATCGAGGATTCCGCCGATCCGGGCATGCGGCGGATCGAGACGCCGGAAATCACCGATACGCTGGTACAGCGCCTGGCGGAGCAGGTCGCGCGGGTCAGCCACCAGGGGATCAATCGAGAGCATCCGCTGCTGGGCGCTACCCTGCCCGGCGACGCGCGCGTGCAGTTCTGCGGCCCGCCCGCGAGCCGTCGGCATTGGGTCATGGCAATCCGCCGCCATCGTCGGCTCGACCTGCCGCTCGACGCTTACGATTCGGGGCCCCTGCGTTCGCCCGAGCCCCCGCCGATGCCCGATCCCCAGGAGCGGCCGATCGACTATCTGCGCGAGGCGATCCGCCAGCGGCGCACGATCCTGATCTCCGGGGGAACCAGCACCGGCAAGACGACCTTTCTAAATGCGATGTTAGGCGAGATACCCAAGAGCCAGCGGGTCGTCCTGGTCGAGGACACGCCCGAACTCCGCTTGCCCGGCGAGAACGGCGTCGGCCTGGTGGCGGTGAAGGGTGAACTGGGCGAAGCCAAGGTCACCGCGAACGAATTGCTGCAAGCCGCGCTGCGCCTGCGCCCCGACCGCGTCGTGCTGGGCGAATTGCGCGGGGCGGAAAGCGTTTCCTTCCTGCGCGCGATCAACACCGGACACCCCGGCAGCTTCTCGACCATCCACGCCAACTCCTTGCGTGGCGCGCTGGAGCAACTGAGCCTCATGGTCATGCAGACCGGGATCGGGCTGACCCGCTCCGACACGATCGCCTATGCCTCAAGCGTGATCGACGTGCTGGTGCAGCTGGGGCGCGGGCCTGAGGGGCAGCGCGGGATCTCCGCAATCGCCGAGAGTCGCGACCTGGTATGAGCACCGCACCGCGCGAGGATATCCCGGCCGAACAGGGCGAGGCTCCGCAAAGCCCGGCGGAGCGCTATTTCAACCGGGAGTTGAGCTGGCTCGAATTCAACGACCGGGTGCTGGAGGAAGCGTGCAATGCCGACTTCCCCCTGCTCGAACGGCTCCGGTTCCTGTCCATTTCCGGTAGCAATCTCGACGAATTCCTGATGATCCGCGTCGCCGGCCTGATCGGCCAGGTGCAGCGGGGGATCGAGACTCCTTCCATCGACGGGCGCACGCCTGCGCGCCAGTTGAGCGAGGTGCTGGAGCGGGTCGATGTGCTGATCGACAAGCAGCAGGCGACCTGGCGCGCGCTGCGCGACATGCTTGCCGAGGCGGAAATCCACATAGCCGATGATGAGCGCGTCGATGCGGAAGCGCATCGCTGGTTGAAGGATTTCTTCCTGACGGAGGTCGTGTCGGTCATTACGCCGCAGGCGATCGATCCGGCGCACCCGTTTCCCTTCATCGCCAACGAAGGGTTGGGGCTGCTGTTCAATGTCCGCCGGGACGGCGAAGAGCTGGTGGAGATGGTCCTGGTCCCGAGCGCGCTGCCGCGCTTCGTTCGCGTCCCGGGGGACGAGGCACTCTACATCAGTATCGAGAGCCTGATCGTGCGGTTCGCTCATCAACTGTTCCACGGGTTCGAGGTTTGCGGCTACGGCGCCTTCCGGGTGCTGCGCGACAGCGATATCGAGATCGAGGAAGAAGCGGAGGACCTGGTCCGCACATTCCGCAGCGCGATCCAGCGCCGCCGGCGCGGGCAGGTGATCCAGCTGGAGATCGACGAAAATTGCGATCCCGCCGCCGAGGCCCTGCTGCGCGAGAAACTGCTGATCCCAGGCGCGACCACGGTCAAGACGGACACGCTGCTGGGCATTTCGGGGCTGGCCGAGATTGTCGCCGAAGACCGCCCCGACCTGAAGTTCGAGCCGTTCCAGCCGCGCTATCCCGAGCGGGTGCGCGAGCATGACGGCGATCTGTTCGCCGCGATCCGCGAAAAGCCCTTCATTGTCCACCACCCCTACGAGAGCTTCGACGTGGTGGTCGATTTCGTGCGGCAGGCGGCGGTCGATCCGCAGGTGGTGGCGATCAAGCAGTCGCTCTATCGCGCAGGCAGCCAGTCGGCAGTGATCGAGGCGCTGGTGCAGGCAGCAGAAAACGGCAAGTCGGTGACAGCCGTGGTCGAGTTGAAGGCGCGCTTCGACGAGGAGCAGAACCTCATCTGGGCCAACAAGCTGGAGCGGGCCGGGGTGCAGGTGATCTACGGCTTCGTCGACTGGAAGACCCATGCCAAGCTGGCGATGGTGGTCCGGCGCGAGGATGGCGGCTTTCGCACCTATTGCCACATGGGCACGGGAAACTATCACCCGGTCACGGCCAAGATATACACCGACCTCAGCTATTTCACCGCCGACCCCCGCCTGGGACGGGACGCGGGGCGCGTGTTCAATTTCGTGACCGGATACGTGCAACCCAACAAGACGGAGCTGCTCGCCGTCAGCCCGGTCAATCTGCGCGAACGGCTGTACGAGTTGATCGAAGCCGAAGCCGCGAACGCCCGCGCGGGCAAGCCCGCCGCAATCTGGGCCAAGATGAACCAGATCACCGATCGCGAAATGATCGACAAGCTTTATGAGGCCAGCCAGGCCGGGGTGCAGATCCAGCTCGTCGTGCGCGGCATTTGCGACTTGCGGCCCGGCGTGCCCGGCATGTCAGAGAACATCACGGTGAAGTCCATCATCGGCCGTTTTCTGGAGCATGGTCGTATCTACGCTTTCGCAAACGGGCACGCGATGCCCAGCAGCCGCGCTCTGGTCTTCACCTCCAGCGCCGATCTGATGACCCGCAATCTCGATCGCCGGGTCGAACATCTGGTGCCGATCGACAATCATACCGTGCACGATCAGGTGCTGGAGCAGGTGATGCTCGCCAACCTGCTTGATAATCGGCGCAGCTGGTTCCTGGATTCCGACGGCAGCTATACGCGGGCGGACCCGGGCGAACAGCCGTTCAACTGTCACGTCTATTTCATGAACAACCCTTCGCTGTCAGGCCGCGGGGGCGCGCTCGAATCCGATCGCGTGCCCCGGCTTGCCTTGCGCAAGGGGGCTGCCGGGTGAGACTGGGGCGAAGGGACGATCGCGAGGGGCTATTTTCGGGCAACAAGCCGCATCGTGCGATCATCGATATCGGGTCGAATACGGTCCGCCTGGTCGTGTATGGCGGTGCGCCCCGCGCTCCCGGCATCCTGCTGAACGAGAAGGTGCAGGCCCGGCTCGGCCGCGACATCGGCCGTGACGGCAAGCTCGCGAAGGACGCGATGCACCTCGCGCTCGATGGTCTCGCGCGCTATCGGCTGCTGCTGCACGACCTCGGCATCGAACGGATCGACGTGGTCGCGACCGCCGCGGTCCGCGATGCCTCCAACGGTCCTGCTTTCCTGAAGAAGGTGCGCGCGCTCGGCTTCGCCCCCCGCCTTCTCTCGGGCGAGGACGAAGCCATCACCAGCGCCTTCGGAGTTATCGGTGCCTTTCCGGGAGCGCACGGGCTCGTCGCGGATCTGGGCGGCGGGAGCCTGGAACTTGTGCCGGTTTCGGCGGAGGCTCCCGGCGATGCGGAAAGCCTGCCGATGGGCACCTTGCGCCTCCCCGAACTCGGCGGGGGGGACCGCGCCACGTTGAAGGGCGCGCTCAAGAAGGCGCTGCGGCGCTCACAGGCGGCGACGCCGGAAAACGGCAATCTCTACCTCGTCGGCGGAACCTGGCGCGCGATGGCGGTGTACGCGATGGAGCGGGCAGGGACGGTTCTGACCGATCCGCACGGGCTGACGCTCACGAGCGAAGAAGCGCTGTCGCTGACCCGCAAGCTGGCGCGGTCAGCCCCTGCTCGCCTGCACGAGATGCCGCGCATCTCGACCATGCGTTCGCAGATGCTGCCGGATGCCGCGGTACTGCTGCAGGTGCTGGTGAAGCGGTTCCAGCCGCGCCGCCTGATCGTCTCCGCATGGGGCCTGCGCGAGGGATTGCTCTATTCCCAGCTGGAGCCGCATGTGCAGGCGCGAGACCCCCTTATCTCGGGAGTGTCGAATTTCGCCATACAGCGCGGCGCGCCGCCCGCTCTGGCAACCAGGGTCGCAGGCTGGACGGTCGAGGCCGCACCCCCGCTGAGGAAGGGAGACGAGCGGCTGCGGATGGCCGCGACCATGCTGTCGCTGGCGGCAATGCAGATAGAGCCGAACCTGCGCATCGCGCAGGGTATCGAATGGGCGTTGCAGAAACGCTGGCTGGCGATCGACAATGAAGGCCGCGCGATGCTGGCGGCCGCGATCTGCGGCAATGGCAACGCCCTCGATCTGCCTGCCGAGCTGAAGCGCCTGGCCCCGGCGGAAGCGCTGGAGGAAGCGCTCTGCTGGGGGCTCGCCACACGGCTGTGCCGCCGCCTGGGCGCGCGCAGCATGCGATCGCTGGAGGCGAGCCGTCTGTCGGTAGAAGATGGCAAGCTGGTGCTGCGGCTGGAGCGCGACCGCGCCGCGCTCTACGCCACGCCGACCGAGAAAGATCTGAACCTTCTGGCGGGTCGGCTGGACCTGAAGCCCGCGATGGAGGTGGTCGACCGACTGCCGGACTAGTCGGACGGCTGTGAGGGCGCCGGTTCCCTTTCCTTGCCGAAAGGTGAGAAATCGGTTTCGGTGTCGAACACGTCCACGCCCTCGCGACGTTTCAGCCACCCGATCACCACATAGGTCACCGGCGTCAGCACGACTTCCCACATCGTTTTGAAGAACCATTGCGACAGGACGACTTGCCACAACTGCTCAATCGGCCACCCGGCGAGGCCGTAGAAAGCGAGCGGATAGAAGATCAGGCTGTCGAGCCCCTGTCCGACGATGGTCGAGCCGATCGTGCGGCTCCACAACGCGCGGCCCTTCGTCCACACCTTCATTCTGGCGAGCACGTAACTATTGGCGAACTCGCCGATCCAGAACGCGATCATCGACGCGAGCACGATGCGCCAGGAATTGCCGAACACGAACTCGTAGGCAGGCTGGCCCGGCCAGTCCTTCGCCGGGGGCAGGCCGACCACCACCCACGCCATGAATGCCATGAACACCAGCGCGGCGAACCCGGTCCAGATCACCCGCCGCGCGCGGGCGTAGCCATAGACCTCGGTCAGCACATCGCCGATGATGTAGCTGACGGGGAAGAACAGGATGCCCGCGCCGAACGACCACTGCATACCGCCCGGAAGAGTAAGATAAGAAGGTTTCGACGCGCCGATTATGTTGCTGAGCAGCAGGATGGTCACGAAAGCCGCCATCACGATGTCGTAATAGCGCCAGCGATGGCCGGCGGCGGCGTTCGTTGGTTCGGGCAGGGGTTCACTCATCGGCTAACCGATTATCGCGGTTTGTCGCCGCGGCAAAGCGCGCTAAGGCCGTGCCCGCGATGCGCCCTTAGCTCAGTTGGATAGAGCGCGGGTCTTCTAAACCTGAGGTCGCAGGTTCGAATCCTGCAGGGCGCGCCACCATCCTTTGCCGTCGCACCCGTGAAATCCGCGCGCACCGTACCTAGCTTGGGTGCATGGCAAGCAACACCAAGACAGCAACCGTCTATCGCATGGTCATGCCCGACCACATCTGTCCCTACGGGCTCAAGACGCTCGATCTGCTCAAGCGCGAGGGATATTCGGTCGAGGACCACCATCTCGAAACGCGCGCGCAGACCGATGCGTTCAAGGATAAGCATGGCGTGGAAACGACGCCGCAGACCTTCATCGGCGGCGAACGCATCGGCGGTTATGACGCGGTGCGTGAGTTCTTCGGCAAGGAATCGCTGTCCAGCAAGCAAGAAGGCACGACCTATCAGCCTGTGATTGCGATCTTCGCGGTCGCGGCGCTGCTGGGCCTCGGGCTGAGCTGGTACCTCTCCGGTCGCCTGCTCACCGTGCAGGCGGCTGAATGGTTCGTCAGCCTTTCGATGAGCTTTCTCGCGCTGCAAAAATTGCAGGACGTGCGCAGCTTCTCGCTGATGTTCCTCAATTACGATCTGCTGGCGCAACGTTGGGTGCGCTACGGCATGATCTATCCGTTCGGCGAAGCACTGGCGGGGATCCTGATGACGGCGCACGCGCTGCCGATCATATCGGTGCCGGTATCGCTGTTTATCGGCACGATCGGCGCTGTGAGCGTATTCAAGGCGGTCTATATCGACAAGCGCGAGCTCAAATGTGCCTGTGTTGGCGGCAATTCCAACGTGCCGCTGGGCTTCGTTTCGCTTACCGAGAACCTGTTCATGATCGGCATGGGTCTGTGGATGGGCGGCAAGGCGCTTGGCCTCATCACGCTCTGAACGCGGTGAGTGAGATGCCCGTCAGACGGCGGGCATCCCCTCGATCAGCTTGTCGAGCGTGATCGGATATTCACGCACCCGCACACCGGTCGCGTTGTAGATCGCATTGGCGATCGCCGCGCCCGGGCCGCAAATGCCCAGCTCGCCCACGCCCTTCGCCTTCAGAGGTGCAATCACCGGATCGAGCGTGTCGAGGAACACAACCTCCTGATGCGGAATGTCGGCATGAACCGGTACTTCGTAGCTGGCGAGGTCGTGATTGACGAAGAAGCCGAAGCGGGTGTCGACCGCCAGCTCTTCCATCAGGGCACTGCCAGCCGCCATCGTCATCGCACCGATCACCTGGCTACGGGCCGATAGCGGGTTCAGAATGCGGCCGGCGTCGCACACCGCCAGCATGCGGCGGATATGCGTTTCGCCGGTATAGGCATCGACCGCGACCTCGCAGAAATGCGCGGCATAGGTCCCGATATCGTACCCCTGCTTGAAATCGCCGAATTCGATCACGCCCTCGGCACTCAGCTCGCCCGCGTCGGTGAGCTGCGCGGTCTGGTTGTCATGGATGATCGCACCGTTGGCAAAGGTCGCGGTGTCGCCGTTCATGCCCAGCTTCTCGCCGATCTTGCGGCGCAGCTCGACACAGGCGGCATATACCCCAGCCGTTGAGGAAGCCGCCCCCCACTGCCCGCCCGATCCGGACGAGACGGGGTAGGCCGAATCGCCCAGCTCGACCGAGACCTTTTCCAGCGGCACGCCCATGCTTTCCGCCGCGGTTTGGGCGATGATGGTGTAGCTGCCGGTTCCGATGTCGGTCATGTCGGTTTCGACCGTGATCCGCCCATCTTTTTCCAGGCGGACGCGCGCGGCGGATTTGGCGGTGGGGCCTCCGCGGTAGCCAGCGGCCATGCCGATGCCGGTGAAATAACGACCGTCGCGCGTCTGGCCGGGCTTCGGATTGCGTTTGGACCAGCCGAAGCGTTCGGCACCCTCCTTCATGCAGCGGACCAGGTGGCGTTCGGAGAACTTCTTTTCCGGATCGCTGGGCAGACTGTCGGGTTCGTTCGCGATGCGGAATGCGATCGGGTCCATGCCGAGCTTTTCCGCCATTTCGTCCATTGCGACTTCGAGCGCGAGGTGGCCGACCGCCTCGCCCGGCGCGCGCATGGCGTTGCCTTCGGGCAGGTCGTTCTTCGCGACGTAGGAGGCGGCGATGCGGTTCGCGCCTGCATACAGCTTCTTGGTCTGCTGCGTTCCGTCTTCGCCGCTGTCGCCGGTAACGTTGGCGGACCAGCACTCGTGGCCGATCGCGGTGATCTTGCCATCCTTGCCAGCACCGATCCGCACGCGCTGGATCGTCGCCGGGCGGTGGGTGGTGTTGTTGGCGATCAGCGGGCGCTGCAGCGCGATCTTGACTGGTCGCTTCGCCGCCTTCGCGCCCAGCGCGGCCATTACCGCATCGGCACGCACGAACAGCTTCCCGCCGAAGCCGCCGCCGATATAGGGCGAATCGAGCCGGATGTTTTCGGCCGGGATGCCGAGGATGCTGCCGAGCGCCTGCTTGCCCCAATTTATCATCTGGTTGGAGGTCCACAGCGTCAGCTTGTCGCCATCCCATGCGGCGATGGTCGCCATCGGCTCCATCATCGCGTGGCTTTCGTCGGGCGTTTCGTAGGTCGCGTCGATCTTCACTGCCGCATCGGCAAAGGCACCATCGAAATCGCCTCGTTTGCTGTCGAGCTTCTCGCCACTGAACCCGGTGCCGATCGCGCCCCCGTCCTTGATCTTCTCGAGGTCGTAGGCGCCATCATTCGCCCGGTCATATTGCGTGCGGATGAGCGCGGCGGCAGCGCGCGCCTGTTCGAAGGTTTCGGCGACGACAACGGCGATTGCCTGATGATAATGCGTGACCTCGCGCCCGCCGAAGAGCGGGGCATAGTTGAAATCGCTGGTGCCTACGGGCTTGTGCTCGGTCGCCGCGACGATCGCGATCACGCCGGGCGCGGCGCGGGCTTCGTCCAGGTCCATCGATGCGATCCGGCCCTTTGCGATGCCCGATCCGATGACCCAGCCATAGGCCTGATCGGCCGCGACATCGTGCCGCTCGTAAGCATAGGGCGCGGTGCCGGTGGTCTTTAGCGGGCCGTCGATCCGGCGGGTCGGTTTGCCGACGATCTTGGCCTTGTCGAAGAGGTTCTCGCCTGCGGGTGCGGTGAATTCCATGTCGTGGCTCCGGATCAGGCTTTGGCGTCCGCCAGCACACTGGCGAGGGTGCGCTGGGCGAGGGGGATCTTGAACTTGTTATCGGCGGTAGGCCGGGCATCGGCGAAGGCGCGATCGACCACTGCCTTGGCGCCTTGCGGCAGCAGCACCTCGGCCTCTGCCACACGCCACGGCTTGGGTGCCATGCCACCGAAGGCGACGCGGCCCGTGCCATCCGGCTGGATCACCGCCGCGACCGATACCAGTGCAAAGGCATAGGACCGCCGATCGCGGACCTTGGCGTAGAAATGCTTGCCGCCGAGTGGTTTAGGCAGCGTTACATGCGTGATGAACTCACCCGGCTCCAGCACGGTCTCGATATGCGGGGTGTCGCCCCACAGGCGGTGAAAATCGCCGGCGGGAATGGCGCGGGTGCTGCCATCGGGCTTCACCGTTTCGACGGTCGCGTCGAGCACGCGCATCGCCACGGCCATGTCGCCGGGATAGGTCGCGATGCAGGCGTCGGAGGTACCGATCACCCCCAGGCTGCGCGAGACGCCGCCGATCGCGGCACAACCGCTGCCCGGCTGGCGTTTGTTGCACGGCATGTTGGTGTCATAGAAATAGGGGCAGCGCGTGCGTTGCAGCATGTTGCCGCCCGTCGTCGCCTTGTTGCGTAATTGTCCGCTGGCACCCGCCTGGATTGCGCGGGTCAGCACGGCATAGTCCGCGCGAACACGCGGATGGGCGGAGAGCGCGGTGTTGCTGACCAGCGCGCCGATGCGCAATCCGCCCCCCTCGGTATTCTCGATCCGATCGAGGCCGAGCCGTGTCACGTCGACCAGATGGGTCGGCGCTTCGATCTCCAGCTTCATCAGGTCGAGCAGATTGGTCCCGCCGGCGATGAACTTCGCGTTCTTCGTGGCTGCGACGGCTTTCGCTGCGTCGGCGGGCGTGGTCGCACGTTCGTAGGTAAAGCTGCGCATCTCAGGCCCCCGCCACTTCGGACATGGCGTCGGCGATGTTGGAGTAGGCACCGCAGCGGCAGATATTGCCACTCATCCGTTCGCGCATTTCCATGTTGGTCGGTCGCATGGTGCCGGTAAGGTCTTCGGTCACATGGCTGGGGATACCCTTGCGGATTTCCTCCAGCGTGGCGACGGCAGAGCAGATTTGGCCCGGCGTGCAATAGCCGCACTGGTACCCGTCATGCTTCACGAAGGCCTCCTGCATCGGATGCAGGTCGTCGGGCGTTCCCAGACCCTCGATCGTGGTCAGTTCGTCGCCGTCGTGCATCACCGCGAGGCTGAGACAGGAATTGATCCGCGCTCCATTGACCATGATCGTGCAGGCCCCGCACTGGCCATGGTCGCAGCCCTTCTTGGTTCCGGTCAGCTTCAGATGCTCGCGCAGCGTGTCGAGCAGGGTGGTGCGCGTGTCGAGCTCCAACTCGTGCCGCTGCCCGTTCACGGTGAGCGTGACGCTCTCCATAGCCGGCCCTCCTTTTGCCGGAGCGCCGTCGCGGGCGACGAGGCGACTGGGGCGCAAGGCA
This sequence comes from Erythrobacter sp. 3-20A1M, assembly GCF_018636735.1. Lineage (NCBI taxonomy): Bacteria > Pseudomonadati > Pseudomonadota > Alphaproteobacteria > Sphingomonadales > Erythrobacteraceae > Erythrobacter > Erythrobacter sp. 3-20A1M. The sequence continues at coordinate 757,742 of NZ_CP045200.1, read as the reverse complement.
GCGCCTGCCGTCGCGGCGGTGCCGGTGAGGAGCACCCCGCGGCGCGAAATGGAGAATCCGTGTTCTTCTTGCATCGGTCCTGATCCTGTCGGGCTGGAGCGTCGCATCCGCTCCCGGCGACGCAAATCTTATACGGGTTATGCCACGGACCGGTTCCGACCCGCAACCTATTGCCGCTTTGCCTGATCCAGAGGTTCGTTTGTAACCGGGTAGCCCGCATCGTCCGGGATGCAGATCGAGCGCCGACCGCCGACTTCCCTGACGAAGGGAATGATGGGGCGCACCGGGAAATCCAGCGCATGGTCGCGCGCTTCGCCGAAGGTCGCGAAGCCAGCGAGGCGCTCGAGATTGCGGCGGGTGGGGAAGATCACCCCGATTTCGCCGCGATCGGCCATTGCCAGCGCCTCGCGTGCGCTGGTCCAGAACAGGTGCGTCGCCTCGTCTTCCGCAACCGCCAGATCGACCGCGCCGGTTCCGATATCGGCCAGGTAGAAGCGGGTGTCGAAAATGCGCGTCAGGCCCTCGTTCTGCGGAAACCAGCGGGCGAACGGCACGATGGTGGCGAGGTCGAGCCGCCAACCGAATCGTTCGATCACCGAACCGAAAGGCTTGTCGGCGGCCAGCATCGCGCGGGCTTCGCGGGCGGCGGTCGCATCGATATCGCCCCCCACGCCGATGACCAATCCCGTTTCCTCCAGCGTCTCGCGGATCGCGGCAATGCGATGTGCCGCTTCGTCGGCGTCGGCGGTGTCGAGCCGCGCGGCCAGTTCACGGTCCGCCGGATCGACGCGTCCGCCGGGGAACACCGCCATCCCGCCCGCGAACGCCAGCTTGCGCGAGCGTACGGTCAACAAAATCTGGGGATCGCCGCCTCCGGGCGCATGTCGGAAGACGACCACGGTGGCGGCCGGGATACCCCGCGCTGTATCATTTCGTTCGTCCACGCCCCCTCTTTGTCTTGGCAGGGCAGCATTGCCAAGCGGGGTCGAGGCCAGGTGTCGGAAGATTTTACAGACTGCCATTGGGCCAGCGCGCGGTTAACCATCGGGGCGTGCGCAAACGAGGGGTTTGCGAAAACTGGCATGGCTCATGCGTAGTATAGGGCACTCGAAAGTCTTCGATACGAGGCGGGATCGAATAGTCTCCCGGTCCCGCCTCCCCGAAGCTCTCATCTTCCGCCACCATCCGATATCGCAAGAACGGTTTGCCATGCGCGCGGTCGGCGGGCATGCGGCACGAAGAATGGTCACCTTCTTCAACCACATACGCCCGCTTCATTTGCTTCCAGGCCTGTTGGCCGCCCTTCCGGTGCCCGTCGTCGCGCAAGCGACCGCGTCCGATGCGAACGGCGCGGGTGAAGAAAAGGATTCCGGACCAGTCATCGTCGTCACCGGGCGTGGGTTGCAGGATACGCCGGCCACGCCCGCATACGACACCCGAACCCTCGACCGCGAGCAGCTGGTTTCGGCACCTTCGGGCCGCATCGAGGACGTGCTGTCGAATATTGCGGGGTTTCAGCAATTCCGCCGTTCGGACAGTCGCGCCGCCAACCCCTCCGCGCAAGGGGCGACGTTGCGCGCATTGGGAGGGAACGCCACCAGCCGGGCGCTCGTGCTGCTCGACGGCGTGCCGATGGCCGATCCTTTCTTCGGTTATATCCCCTTCAGCGCCATTGCGCCCGATCGATTGGCGCAGGTTCGGGTCACGCGCGGAGGCGGGTCCGGCCCCTTCGGAGCGGGCGCGCTGGCGGGCACGATCGAGCTGACCAGCGCCGATGCCGAAACACTCGGGTTGGTTGCTGCCCGGTCGCTGGTGGATCAGCGCGGCGAGACGGAGACCAGCGCGACGCTCGCACCGTCCCTGGGCGCGGGCTTCGGCGTTCTCAGCGTACGGTGGGACCGGGGGCAGGGCTTCTACACGACTCCCGTCGACCAGCGCGTGCCGGCCAGCGCCCGCGCGGGTTACGATTCCCGATCGCTTCAGCTTCGCGGCGTCGCTCCGATCGGGGACGCGATGGAGATGCAGGCGCGCATGCTGCTGTACGACGATCGCCGCACGCTGCGATTCGACGGCGCCGACAGCCGGAGCCGGGGACAGGATGCGAGCATCCGGCTGGTGGGCCGGAGCGATTGGGCGTTCGATGTGCTCGGATATGTGCAAGCCCGCAACTTCTCCAATGTCGTCGTCAGTTCGACCCGCTTCGTTCCGGTCCTCGATCAGCGCAACACGCCCTCGACCGGGCTGGGCGGGAAGGCCGAACTGCGCCCTCCCGTGGGCGGCGGCCACGTCCTGCGCGTGGGCCTCGACTATCGCCGTTCCTCCGGCGAACTGTTCGAGGATGCGTTGAGCGCGGTAAGCGGGCAGGTCACCGCGCGCCGCAATGCCGGGGGGCGGAACACCGATCTCGGCCTGTTCGTCGAAGACGACTGGGTGCTCGGCGATCTGACCCTGACGGCAGGCGCACGTGCCGACCGGTCTGCTATCCGGGACGGCTTCTTTACCGAGCGCGACGTGTCGGGCGCTTCGACGGTCACGACGCGTTACCCTGATCGGACCAGCTGGGCCGGGTCCTTTCGCGGTGGCGCGGTGCTGCGCGTGGTACCTGGCGTGCGCGTGCGCGGGGCGGCCTATACCGGGCTACGGCTTCCGACCCTCAACGAACTTTACCGCCCGTTCGTCGTCTTTCCGGTGGTGACGCAGGCGAACGCCGGGCTGCGCAACGAACGATCGGTCGGTTACGAAGCCGGTATCGATCTGTCCCCCACCGCCTGGTTCGATGTGGCGCTGACCGCGTTCGACAACCGGGTGAAGGACGCCATCGCCAATGTCACCATCGGGCCGGATTTGCGCCAGCGTCGCAATATCGACGCCATCCGTGCGCGCGGGATAGAGGCGAGTTCGACGTTGCGCTACGGCTCGCTGCGCTTCGATGGTTCGCTCGCCTATACGGATGCGGTGGCGCGGGCTTCGGGGGTGGCGGCGGCGCTCGACGGCAAGCGACCGGCTCAGACCCCGAAATGGGCGGCCAGCGGTACGCTCAGCTGGCGGTCCGGCGACGATGTGACGGTAGCCGCAACCCTGCGCCATGTGGGCGCGCAGTTCGAGGACGATCTGGAAACCGATCTGCTGCCAGCCGCGACGACTCTGGACATGTATGCGCGCGCCGCACTTTCGCCGCGGATATCGCTGGTGCTGCGGGCGGAAAACCTGACCGATACCCGAATCTTCACCCGCAATCAGGGCGGATCGATCGATTTGGGCGTTCCGCGAACGGTCTGGGTGGGAATCAGCTTCGGATCGTGATCGCGGCTGCACTGTCGGGATAGTTTACACCTTGCGGGCCATGTCGTCCGCCGGGCCAAGTTTCAATTTGCGCGTTCGGCTTTCCCGCCTAAGGAGCGGCCGGTGATCTCATCGGGCTATCACGCACTTCGTTTCGGCTTCCTGTGTCTCGCCGCGTTCGCGGTGGCGATGGGCGCGGCGGTGCCGCGCGGATGGATGCCCATGCGCGGTGCGGATGGCAGTTTCGCGGTCACCATTTGCTCAGAAGGTCTGACGCCGACCGAGCAGGCCGTGTTCGCCAAACACGTACGCGCGATGATGGCAGCGGCGATGGGGCATGGGGACCACGAGCCGACGAGGCCCGACAGCATGTCGAAGCACTGCCCCTATGGCGTTGCCGCGCACATCGCCACGTTCGCTCCCCAGCCCGATATCGACCTTCCCGCGCCTGCGCCTGAACAGGGAATTTTCGCGGCCTTGCCAACGGTCTCCATCGGCCAAGGCCTCGCGGCTCCCCCTCCGCCGGCAACCGGACCACCCTCGCACACCTGATTTCCTTGCTCCGGCGTCCACGCTTCGTGCGGCGCCTGTCGATGTTATCAATCAGGGTGTTTCCATGCCGTTCAATCATATTTGCCGCGCGCCGCTGGGCGTGTCGGCTCTGCTCCTCGTATCCTTCCCCGCGCTCGCCGAAGAGCCCGCCGAGACAGCTATCGACGAAAGCTCCGGCCCCACGATCGTGGTCACCGGCACGCTCGACAGCCGCGAACTGCAATCGCTCGAAACCCCGGCGCTGGGCGTCGCGATCGATGCCGACCAGATCCGGGCGATCAATGCGATCAACAGCGAGGACGTGATCCGTTACGCCCCCGATCTGATCGTCAGGAAGCGTTATGTCGGCGACGCCAACGCCACGCTCTCATTCCGGAACATGCACACCACGCAGACCCCGCGCGCGCTGGTGACGGTCGACGGGTTCCTGATTTCCGATTTCCTCGGTGCCACTTCGATACTGCGCCGAAATGGGCGGTGCTTTCGCCCACCGACATCGCGCGGGCGGAGATCGTCTACGGGCCGACCTCGGCGCGCTATTCGGGCAATTCGCTTGGCGGGGTGTTGCGCCTGGAAACCGCGCCGGTGCGCGAGAACGCGATCCGCTTGGGCGCGCAGGGCGTCTACCAGAACTACCAGTATTACGACACCGACGAGGACCTGTTCGGCTACGCTCTGGACGGACAGGCGGATGTCGCGCTGGGTTCGCGCGGGGGCGTGTCGGTCGCCTATCGCCATTTCGAGAACCAGGGCCAGCCGCAGCAATGGCGCACGGTCGCGCCGGGTACACCCTATGCCGGCCAGGCGATCGTCGACGATGCGCTGGGCTTTCCGCTGCGCATCGCGGCGCAGGACAGCGTGGTCGAGAGCGTCGAGGACCAGATCCGCTTGCGGGGCAATTACGACCTTGGCGCCGGCTGGGAAGCGCGCGGACTAGCCGCGCTGCTGCTCGATGCCGAAGACACGACCGATCCCCGAAGCTTTCTGCGGGACGGGGCAGGCAATGCGATATTCGTCGGCATCGCGGGCGTCACGCGCGGGCAGACGCGCAGCGACGAATTGCTGGCCGGTCTCGGACTGTCGGGCGAAGTCTCGGGGTGGAGCATCGATCTGACCGCCAGCCGGTTCGAGTTGCTGAAGGATCGCGGTCGGCAGTCCGACGGGGTCGATGTCCTCACGGGGATCATTCCTGACAGCGGCATCGTCACCGACAAGGACGCGCACTGGACCAGCCTCGAAGCTTCGGCCGAGCGGACCTTCGGCGCGCAGCGGGTCGCACTGGGCGCGTCTTATGCGGCCTATGCGGGCGAGAACCGCACCGGGGCGGTAAGCGACTGGCGCGGCGGCGTTCCCAGCGCCGTCCGCAATTCCTCCGGCGGCGAAACGCGCCTGATGGGTGTGTTCGCGCAGGATGCCGTCGCGCTGACCCCTATGATTGAGGCGACGCTCGGCCTGCGCTACGAGAACTGGCGCGCGAGCGACGGTTTCCTCAGCAATGGCGGCACCCGCGTCGATTACGCTTCCCGGTCGGAGGATGCACTGTCGCCCAAGCTCGCGCTGACCTTCCGCCCCGACGATGCGACCGAGCTGGTGGCTTCGGCAGCATGGGCGACACGTTTTCCCACCATCGGCGAGCTCTATCAGGCGAGCCTGATCGGCTACGGCCCGAACGTGGGGCAGATCGATCTGGACGGTTTCGATCCTGATCTGAAACCGGAGCGGGGCTTCGACCTGCAACTCACCGGATCGCGCCGGTTCGGCAATGTGAAGCTCACGCTCAGCGGGTTCCGACAGGCGGTCGACGAAACGCTGTTCGGGCAGACCATCCTGGTTCCGAGCCCGACCGATCCCGGCGTGCCGGTCAGCCAGTCGCTGATCACCAACATCGGCGAGGTCGAAACCTGGGGCGTCGATTTCATCGTGGCGGCGGAAGATCTGTTCATCCCCGGCCTGTCCTTCGACGGGAACGTGTCCTGGATCGATGCGAAGATCACCGACAACCCGCTCAATCCGACGCTGGAGGGCAATCGCTTCCCGCGCGTGCCCGAATGGCGGGCGAACGCTTCGCTGCGCTACGCCGTATCGCCGATGCTCGATCTGGCGGCGAATGTCCGCCACCAGAGCACGCCGGAACGCAATCTGGAAAACAGCGCCAGCTCGCGCTGCGACACCTATTATTGCGTTTCGCCGTTCACCTTCGTCGATCTGAAATCGAGCATCCATTTCGGTCGCTTCGATCTCGATTTGGGCGTCGACAACCTGCTGGATGAGAAGGCCTTCGTTTTCCATCCCTATCCGGGCCGCACGTTCGTCGCGAGCCTGCGTTGGAAGGGAGGTTTCTGATGGCCCGCGCCACCGCCAATCCTGGCGCTCCCGCGCTCAGGTACGAACGCTGGTATCGCACGGTGTGGCGATGGCACTTCTATGCCGGGCTTTTCACCGTTCCGTTCATCCTGTGGCTGTCGGTGACGGGTGGAATCTACCTGTTCAAGCCGCAGATCGAGGGCTGGATCGATCGGCCCTACGACAATCTCGCGCTGGCGGGTGCGCCCGTGGCCCCGTCCAAGCTCGTCGAACGCGCCGAGGCGGTCGTGCCGGGATCGGTCCTGCACCGGTTCGTCATGCGCGAAGGGTCAAACGATGCCCAGCGGATCGTTGTCGGCGTGGGCGCAGAGGAAACGCGGGTCTATCTCCATCCCAGTACCGGCGCGGTGCTGAAGACCGTGGGCGAAGAAGACCGGCTGATGCGCGTGATCTTCCGCCTCCATGGCGAACTGATGGCGGGGCGCTGGGGCTCGACGCTGGTGGAGCTCGCCGCGAGCTGGGCGATCGTGATGCTGCTGACGGGCCTGTTCCTGTGGTGGCCGCGCGATCGAGCCGGGATGGGCGGCGTGCTCTACCCCCGGCTGCGGCGATCGGACCGGGTGTTCTGGAAGGACCTGCATGCCGTCACCGGCGTCTGGGTTTCCCTGTTCGCGGTCCTGCTGATCCTTACCGGACTTCCCTGGGCGAAGAACTGGGGCGATTACCTGGCGTTGGTGCGAGAGACCACGGGGCAGGTCGACGGTCCTGTCGACTGGTCGCGCGGGTCCGATGCCGATGCGCGCGAGCGCGCGGCGCTCGATCGACAGAGCCGCACCGCACTGGGTCCCCATGCCGAACATATGGCGGCTGGCTCCGTCGCGATGGACGGGTCGCGAGCTGGTGAGCTGGATCGGGTGGTCGCAACCGCGTCACTTCTCGGCCTATCGGCCCCGGTCGAGATTACGCCGCCGAAGGCGGGATCGGAACGCTGGAAGGCGCAGTCGAACGCCGCCGACCGGCCCGAACGCGAGACCGTCGAAATCGACGGTCGGACCGGGGCAGTGGTCGGACGCCAGGATTTCTCCCGGCACCACTGGATAGATCGCCTGGTCGGATACGGCATCGCGGTTCACGAAGGTGCGCTGTTCGGCCTCGCCAATCAGCTTCTGGGCCTGCTGACGCTGGTCGCTCTCGTCACGCTGGCGATCTCGAGCATCGTCATGTGGTGGCGCCGGCGACCGCAAGGCCTGCTGGGTGCACCACCTGGGAAAGGCGCGATCCGACATAGCGCAGCTTTGGTCGCTGCGGTCATCGCGCTTGCCTTGCTGGTCCCCTTGTTCGGCCTGAGCCTCGGACTGGTGACCCTTATCGAACGAACGATCCTGAGGAAGCGGCTTTCATTGCGGCGGATTCTCGGGCTGCGTTCGGCGTAGGAACACTCAGCGGATTGGAATGCCCTATGGCTGACCCCAAAGCAAACCGCAAAGGCCCGCCGACCATCTCTTCCAAGCCACTGAAAAGATGGTGGGCGCGGCAAGGATTGAACTTGCGACCCCACCCGTGTGAAGGGTGTGCTCTACCACTGAGCTACGCGCCCGCCCGGGCTGGCCGATGGCCGTGCCGCTGGCGAAGGCGCGCCCATGCCACCTTATCCAGCGCTGCGCAAGCGAGAGCGCACTCAATTCAGGCGAGCGAGCACCTGCGCCAGCCAGCCGCCGGGAAGCGCCTGGCCGGAAGGCGCGGCCACGGGTTTGGGACAGGCGAGGCAATAGGCCTGCATGCCCGGGTATCCGATCAGCCGGATCGCCTCGTCCCGCGCCTGGAACAGGGCCGCTTCCTGGCGCTGGGTGGCCATGGCGAAAAGGTCCTGCCCGCGCGCCGCGGTATCGGACTCCTGGGTCAGCAAAAGCGTGCGCAGCAGGTTGTCGTAGGGCGTTTCCGCGTCCCCCAGGAAGACCAGATGATAGTCGTTGCCCTGCGCGATGCCCGCCTTGCCCGCGACCCAGGCGGCGGCGTCGGGAAGACCGCCGAACTGATCGACCAGTCCGATCTGGCGGGCGGTTCCCCCGTCCCACACCCGCCCCTGCGCGATCTTGTCGACCGCCGCGGGTGCCATGGAGCGCGACTGCGCGACGCGGGTGAGAAAGTCGTTGTACCCGTTGTTGATCGTCGCCTGCAGCAGCCGTTCGACCTCCGGCGTGAGGCCACCGATCAAGTCGGGCTGGCCGGACAGCGGCGTGGTGCGCACGCCGTCGGAATTGACGCCGTATTTCGCCGCCAGTCTCTCGAACGTCGGAAGCACGGCGAAGATGCCGATCGAGCCGGTAATGGTCTCCGGCTCGGCAAAAATGCGGTCGCTGGAGGTGGAGACCCAATAGCCCCCGCTGGCGGCCAGGTTGGCCATGCTTACGGCGACGGGCGTGCCCTTGTCCCGGTAACGCTGGATCGCAGCGCGGATTTCCTCGCTCGCGGTGACCGAGCCCCCCGGCGAATCGACCCGCACGATCAGTCCGGCGAGATCGTCGTCCAGCGCCTCGTCGAGCAGCCGCGCGATCCGTTCGCCACCCGCGCTGCCCGGCCCCGCATTGCCATCGACGATGGTGCCCGCGATGGTGATGACGCCGATCGCCTTGCCGGCGACAGGTGCGGGGTTGTCGGCCAGCCATGGCTCGTATTCGGTGTGGGCGAATGCACCGGGCAGGGAGGAATAGGGATCTTCACCTGCGAGTTGCGCCACGCGTTCGCCGAAGGCCACCCGATTGCCGATGCGATCCACCATGCCCGCCCGCATGGCGGCGGTGGCGAGATCGCCGCCGCTCGCTTCGACCAGGCTAACGGGATCCTGCGTTACTCGCGCCAGATCCAGCTTGGGCCGGGCCTTCTTCACGTTCGCCTGCCATTCCTCCCACAGCGCGCCGAGCAGGGCCTGCGCATTCTCGCGCGCCGGCTCCGACATGGAATCGCGGATGTAGGGTTCGACCGCGGACTTGTAGGTCCCGACCTTGAAGACATGGGCGTTGACCTCAAGGTTCTCCAGCAGCTGCCCGAAATACAGATTGCTGCCGCCCGGCCCCGCGATCACGGCCCCGCCCAGGGGATCGACCCACACTTCGCTGGCGTGCGCGGCCAGCATCATGCTGTCGTCGGTATAGGCCATGGCGTAGGTCAGCACCGGCTTCTTCGCGGCGCGTACCCGGTCGAGCGCGGCACCGACGTCCTGCATGTGGACCTGCCCGCCGCCGGTGAAGGTGGTGAGGTCGAGCACCACCGCCTTGATCCGCTCGTCGTCGGCGGCGGCGTCGATCGCGCCGACCAGCTCCTGCACGTCGAACTCGGTCGCCGGAACCGCACCGGACAACAGCGCGGCGAAGGGATCGATGCGCGATTTCTCTTCCACGATGTGGCCATCGAGATCGAGCAGGAGTGCGCCCGCCTGGACTTGTGCGGGGGAGGGGCGGGCGGTCAGGATGCCGTACAGCGCGAAGAAGAACAGGAGCATGAAGACGAGCACCAGCCCGTCCTTGATCCCCACCAGCAATTTCCAGACACTCTTGGCAAAAGCCATTTTCATTCCACCCCGAATTTCGATCCTTATCGAGGCATAACCGTCGCGCGCGGGCCATGCCAGCCGAATGTGCTTGAGCGCGGGGCACCCCGGTTCTAGACGCTCGGCCCTGATGGCAGGATCGGGCACTTCGCAATCGGGGGGGCGCTTCCCCATGGGGGGGGCGAGCGTTCCCGCATACCAGCCTCACCGCGATCGCGCAGCTCGAACGGCACGAGATACTCTATCTGCTGGCCGAGGCCGAGCAGTGGATCGAATTCAACCGCCAGCCCGACAAACATTCGAACACGCTGGCCGGCCTGACCATCATCAACGCCTTCTTCGAAAATTCCACGCGCACGCTGCTCAGCTTCGAGATCGCGGGCAAGCGACTGGGCGCTGACGTGGTCAACATGCATGCCGCGCAGTCCAGCGTGAAGAAGGGCGAGACGCTGATCGACACCGCGATCACGCTGAATGCCATGCGCGCCGACGCGATCGTGATCCGCCACGGATCGAGCGGGGCGGTGGCGCTGATCGCGAGCAAGGTCGACTGCCCGGTGCTCAATGCGGGCGACGGGCAGCACGAGCATCCGACACAGGCGCTGCTCGATGCACTAGCCCTGCGCCACGCCCTGGCCGAGCGGGGGGAGGATGCGGAGGATTTCACCGGCCTGGTGGTGACCATCTGCGGCGATATCATGCACAGCCGCGTTGCCCGCTCCAACATCCTGTGTCTTCAGGCGCTCGGCGCCACGGTGCGCGTCTGCGCGCCGCCCGCGCTGATGCCGGCGGGTATCGAGGCGATGGGAGCGCAAGCCTTCCACGATTTCGACGCCGCCCTGCGCGGGGCCGATGTCGCCATGATGCTGCGCCTGCAGAACGAGCGGATGAGCGGGCAGTTCATCCCCTCGCCGCGCGAATACCACCATCTGTATGGCCTCACGCGTCAGCGGCTGGAACGCTGCGCGCCCGACGCGCTGGTGATGCATCCCGGCCCGATGAACCGCGGGGTGGAGATCGACAGCGACGTGGCCGACATGCTCGACCGTTCAATCATCACGCGACAGGTGGAGATGGGGGTCGCGACCCGCATGGCCTGCCTCGACGTGCTGACCAGGCGAGGGCGCGGAGTATCCGGCTGGGGGGACGGGATGGGTGAGGGGCAGTGGGTGTGAAGCAGGCGCGCGCGCTGACCATTACCGGCGGTCGGTTGGTTACTCCCGACGGGATCGAAGAAGCAAGCCTGCGGCTGGTCGAAGGCCGGATCGCGGCCATCGGTGCACAAGTGGCGGCGGAAGATGACGAGATTGTCGAGGCGCGCGGTCGGCTGGTTGCTCCGGCGCTGGTGGATCTGGGCGTGTTCGCGGTGGACAAGCCCGCGTTCCACTTCGGCGGGATCGCGCGCGCCGCGCTGATGCCCGACCAGTCGCCGCCGCTCGATCTGCCGGCGCGGGTCAATTTCATCGCCAAGAGCGGGAAGCCCGATCTCTGGGTCCATCCGCTGGCCGCCGCGACGGTCGGGCTCGCGGGCACGGAACTGGCGGAGATCGCCCTGATGCGCGATGCCGGTGCGCGGGGGATCGCGACGGGCCGCGGCTGGATCGCGGATAGCGGCACCATGCTTCGCGTCCTGCGCTACGCCGCGATGCTCGACCTCGTCGTGGTGTCGCACGCGGAAGATGGCGCGCTGGCCGGGGATGCGGTGGCGACCGCGGGCGAGATGGCGACGCGGCTCGGCCTGCCGAGCGCACCTGCCGAAGCCGAGGCGCTGGCGATCGCGCGCGATGTCGCGCTGGCGGAAATGGCGGGCGCGCGACTGCATCTGCGGCAGGTGACGACACGCGCCGGTCTCGATCTGGTGCGGGCGGCGAAGGCGCGCGGCGTGGCCGTCACCGCCGGGGTCACGCCGGCGCATTTCATGCTGTCCGACCTCGCCACCGGCGATTTCCGCACCTTCGCCCGCCTCTCGCCGCCTCTGCGCATCGAAGCGGACCGACAGGCGGTGGTGGAGGCGATCGGCGACGGCACGATCGACGTCGTCGCCAGCGGACACGATCCGCGCGGGCCGGAAGACAAGCGCTTGCCCTTCGCCGATGCCGCGCCGGGCATGGCGGGTGCGGAGACCCTGCTCGCGCTGGTGCTGTCGCTGGTGCGCGATGGGGTGATCGATCTGCCGCGCGCATTCGCGCTGGTAGCGGACAATCCGGCGCGGCTACTGGGCGTCGAGGCCGGACGGCTGGTCACGGGCTACGAGGCGGATATCGCGATCGTCGATCCCGAGAAGCCGTGGATCGTTTCCAGCGACCGAATGGCCGCGAGCGCAGGCAACACCCCGTTCGACGGCCAACCCGCGCAGGGGCGGGTCCTCACGCTCTATAAAGGTGGCGTGGAAGTCTGATCCTCGGTTTGCGTAGCTCCTGCGCGGCTCAGCGCATCGCCATCCTCACGCTTTCCGCGGTCGTACCGGGCAGGGGATTGGCGAACGTCCAGCGGATACATCCCTGACCCTTCTCGCTCATGCGGCCGCAAAGGTCGCGCGCGTCGGCGGTTTTCAAGCCAGCGGCATTGACGCGGTAATAATGCCTTCCGCGCACGGTCGCCTGGGTGATGACCATGCGACAATCGGATAGCTCGGGGTAGCGCTGCGTATAGATGTCCCAGGACCGGCGCGCGCCGGCTTCCGAGAAGAAACTGCCGAGCTGGATCAGGTTCGAGCCGTCGGCGCTCTTGCGCGCGATGGAGGAGGCCGGAACCGTTTGCGGTGCAGCCGAAGCGGCGGACGCGGGTCGCGCCGGTGCGGCCAAGCGGGCGGAGCCGCGACTTGCAAAGAGGTTCTGCACCACCGGCTGGGAAACGAATTCGATCGCGGCGCTCGCCATTTGCATCGCCGGGACCAGCGGAGCAGGGGCCGGGGTCGGGCTGTCGGCGGGTTCAGACGGCGCGGCTCGCGCCACCACCGGGGTCGCCTGGACCGGGGGTAACTCGCGGGTGAGAGCGGGCTCGGGCGCCGCGGTGCGAGCCTCCGTGGCAGCCGGAGCCGCACTCGCGGCGTGAGGGGGTGTCGCAACCTGCGGGGCTTCCACAGCGCTCTGGGTTACAGGGCTTGCCTGCGCTGCCGCCTCTGCGACAAGCTGGTCTGTGGAGGGGTTGTTCGATAGCCCCAGTTGCGGGGGCATACCGGGATCGGTGGCGATGGAGATGCCCAGCAGGTTCGCCACCTGGCGTGGGCCGCTCTGCTCGCTGATGGTCTGCGCCCATTCCAGGATGCGCGCATCGGCAGTCGCGGGATCGAGATCCTGCACAGCCATCAGGCGGGCGGCGCGCCAGTTCCCCTGCAGGGCGTAGGCGTAGGCGAGATTCTGGCGCAGCTTCGGCGAGTTCTGCCCCGAACGGATGGTGTCCGAGATAAGGCGAACCCCGCCATCGACGTCGCCCGCCAGCGCCAGCGCGAGGCCGAGATCGGCGGGCGCGAGATCGCTCCGCCAATCTTCCAGCACGGCCAGCGCGGACGCATTGTCGCCTGCGCCGATGGAGGAAAGGGCATAACCCAGCGCGGTCCGCGATGAGGTGTCGCCCAGCTCAAGCGCATCGTCGAACGCGGTGCGGGCGGATTCGAACCGACCCGCTTCGAGATAGGCATTTGCCAAAATGGCGCGGTAGGATGCGTTGCGCGGCTCGCTCAGCACGGCGGCTTCGGCATGCGCCAGCGCGACGTCGGTCCGCCCCTTTTCCAGCGCGACCTGCGCCTTTCCGGCGGCGACCTCGGCACGCGGCGCGCCGCGACCGGTGGCGCAGCCGCCCAGCGTGGAGCCCAGCAGGAGGCCGGTCGCGGCGAGCGCGGCGAAACGATGATGGCGGTTCATGAAATCTGTCCCCCTTGCGCCTGTCCGATGTTTCGGCGGCGCGAAAAAAGCGTCGGATCGGGTGTCGATACGGTCATGACGGGACCCGCCTGCCGAACTGCATTCTGGGCCGCGCGATGGCGTGCGGTCGTACGCCTCCGCCCGGAACCATGAAGACCGTGCGGCGGAACTTGGTCTCCATGCGATCCGCCAAAAAATCCCACAGCGCGCCGACTTCGGCGGCACTGTGTCCTCCCGGGTCGGCCTCCATCACTGTGCGTCCGTCGATCATCGAGGATGCGAAATCGGAGCGGTGGTGCAGCGTGACCGGGGCGACGGTGCCGTACTGGCTCAGCGCCAGGGCGGTTTCGCCGTTGATCCGCGAATCGGGGGTCGCACCGTTCATCACGAACAACAGCGGCAGATCGGCCCGCTCGCACAGCGCCACGGTCGAACCGGCGGCACGAATGTCGTGGGGGCTGGGACGCGTGGGGATGAGCACCAGATCGCTGACCGCGGCGATCGCCTCGGCCAGCGGCTCGATCGCGGCAGGGGTATCGATCACCGCCAGTCTGTACCCCTGGCGGCGCAGCAATTCGATGTCGGCGACGAAGCGCGCCGCGCTGGTTTCCGCCATTGCGGGTTCTTCCGGCTCGCGCTCCTGCCACCATCCGGTCAGTGCGGCTTGCGGATCCAGATCGATCACGACGATGGGGCCCATGCCTGCCCGGTCGGCCTGCACGGCAAGGTGCCCGGTCAAGGTCGTCTTGCCCGAACCGCCTTTCTGCGATGCCACTGTCAATACGCGCACTGCCTGCGTATCCCCGGTTGGTGCCGTCCACCCGCGCCTGAACAGAACGGGTTTCGACAGGGGGATCGCATGCCATGGCTAATTAATGATTAACTTGGGCGGCCCTGTTGCGGTAAAGACGAGTGGCGAGCGACATCAGGAAAACCGCTCCCGTGAACCGCGCGCAAGCGAACGATGCTTTGCCAACTGGCCGTTTACCATGGTCCATTGCGGGCGGGCGGACGAGAATTCGATTGGAAGGGGCGCGAAAACTCATGCCGATAGCTAGAACCGCAAGCTTGATAGTGGCCGCATCGCTCCTCGCGATATCCGGCACGGCGCATGCCGATGTGAAGGCCGGGGTCGATGCGTGGGAGGCGGGGGATTACCCACGCGCGGTGGCCGAATGGCGCGAGCCCGCGGAGCGGGGCGACGCGGATGCCCAGTTCAATCTCGCACAGGCGTACCGGCTCGGTCGCGGGGTGGAAAAGAACCTGCAGCAGGCGGAATCCTATTACGCGAAGGCTGCGGTGCAGGGACATCTGAAGGCGGCGGACAATCTGGGGCTGGTATTATTCCAGGATGGGCGGCGCGAGCAGGCGATGCCCTATATCGTCACCGCCGCGGACCGGGGCGATCCACGGGCGCAATACCTGCTGGGGATCGAGCACTTCAACGGCGACCTGGTGGAGCAGGACTGGACGCGGGCCTATGCGCTGCTCACGCTGGCCAATGCCGCGGGTCTGCCGCAGGCGCGCCAGGCGATCTCGCAGATGGACGGATACATTCCTCTGGAGCAGCGCCAGCAGGCCCAACTGCTCGCGCCGCGATTGAAGGCGGAAGCCGATGCGCGGCGCAGCGCGGCGTTCGCCTCCGCCGATCTGGACGGGGAGGAGGACGCTGGCGCGACTTTCGCCGATGCTGCCGAGGCGCGGGTGCCGGTCGCGCCCACCCAGAGCGCCCCCGTCGCTCCGACACCGCTGGTGCTGCCGCCGGTCGCTCCGGCCCCGGCCCCGGCCCCGACCATTCCCACCCCGGTCGCGGCGGCGCAGGCCGCCATCGCGGACGCCGCCCGCGTCACCGGAACGCAGAGCCCGGCCGAAGCAGCGCGGCCCACCCCGGGGCGTAGTCCCGAGCGCGAACCCGCGTCGCCAGCCGGACCGGCAGCGGTAAGTCAGGGCCGCTGGAAAGTGCAGCTCGGTGCCTTTTCGGTCGGCGGCAATGCCGACAAGCTGTGGCGTCGTCTCGCGGGTCGGACCGAACTGGCGGGCCGGACCAAGCTGACTGAGCGTGAGGGCAGGCTGACGAAGCTGCTCGCGGCGGGATATCCCTCGCGCCAAGCGGCCGATCGCGCCTGCGCGGCGCTGAAGCGCGCGGGCGAGGCTTGTCTCGTCACCCGCTGATTGCCGCTTTTCCCCTCTCCGATCGCAGGCTAGGGCCCGCACGAGGGGAACCGTCATGACCGAAGCGGGCGACGCCGCATCTTCGCACGGGGCCACCCCCGATCAGCCTGCCGTGCCGCTCGCCGCCGGACAGGGCGACCGGCTGGACAATCTCGATTTCATCCGCGGGATCGCGGTGATGGGGATCCTGTTCGCGAATATCATCAGTTTCGGCCAGCCGACGACCGCGCAATCCTTTCCGGACGCCTTCATGGTGCCGCACGGCCCGCTGTCGGACGTGCTGTGGGTGGTGCAGTTCGTGCTGATCGACGGGAAGATGCGCGCCCTGTTCTCCATGCTGTTCGGTGCCGGGATGTGGCTGTTCCTCGAAAAGGCGTGGTCGCGGGGGCAGGATGCGGACCTGCAGGCGCGGCGGCTGTTCTGGCTGCTGGCGTTCGGCGTGCTGCATTTTTTCTTCATCTGGAAGGGGGACATCCTCCTCCTCTACGGGCTGTGCGGCTTCGTGCTGCTGCTGTTCCTGAACCTCACGGCGCGGGCGCAGATCGTCACCGCCCTCTCGATCTACGGCGTCGGGCAGGTGATCTACGCGTTGTCCACCATCCCCGTATGGTATGTCGTCAATTCGCCCGCGCAGGGCACGGGAGACACCTTGGAAACGCTGCGCGGGGCGGAGCTGGCGGCGGGACAGGACGCCATGCTGGAGGCGAACCTCATCCAGCAGGGTCGCTGGGGCGAGCTGGTGGCCCATAATTTCGCGCAGCACGCCAGCGACCCGCTGCTCGGCTTCCTGATGGTCGGGTTCGAGACCGTGCCGCTGATATTGATCGGAATGGCGCTGTACCGGATGGGCCTGTTCTCCGGCGCGTTCGACCGCCGCTGCCAGCTCGGCTGGGGCGGGGCGGGTATCGCGGTGGGGGCGGCTCTCAGTTTGGTCGCCGGGATTTGGGCATGGCGCGAAGGCTTCACCTTCTGGGGGACGCAGGTTGCCATGCTGGCGCTGTCGCACATTCCCCGGCTGATGATGGGCGTGGGGCTGCTGGCGGTGCTTGCGGTGGTCGGCACGGGGCGCGACGGCTGGCTCGGGCAACGCATCCGGGCGGCGGGCCGTGCGGCCTTTTCCAACTATCTGGGCACCTCGATCGTGATGATGCTGGTGTTCCACGGCTGGGCGGGAGGGTTGTTCGGCGTGCTGTCGCGCCCGGCGCTATACGGCGTGGCGTTTGCGACCTGCCTGCTCATGCTCGCCTGGTCGAAACCGTGGCTCGATCGCTTCCGTTTCGGGCCGCTCGAATGGGCGTGGCGGTGCCTGACCTATTGGCGCCGGTTTGCGATCCGGCGCTGAGCCTCAGGAATCCATCAGCCATACGATGGACGCGAACAGGACGGTCAGGCCGAGGAACAACGGCCACGACCAGTAGAAGCTGTGCTGCTCGAAATAGATCTTGTGGATCGCGAGCTGCGCTCCGGTCGATCCGGACGAGCCGATGAACAGTGCGACCAGCCAGGTGACGAGGGCACCCGACAGCGAACCCTTGATAACCGCGATAGCCATCGTGCGAACCTCCCCCCCGCGCCCCGCCTATCATTCCTTGCGAGGAGCGGGGCCGATGGCCATCGCTAAACCGCTGCCGTTGAAATGTGGTTAATCGGGTCCGACCTGGTCCCGGCTCCGACGCACCATCGCACGCAGGCGCAGGCGGTTGCGCCGTGCGGCGGTGCGCGCCTCCAGCGCGAAACAGCCCAGGCCCAATACAAGGAAGATCATCGTTACGATCCACGCGATGGCGATCAGCGTGCCGATCTGCGGCCGGATGAAGGCGGACACGAACAGCAGCGCGATCACGATGCTGATGACCAGCGCCGCTGCGGTGCTGAACATCAGGGCGGCCTGCGCATAGAGGCGTCGCTGTTCGAGCGAGGGCAGGTCTGCCACCATTTCGCCGGCGCGCCCGTCCGCCTCGCGCTCGCGGATCGTCTCGATCCGGTTGGCGACCCAGATCAGCCGGTTGGTCATCACGTTCATGACCGCCCCGATCCCGGCCAGCAGGAAGGCAGGCGCAAGGCTCAACTGAACGATCGCCTGCACCCGGACGGTGCTGCGCGTGCTTTCGAGCAGGTCGCTGGAAAGCGAATGCGCGGTCAGCAGCGCGAGATCGATCATGTCGACTGGAAGGGGTTTTTCGGGCTCTTCAGCACCACGCGCACCGGGACCGCGTCGAAGCCGAGTTCGCGTCTGATCCCGTTGACCAGATAGCGCTCGTAACTCTTGGGCAGCATGTCGAGGCGCGTTCCGAACACCACGAAGCGCGGCGGGCGGGTGCCGGCCTGGGTGATGTAGCGCAGCTTGATCCGCCTACCCTTGGGGGCAGGGGGCGGGTTCGCCGCCAGCGCATCCTCGAACCAGCGGTTCAGCGCCGATGTCGGCACGCGGCGGCTCCACGCCTCGCGAATCTCGAACGCCGCGCCCAGCATGGTGTCGAGACCCTTGCCGGTCTTGGCGCTCACCGCGAACACGGGCAGGCCGCGCACCTGCGCCAGCCCTTCGTCGAGCGCGCCCTTGATCCCGTTGAAAAGCCGGCTCGCATCCTCGGCGATGTCCCATTTGTTGATCGCGATCATCAGCGCGCGACCTTCCTCCAGCACCATGCTCGCGATCTTCAGGTCCTGATGCTCCAGCCCCTGCGTTGCGTCGAGCAGCAGCACCACGACCTCCGCGAAATCGACCGCGCGGCGGGCGTCGGCGACGCTCAGCCGTTCCAGCTTCTCCACCACGCGCGCCTTCTTGCGCATCCCCGCGGTGTCGATCAGCCGGATCTCGTGGCGCGAGCCGTCGCGCGGGTCGAGCCAGTTCCAGTCGACCGCGATCGAATCGCGGGTGATCCCCGCTTCGGGGCCGGTCAGCAGTCGATCCTCGCCCAGCAGGCGGTTGATCAGCGTGCTCTTGCCCGCATTGGGACGCCCGACGATCGCCAGTTTCAGCGGACCTTGCGGCGCCTCCTCGGTCTCCTCCGGCCCATTGCCAGCCGCTTCGTCGGCATCGGCCTGCTTCTCGCTATGCCCGATCAGCGGCCAGAGCCCGTCGAACAGATCGGCGATGCCTTCGCCGTGCTCGGCGCTCACCGCCACGGGCTCACCGAAGCCGAGCGAAAAGGATTCGTAGAAGCCGGGATCGGCGGCGCGCCCCTCGACCTTGTTGGCGACCAGCACCACCGGCACGTCCTGCCCGCGCAGCCAGCGGGCGATTTCCTCGTCCAGCGGCGTCAGCCCGGCGCGCGCGTCGACCACGAACAGCGCCGCGTCCGCCCCCTCCAGGCTGACTTCGGTCTGAGCGCGCATCCGGCCAGGCAGGCTGTTGGGATCCTCGTCCTCCCATCCCGCGGTATCGACGATCGTGAACTTAAGGCCCGCGATCTCGGCATCGCCGAAGCGGCGATCGCGCGTGACGCCCGGCTGATCGTCGACCAGCGCCAGCCGCTTGCCGACGAGCCGGTTGAACAGCGTCGACTTGCCGACATTGGGGCGACCGATGATGATCACCTGGGGGGATGGGTTGGCTGGCGTTGTCATGTCGGATGTACCGTTCGTGCTGCGCGCTGGCAGCGAAGGCCGGAGGCGGGCTGACGAGCGGCGTTAATTTCCCTCAACCACACGGTTTAGGTAAGTGTTAAGCATATTGGCGACATAGGTGGCAGCGCCATGAAGCCTCTCCTTATCGCACTGTTGCCGGTATTCGCAATGCTTCCCGCAACCCCGGCCCTGGCCGACGCCTTGGCCGATGGCGGCGAAGACGGCGAACTGGAATTGCCGGCCTATCTCCAATGCGTGCCCTATGCGCGCGAAGTAAGTGGCATCGCGATCTATGGCGACGCCTATACCTGGTGGGATCAGGCGGAGGGGCAGTATGCCCGCGGCCACGCGCCTCGCGTCGGTGCGGTGATGGCATTCGCACCGTACGGGAACATGACCCTGGGCCATGTCGCCGCGGTATCCAAGGTGATCGATTCGCGCACGGTGCTGCTTGACCATGCCAACTGGTCGCCGATCGACGGGCGACGCGGCCGCATCGAACGCGGGGTGAAGGCGGTGGACGTCTCGCCCGCCAACGACTGGAGCCAGGTGCGGGTATGGTACGCGCCGGTGGGTGGGTTGGGCACCACGGAATGGCCGGTGCGCGGCTTCATCTATGCGGATGGCAAGGCCAAGCGCCGGATGCGGGTCGAACCCGGGGTTCGGGTCGCCCGCGCTGCACCTGTCAGCGGCGCGCCATCGAAGCAGTTTCTGGGTGCCTTCGCCACGCCGACCTCTCCGCGCACGACCAGCGAAGCTCGTGCTCCCGAGAGGCGAAGTACTGCAAAACCCGCTGAGCGGGCACCGGTTCGCACAGCTGCACGCACTCCAGGCGGACTGGCGGTGCTGACGGCAAACTATGCTCCGGCGAAACCTGCCGCAGCTGCGGGAAAGCGGAGCGCTCTGCCGCGCGACCGCTATGCCGCAGTCATCGCGCAGTACGAGTAGGGACTAGTCCGCCTTTGCCACCGGGGCATCGTCGCCGAGGTCTTCGAACCACGCCTCTACCGGGCCGGTGAGTTTTAGCGTCAGCGGGCGACCCTTACGATCGACGGTCTTGCCCGCCTGTACGCGGACCCATCCACCGGAGATCGAATATTCCTCGATATCGTGGCGCTGCCGACCCTTGAACCGAATGCCGACCCCGCGCTGCAGCGCGTCGCTGTCGAAATGCTCGCTGCGCGGATTGACCGACAGGTGATCGGGCGGGGTGTCGCTGCCGGTGGCGGCGGCATCCTGTGCGCCGGTATCGGGATTTTGCTCTTCGCTCATGGGAGGGGCCGATAATCCGCCCGCCTGCGACTGGCAAGCGGGCACGGTATCGATCGCAGGCGATCAGTCGGGCGCTATCAATCGGGCGGAGGGGGTGTCTCGACCGGACCACGGTCCGGCTCGTCGATGTCGGGCGAAGGAGGATCGATTTCGTCCGGCTGACGACCGGGCGCCTCTTGCGGCGTCGGCTCGATCGGGGTTTCAGGCGGGGCGCCGGGTTCGATCGTGTCGGGGGCGGGTTGGCCAGGTTGGGTTGCCATTCTCAATCTCCTAGTCGGGGGGCAGGGCATCGAGTTCGGGCTGGCTTTCGCCTTCGCCCTCGTGTCGTTCGCCTTCGCGCATCGCCGCTTCACGTTCCTTGTCGATTTCGGACTGCTCGCCAGGGCGATCGAACTTGGAATGGCCATCGGCATCGCTGTCGCCATTATCGCGGGCCAGTTCCCGGGCATCGACCGGCTTTGCGTCCGGGTCGATCGCGGGCGGGGTGGCGGGGGGCACCCGCGCGGTATCGTAGTCGTCTTTCGGTTTCGGCATGGCCGCATCCTTTCTCCCGCAATCAACGTCGCCCGGTCGGATGCTGTTCCGTGCGCTTGCCCTTTTGTCGCGTTCGGACTAGAGGCGCGCGTTCACCCGCAGGCGGCCCATCCCGCCTGCGCGGCTTCGTTCGGGTTGCGGGCGTGGCGGAACTGGTAGACGCGCTGGTTTTAGGTACCAGTATCGAAAGATGTGGGGGTTCGAGTCCCTTCGCCCGCACCAGTCCCGCCGCAGTGCGCAGTCCGTCGCCCACGACGTTACAGAAAGCTTCGAAGAGCCACAGCATGCAGATCACCGAGACCACCAATGAGGGCCTCAAGCGCGCCTACACGGTTACCATCCCGGCCAAGGAGATCGACGAGAAGATCTCGACCGAGGTGAAGAAGATCGCCCCGCAGGTCCGCATGCCCGGCTTCCGCCCGGGCAAGGTGCCGGCCAATCTGGTGCGCAAGATGCATGGCGAGCAGCTCCACGCGCAGGTGCTCAACGACACCATCCGCGACAGCGTGGACGAGGTGATCCGCAAGAACGAGCTGCGCCCCGCGATGCAGCCGCAGGTGGAACTGGGCGAAGGCTACGAGCAGGGCAAGGATGCGAAGGTCGACGTCAGCCTGGAAGTGCTGCCGAAGATCGACGCGCCGAGCGTCGACGGGCTGGAGCTGGAACGGCTGACGGTGCCGGTGGCCGACGATCAGATCGACGAGACGCTGGAGCGGATCGCGGGCCAGAACAAGAGCTATTCCGACGCGCCCAAGACGCGCAAGGCGAAGGATGGCGACCAGCTGATCGTCGATTTCGTCGGCAAGCTGGACGGCGAACCGTTCGACGGCGGCTCCGCCCAGGATGCCCCGATCGTGCTCGGTTCCGGCACCTTCATCCCTGGCTTCGAAGAGCAACTGACCGGGGTCAAGACGGGCGACGAGAAGACCATCACCGTCACCTTCCCCGAAGAGTACCAGGCCGAGCAGCTGGCGGGCAAGGAAGCCACTTTCGACGTCACCGTGAAGCAGGTGAAGGTCGAAGGCGAAACCAAGCTCGACGATGAATTCGCCAAGAACCTCGGCCTCGACAGCCTCGACAAGCTGAAGGAACTGATCCGCGGTCAGCTGGAACAGGAAACCGCCGGGCTCACCCGCACGCAGATGAAGCGCCAGCTGCTCGACACGCTGGCGGCGGGGCACGATTTCCCGGTGCCGCAGGGCATGGTCGACGCCGAGTTCGAGCAGATCTGGGCCCAGCTCCAGCAGGAAGCCTCGCAGGACGAGGATCCCGAGGGCGCGCTGAAGGAGATCGAGGCGGAGAAGGACGATTACCGCCAGATCGCCGAGCGCCGCGTGCGCCTCGGCCTGCTGCTGTCCGAGATCGGCCAGGCCAATGGGGTGGAAATCACCGGCCAGGAAATGAGCATGCTGATTCAGCAGGCGGCGCAGCAATATCGCGAGGAAGATCGCGAGCGCTTCATGCAGTACGTCCAGCAGGAGCCGATGGCCGCCGCCCAGCTGCGCGCGCCGCTGTATGAGGACAAGGTCGTCGACTTCCTGTTCGACAAGGCCGAGATCACCGACCGCGAAGTGACGCGCGAGGAACTGGAAGCCGCGATCGAGGCGGAGTCCGACGAGCAGGCCAAGCCTGCGGCGAAGAAGAAGCCCGCCGCCAAGAAGAAGGCCCCGGCCAAGAAGACCGAAGCCAAGAAGGACGAGTCCGAGGCGGACGCCGCGCCCGCGAAGAAGACTCCTGCCAAGAAGGCCGCGGCCAAGAAGGCTGCGCCGGCGAAGTCCGACGACGAGCCCGCCGCCGAAAAGAAGGCTCCGGCCAAGAAAGCCCCGGCGAAGAAGCCCGCCGCGAAGGCGGATGCGGACAAGCCTGAGGCGAAGAAGACCCCGGCCAAGAAAGCTCCGGCAAAGGCTGCGGCAACCAAGAAGCCTGCCGCCAAGAAGCCCGCTTCGACGAAGAAGTGATCGCCGCTCGGGCGCTGCGCGTCAGTCGCGCGGCGCCCACGGCTTCATCGAAGGCTGCGGCAGTTCGGCCGTGCGCGCGCGTTCATAGGCGGCGCCCGCCTTCAGCACATCGTGGTCGCGCCATTTCGCGCCCATGAAGCTCAACCCCACCGGCAGGCCTTCGACCGCGCCCATCGGCACGGTCAGGTGCGGGTAGCCCGCGATCGCGGCCAGCGATCCCGCGCCGATTCCGCCGGGATAATGATCGCCGTAGATCAGGTCGATCGGCCACGCCGCCCCGGTCGTCGGCGCGATCAGGAACTGCACCGCGTTTTCGCGCAGCAGCCGGTCGATGCCCTGCTCGCCCGCCAGATGCAGCGCGTTCTCGCGTGCGGCGCGGTAGGCAGCGCGATCCGTCGTGCTTTCCGCCTGCTCGAAGATATCCTGCCCGAACCAGCGCATTTCCTCGGCCGCATGGGTTTTGTCGAATGCGATCACATCGGCGAGCGAGCGGACCGGAATATCGGCCGGCGATCCGGCCAGATATGTGCCTAGGTCCTCGCGCAGTTCGTACAGCAGCACGGTGAATTCGTCCCGGTACATCTCGTCGTTCGGGGAATAGTCGATCTCGACCAGTTCGGCCCCGGCACGCCGCAGATCGGCCAGTGCCGCGTCGAACAGGGCGGTGACGGGGGCGAAGTCGCCCGCCTGCTTGCGCAGTACGCCGATCCGCACGCCCCTTAGCGAAGCCGTCGCCAGGCCTTGCGTGAAATCCCGCAGATGGCTGTCCGCATCCTTCGTCGCCGGATCGGCCGGGTCGCTGCCCGCGATCGCGCCCAGCAGCAGCGCGGCATCCATCACGCTGTTCGCCATCGGCCCGGCGGTGTCCTGCGAATGGCTGATCGGCACGACATGGGTGCGGCTGACCACGCCGACGGTCGGCTTGAACCCGACCACGCCGTTAACGCTGGCGGGGCAGGTGATCGAACCGTCGGTCTCGGTCCCGATCGCCGCCCAGGCGAAGCCCGCCGCCACCGCTGCGCCGCTGCCCGAGGAGGAACCGCACGGATTGCGGTCGGTCGCGTGCGGGTTCCCGGTCTGCCCGCCGACCGCGCTCCACCCGCTGGTCGAATTGCTGGAGCGGATGTTCGCCCATTCGCTGAGATTGGTCTTGCCCAGGATCACGCCGCCCGCCCGGCGCAGCCTGGCAATCAACGGCGCGTCGCGCCCGGTCATGTTGTTCGCCAGAGCGAGGCTGCCCGCGGTGGTGGGCCACTCCCGCGTTTCGATATTATCCTTCACCAGCACGGTCCGGCCTTGGAGCGGGCGCTCGGTATTGGCGACCGCCTGCCGCGCGGCATCGGGGTCGTAGACGATCACGGCATTCAGCGTGGGGCCTGCATCGTCGAGCGTCCTGATCCGCTCGATCTGTGCCTGCGTATCGGATATCGCCGCAGGTGCCGTTTCCTGGATTACGATCGTTTCCTGCGCGCAAACCGCGCTGGCAGGGAGGGCGAGTGCGGCGAGCGCGAGCGCGTATCTGGTCATGGATACCGATCATGCCCGCGTGTGGGGTGATTGCAAGGGGATGTCGCCCTTCACCCCCTTGAACATCGCGAACCCACGCGCGACATAGGGCTGGACTTCAGACGAGAGGGTTCAGACTTAACATGATCGATCTTTCCGCGCAGCTCGGCGAAACCTACGGCACGCAGGGCCAGTTCACCCGCGATCCGGTGACCGGCGCACTGGTGCCGGTGGTGGTCGAGCAGACCAGCCGGGGCGAGCGCAGCTTCGACATCTTCAGCCGCCTGCTGCGCGAACGCATCGTGTTCGTGACCAGCCAGGTGGAAGACGGGATGGCCTCACTCATCACGGCGCAGCTGCTGTTCCTCGAAAGCGAGAACCCGTCCAAGCCGATCAGCATGTATATCAATTCGCCCGGCGGCGTGGTGACCGCGGGCATGGCGATCCACGACACGATGCAGTATATCAAGCCGCGCGTTTCGACCGTATGCTTGGGGCAGGCCGCCAGCATGGGCAGCTTCCTCCTCGCCGCGGGTGAGCCGGGCATGCGCATCGCGCTCCCCAATGCGCGCATCATGGTGCACCAGCCCAGCGGCGGCGCCCGCGGCATGGCCTCCGATATCGAGATCCAGGCGCGCGAAATCCTGCGCATCAAGAAGCGGATGAACGATCTCTACGTCAAGTATACCGGGCGCAGCCTGGACGAGATCGAGAAGGCGATGGACCGCGACACCTTCCTCGAGGCAGAGGAAGCGATGGAGTTCGGCATCGTCGACAAGGTGTTCGAGACCCGGCCGGAAAGCGAGACCACCGGCGAAGACGATGGGTCCGGCGGCGCCCCGGAATGATCCGCCATTTCGCGCCGCTTAAGCCCTTGGCAAGGCGGCGCGTTATAGGGCGGCAAGTGTTGTAAAACCGATCGAGCGCGATACACTCGGTCGAATCCCCTTGCATGGCCAGGCAAGGGGGAGGAAAATCAGGATATGACGAAATTGAGCGGAACCGATAGCAAAAGTACCCTGTACTGCAGCTTCTGCGGCAAATCCCAGCACGAGGTGCGCAAGCTGATCGCCGGCCCCACCGTGTTCATCTGCGATGAGTGCGTCGAGCTGTGCAACGATATCATCCGTGAAGAGACCAAGGCCGGGTTGAGCGGACGCAAGGAAGGCGACGTGCCGTCGCCGTCCGAAATCTGCGCCACGCTGGCCGATTACGTGATCGGGCAGGACCGTGCGAAGCGTGTGCTGTCGGTGGCGGTCCACAACCACTACAAGCGTCTGAAACATGCGGGCAAGCAGGGCGACGTTGAACTGGCGAAGTCCAACATCCTGCTGGTCGGCCCGACCGGTTCGGGCAAGACCCTGCTGGCGCAGACGCTGGCGCGCACCTTCGACGTGCCCTTCACCATGGCCGACGCGACCACGCTCACCGAAGCGGGTTATGTGGGCGAAGATGTGGAGAACATCATCCTCAAGCTGCTGCAGGCGTCCGACTACAATGTCGAGAAGGCGCAGCACGGCATCGTCTATATCGACGAGATCGACAAGATCACGCGCAAGGCGGAAAATCCCTCCATCACGCGCGACGTTTCGGGCGAAGGCGTGCAGCAGGCGCTGCTCAAGCTGATGGAAGGCACCACCGCCAGCGTGCCGCCGCAGGGCGGGCGCAAGCATCCGCAGCAGGAATTCCTGCAGGTCGACACGACGAATATCCTGTTCATCTGCGGCGGCGCGTTCGCCGGGCTGGACAAGATCATCGGCGACCGGTTGCAGAAGCGTTCGATCGGCTTCGGCGCGCATGTCGCGGACCCCGACAAGCGCCGCATCGGCGAGCTGTTGGAAAAGAGCGAGCCGGAGGATCTCCTCAAGTTCGGTCTGATTCCCGAATTCGTCGGCCGCCTGCCGGTGATCGCCACGCTGCACGACCTCGACGTCGATGCGCTGGTGACCATCCTGCAGGAACCGAAGAACGCGCTGGTGAAGCAGTACGCCAAGCTGTTCGAGCTGGAAGATGTCGAGCTCACCTTCACTGACGATGCGCTGCGCGCGATTGCCGAGCGGGCGATCAAGCGCAAGACCGGTGCGCGGGGCCTGCGCTCGATCGTGGAGGGCATCCTGCTCGACACGATGTTCGACCTGCCCGATCTCGACGACGTGTCCGAAGTCGTGATCGACAAGGACGTGGTCGAAGGCCGCAAGGAGCCGATCCGCGTGGTCAGCAGCGAGAAGAAGGACGAGGCGGCGGCCTGACCTTAGCGTCAGCCGCCTCTCATCCCCAATTCCGCATCGCAATCCGTTCGCGCGCCAGACGGCGCCGTTCCCGAGCGCGTGCGTGCCATCCGGCGCGCGCGCCCTTTTTCATGACTTTACGATATCAGGAGTAATTCCATGGCCCAGACCAACGAACTCGCCGCCAAGCTGTTGCGCGATGCCGGACAGTTCTTCCGCCACGTCGGCGAGCAGAATCCCGAGCTGAAAGAGCAGATGGACAACAACGCGCAGGTCTACGACCAGGTTGCCGGAATGGTGGAAACCGATCCGACCGGCGATCTGCCTGTCGCCGACGAGGAAGGTCAGCAGCAGGTCAACTGACCGGCTGCGACGATAGCGCATACGAGAATGGGCCGCCCTCGCGGGCGGCCCTTTTTCTGTTTCCCGTCAGGGAATTACGCGGTCAGCGTTGCTGCGAACCGCTGTCCTTACCCGGCTGCTTCGACTGGCTGGGCTGCTGGTTCTTGCCAGCCTGCTGCTCTGTCTGGCGATCCCGGGCCTGCTTATCGTCGGGCTGGGATTGGCGGTTCTTGTCCTTCTCGTTCATCGGACCACTCCAAAATCCCGCACGGGGTTATGCGGGAATATGAAACGGTTAGGTGCCGAATTCCGATCCCGCGCGTGGTCGTGGAATTCGGGCGACCGGGCGCGGATCAGCAGCCGGTGGCGCAGGCGCGGTCGCGCTCTATCTGCAGCGTGGTATGGCCGATCCGGTGATGATGGGCGAGCTCGTCCGCCACGCGGCGCAGGAAATCGTCTCCCGGGTGGCCCTCTGGTATGACGAGATGCGCGGTCATCGCGGTCTCGGTGGTGCTCATGGGCCAGATATGCAGATCGTGCACCGCGACGACCCCGTCCTGCCCCTCCAGAAAGCTCTTCACGCCTTCCTGGTCCACCGCATCGGGCACGGCGTTCAAAGCCATGCTGACGCTTTCCTTCAACAACCCCCAGGTTCCCCAGGCGATGACGGCGACAATCACGACGCTGGTGACCGGATCGATCCAGGCGAGCCCAGTCCACCAGATCGCCGCGCCTGCCAGTACCACGCCGGCCGACACGGCGGCGTCGGCGGCCATATGCAGATAGGCACCGCGCACGTTGAGATCGCTTTTGCGTCCGCGCATGAACAGGAGCGCGGTGACGGTGTTGATCACGATCCCGATGCCGGCGACCACCATCACCGTTCCCGCGGCGACCGGCTGCGGGTCGGAGAAGCGCTGGATCGCCTCGACCAGGATCATACCGATCGCGATCAGGAGCAGCATCGCGTTCGCCAGCGCGGCGAGGATGGTCGAGCTCTTGTAGCCATAGGTGTATCGCTGGCTCGCCGGCTTCTTGGCCGCCACGCTCGCGCCCCACGCCAGCAGCAGGCTGAGCACGTCGGACAGATTGTGCCCGGCATCGGCGATCAGCGCCATCGAATCGGCGGCGAAACCGTAGAACGCCTCCACCGCGACGAAGGCGGTGTTCAGCCCGACCCCGATCGCGAAGGCGCGCCCGAAATCGGCGGGAGCATGGCTGTGCCCTGCGCCGTGATCATGCGAATGGGAGTGCCCTGCGCCCATCGCCGTCAGTCGTACACGCAGCGATCGAGCCCGTCACGCCGTACGGTGCCGATCCGGCGGGCGATGGTGCCGCCGTGACGCCGCAGCCAGCCCGATGGGTTGGCGACCGCGCGCTTCTTGGGCAGCGGCAGGGCAGCGGCCATCCGCGCGGCCTCCAGCGGGGTGAGCCGGGCGGCGGAATGGCGGAAGTAGCGCTGCGCACCCGCCTCCACGCCGTAAGTCCCGATCCCGGTCTCCGCGACGTTCAGGTAGACTTCCATGATCCGCCGCTTGCCCCAGATCTTCTCGATCAGGAAGGTGAACCAGGCTTCCAGACCTTTTCGGAAATAGCCGCCGTCCTGCCACAGGAAGACGTTCTTCGCGGTCTGCTGGCTGATGGTGGAGCCGCCGCGAATCCGCCCGCCTTGCGCGTTGCGCTGGATCGCGTTCTCGATTGCCTCGCGGTCGAAGCCGTCATGGCTGCAGAACTTGCTGTCCTCCGCCGCGATCACCGCGCGCACCATATTCCGATCGATATTGGACAGCGGCTCCCAATCCTTCGTGATGCCGTTATCGTCCATCAGCATGGTCGCGGTGACGGGCACCGGCACGAACTTGTAGAGCAGTACGAAGAGCAGGCTGAGCCCGAGAAACAGGCCGACCGCCCAGGCGAGTATTTTCAGCAGCCAGCGCATTGCGGTGGCTCTTAAAGCGTGCGGACGGCCGATACAACAAGGGCCCTGCCGGTCCGCACCGGCAGGGCCCTCGTTTGCGTACTCATGCGCCCGGTCAGGCGGCGGTCGGCAGCAGCTTCTCGCTGGCGATGGTCTTCATCGCCTTTTGCACCTTCTCGAACGCGCGTACCTCGATCTGGCGGATACGTTCGCGGCTGACGTCGTAGACCTGACTCAGCTCTTCGAGCGTCTGCGGGTTCTCGGTCAGGCGCCGTTCGGTGAAGATATGTTTCTCACGGTCGTTCAGACTGTCCATCGCCTCGATCAGCATCCCGTGGCGCACCTGCGCTTCTTCCGCGTCGGCGACGGTTTCATCCTGCAGGGGGCGATCGTCGGTCAGCCAGTCCTGCCACTGGCCGCTGCCCTCCTCGTCGCTGCGCATGGAGACGTTCAGCGAGGAATCGCCCCCCATCAGCATGCGCCGGTTCATGTTGATCACTTCCTGCTCCGGCACGCCGAGATCGGTGGCGATCTTGGCTACGTCGTCCGGATGCAGGTCGGTATCCTCGTAGGCGTCGAGCTGCTTCTTCATCCGGCGCAGGTTGAAGAACAGCTTCTTCTGCGCGGCGGTGGTGCCCATCTTCACGAGGCTCCAGCTGCGCAGGATGAATTCCTGGATGCTGGCCTTGATCCACCACATGGCGTAGGTGGCGAGGCGAAAGCCGCGATCGGGCTCGAATTTCTTCACGCCCTGCATCAGGCCCACATTCCCTTCGGAAATGAGGTCGCTGACGGGCAGTCCATAGCCGCGATAACCCATGGCGATCTTCGCCACGAGCCGCAGGTGGCTGGATACCAGCTGTGCTGCCGCGTCGGGATCCTCGTGCTCGGCATAACGCTTGGCGAGCATGTATTCCTGCTCCGCCGTCAGTACGGGATATTTCTTGATTTCGGACAGATAGCGGTTGAGGCTCTGTTCCCCGCCGAGTGCCGGAATGGCCACCGCTTTATTGCTACTCATGTCTTCCCTAACCTTTCTTGCGCCGACCCCGTCGAACGGACCCCTGCCGGGCATCCGATGGCGTTGGGCCGCGAACCTTCGATATAGGACGCGCGGCAAGATATTGCGAGTTTACTATTCCGATATTAACGAGCGGTCGTTTCGATCAGTTCCGCCATGTCGGGGGGCGGTTCGGCGCGAAATTCGACCCGTTCGCCGGTCGCCGGATGGGTGAAGCCCAGCTCTGCTGCATGGAGGGCCTGTCGGTGGAAGCCGAGATCGGACAGCAGCGCTCGCAACGCCTTGGGATCGCGTCCATAGACTTGATCCCCCAATAGCGCATGGCCGATTGACGCACAGTGAACGCGCACCTGGTGCGTGCGTCCGGTTTCCAGGCGGCACTCGATCAAGCTGCAATGGTCGAGCCGGCGAAGCGTCCGATAATGGGTCACCGCGCGTTTTCCGCGCCGCGCATCGTCGGGCAGCACCGCCATCTTCTTGCGATCCCGGTCGCTGCGGCCGATCCGGCCCGCGATCGTTCCGGCGGGCGGGGCAGGGTGCCCGGCGCACACCGCCAGATAGGCGCGGTCGATCGAATGGTCGGCGAACTGCTTCGCCAGCCCCTCGTGCGCCGCGTCGGTCTTCGCCACGACCAGCAGGCCGGACGTGTCCTTGTCGATCCGGTGGACTATTCCCGGCCGCGCGACGCCGTTGATGCCGGACAGCTGCCCCGCGCAATGGTGGAGCAGGGCGTTCACCAGCGTGCCGTCGCGATTGCCCGCGGCGGGGTGGACGACCATCCCGGCGGGCTTGTTCACCACCACCAGATGCGCATCCTCGAACACGATATCGAGTGCGATGTCCTGCGGCTGAGCGGCCAGCGGCGTGGGCTCTGGCAAGGCAATCGAGAACGGCGCGCCTGCTTTGCCCTTTGCCGAAGGATTGGTCGCGGCAACGCCGTCGACGGTGACGGCACCTTCGGCCATCAGCGCCTTCACCCGCTCGCGCGACAGGCCCGTCTCCTCGGCCAGCGCCTTGTCGAGGCGGGTGGCGGCGGCAAGCGCGCCGGTGATGGTGCGGGTGGTCATGGGCGTGCAGTAACAAAACAAAGTCCGCTCGTCCTGAGCTTGTCGAAGGACCGTCTTTCCTTCTAGCGAGACATATGCCGTTCTGGACCTACCTTCTCCATTGTCGCGGAGGTTCCTTCTACACTGGGCACACCGACGATCTGGATCGGCGGATCGCGGAACACCAGAGTGGCGCGTTCCCCGGTTTCACCCGTGATCGTCTGCCGGTCGAGCTGGTTTGGTCGGGCGAGTTTCCGGATCGGCAGCAAGCGTTCGAGTTCGAACGACGGATCAAGGGCTGGTCGCGGGCGAAGAAGCTGGCGCTGATCCGAGGCGACTGGGAGGGAATTTCGCGCTTGGCCCGGAAAAAGGACGGTCCTTCGACAGGCTCAGGACGAGCGGGATTTGGTTTGGCGAGCGGAATCGAACAGAAAATCCTCGGCCACGCCCGGGACGCGCATCCGCACGAATGCTGCGGGTTGTTGCTCGGGCACGGGGACCGGATCGAGGAAATCCGCCCGGCTGCCAATGTCCATCGCGAACCGGCCACGCATTTTGAGATCGACCCGCAGGCGCTCCTCGACGCGCATCGCGCCGCTCGCGACGGGGGGCCGCAGGTGCTGGGCTATTACCATTCGCATCCCACCACGCTGCCCGAACCATCTGCCACCGACCGGGCACGCGCTGCGGGCGATGGATCGATCTGGGCGATCGTGGGGGAGGGGCGGGTGACCTGGTGGCGCGATGAAAAGGATGGCTTCGCTCCGCTTCCCTACGCGGTGCGAGACGGCTAGAGGCGGTCGGATGCACCGACGCACCGTCCTCTTTCCCCAACGATCCGTCGCGCCGGCGTTCGCGGGCGGATTTTCCGCTCTAGGACAGTGTTCCAAGTGTTCCATCCAGTAGGATTTCGCAGTTTCTAGATGACCCAGATCGATCCCATTGCCTTTGCCAGCCAGCTCTGCTCGCGCCTGTGCCACGACCTCCTCAGCCCCGTGGGCGCGCTGTCCAACGGGTTGGAGCTGATGGCGGACGAAACCGATCCGGCGATGCGCGAACGCTGTCTCGACCTGCTCGAACAGAGCGCGGCGACGAGCGCGGCCAAGCTCAAATTCTTCCGCCTCGCCTTCGGCGCAGGCGGTGGTTTCGGCGACAAGGTCGATATCGCCGAGCCGCGCGATGTCATCCAGACGCTGGCGCACGATGCCAAGCGGATCGAGCTCGCCTGGGCGTTGGAGGTCGACAGTCTGCCCAAGCCCGCCGCCAAGGTGCTGCTCAATTTTGCGCATATGGCGATCGAGGCGCTGGTGCGCGGCGGCACGCTCGACATCGGGGCCGAACGGCGCGACGGCGCGCATGAAATCGTGGTTCGGGCGCAGGGCGTGCGGATCGCGTTCGACGAAAGCGTGGGCGCCGCGCTCGACGGCGACATCGATCCCGCCGAGCTGACCGGCCGCACCGCGCCCGCCTACATGCTCCATCTGCTGGCGGAGAAGGCAGGCGGCGCGATCCAGTACCAGCGCAGCGACACGATGTTGCTGCTCGGCGCGGAAATTCCGGAAGGGGAGGGCTGGATCGGCTGATGGCACAAAGCGATTTCGGGAAGGCGGGCGACGAATTGCCACCCAGCGACGACGAGCTGGTCCATCGCACCGCCCGTTCGCCCAATTTCAACGAGCGGGCGCTGCCGATCTCCATGGCGGTAATCCACTACACCGAGATGCAGGACCAGGGCTTCGCGCTCGAGCGGCTGTGCGACCCGGAGGCGAAAGTCTCCGCGCATTACCTGATCGGCGAAGGGGGCGAGGTCGTGCAGCTGGTGGCGGAGGACAAGCGCGCCTGGCACGCCGGGCAGTCCTATTGGCGCGGGCATCGCGACGTCAATTCGGCCAGCATCGGGATCGAGCTGGACCATCCGGGCCACGCCTATGGCTATCGCGATTTCCACGAGGCGCAGATCGACGCGCTGATACCGCTGCTGGCGCGGATCGTGAAGCAATACGACATTCCGCGCGCCAATGTCGTCGGCCATTCCGATGTCGCCCCGCAGCGCAAGATCGATCCGGGCGAGCTGTTCCCGTGGGAGCGGCTGGCCGAATACGATCTCTGTCTGCCGCGGCCGGAGAAGCTCGAACTGGGCGACCCGTTCAGCAATGACGGGGCGTTCTATCTCGCGCTCGAACGCTATGGCTACGATATTACCGATGGGCACAAGGCGGTCGAGGCGTTCCAGCGGCGCTGGCGGCCCGAGAAGATCGACGGCGAGATCGATGGGCAGGTGCGCGCGATCCTGTTCCAGCTGCTGCTCGACCGCGACCGGGGCGTAACGCGCTAGCCGGTCGCGGGAACCCCCTTGCCCGCGGTGGAGTTGGCGAGGTGTGAAGGAGCCTGGAATGACCGAAGAAGCCGCTACCACCGACAAGACCCTGCTGATTGCCTCGAACAAGGTGGACGAGATGACCGTCCGTTCCCGCGATGGGGAGAAGATGGGCCATGTCCACAGCTACATGATCAACAAGCGGACCGGCACGGTGACGCATGCGGTGCTCAGCCTGGGCGGGTTCCTTGGACTCAACAAGAGCTATTACCCGCTGCCGTTCGAGCTGATGGGATACAACGCGGTGGACGACGTCTACGTGGTGACGGTGGATCGCCGCCTGCTGGAAGGCGGGCCGAGCTGGTCGAACAATGCGCCGACCTTCAATCAGGCCTATGCCGACCGCGTGGCGAGCTACTACGAGACTCGGCACGAGGCAGTGTCGGTCGACGATTGACCCGGGCGATTTGCCGCCCCCTCTTGGCGGGGGCGTGCGACTAGCCTATCTCGCGAGGAGCCAGGGGGCCGGGCAGCCGCGGGCGGAGCGATCCGTCCGAGGAAAGTCCGGGCTCCACGAAACGAGGGTGGCGGGTAACGCCCGCCGGCATCGGACCGTCGGTCCGGCGTCAGGGACAGTGCCACAGAGAGCAGACGGCTGGCCTTCGGGCCGGTCACGGTGAAAGGGTGCGGTAAGAGCGCACCGCGCGCGCCGGCAATGGCCGCGGCATGGCAAACCCCACCCGGAGCAAGGCCGCATAGGGGCCTCGCGCCTCAGAAAGAGGCAGGGGCGTTTCGCCCCGAGAGGCCCGGGTTGGCTGCTCGAGCCATGGAGCGATCCATGGCCCAGATGAATGGCTGCCCCCGCGGCGCCGGTCGGAAACGATACCGGTCGCGGGACAGAACCCGGCTTACAGGCCCCCTGGCATCTTCGACCGGATCGGCCCCAGGCTCAATTGAACGGCTTGCACAGCTCGTCCATGCGGTCGGAAAACAGATGGCTGCGCAGCATCGGGCGCGCTTCGGACCAGTCGGTCGCCGGATCGTCGCGCACCATGCAGATCGCGCGCCACGCGATGGGCTGTTCCTTGATCTCCGATGCCACCGGCAGCCCCTCGATCAGCACAGGTCGCCCTTCGTAGGTGCCGCGCACGCGGCCGACGAAATTGCCTTCCGTCCCCTGGAGGTGGATGGTGCCTGACCCTGGATCGATGCTCACTTCGGTATCGACCGACACCGCGACGGCGAGCCAGATGGCGATCGCGACCGTGGCCGCCAGCGCCACCGTGCTGCCCAGTACCGCCCATTTCGCGCGGCGATCGCTGAGGGACTCCTCGGTGGCGTCTTCCATCCGCTATCTTCCCACGCTGGTATAGGTGAAGCCTTGCGCCGCCATCTCCTCGGGCCGGTAAATATTCCTCAGATCGACGAGCACCGGTGCATTCGCGAGTTGCTTCACTCGTCCAAGGTCGAGCGCGCGGAAAACGTTCCATTCGGTCACGATCACGACCACATCGGCCCCCTCGATCGCGGCGTAGGGATCGTCCTTCATCTCGACCTGCGGCATCAACGGCGCGGCCTGTTCCATCCCCTCCGGATCGTAGGCGGCGACGTTCACGCCTGCATCGATCAGCGTCTGGGCGATCGCGATCGCCGGGCTGTCGCGCATGTCATCAGTATTTGGCTTGAATGTGAGGCCGAGCAGGCACGCGCGCTTGCCGCGCGCCTCCTCCTGCCCGCCCAGCGTTTCGAGTACCTTGCGGCCCATCGCGCGCTTGCGGCTCTCGTTGACCTTCGACACCGCCTCGACGATCCGCGTGGGGCTGTCGTAATCCTCGGCCGTTTTGAGCAGGGCGAGGGTATCCTTGGGGAAGCACGATCCGCCGTAGCCGGGGCCGGCGTGCAGGAACTTCGACCCGATGCGGTTGTCCATCCCGATGCCGCGCGCAACATCCTGGACATCGGCGCCTACCTTCTCGCACAGATCCGCCATCTCGTTGATGAAGGTGATCTTCGTCGCGAGGAAGGCGTTGGCGGCGTATTTGATGAGTTCAGACGACCGACGGTTGACGAACAGGATCGGCGATTCGTTCAGGAACAGGGGGCGATAGACCTCGCGCATGACCTCGCGCCCGAAATCGTCTTCCGCCCCGATCACGATCCGGTCGGGTCGCTTGAAATCGCCGATGGCCGCGCCTTCGCGCAGGAATTCCGGGTTCGACACCACGGCGACGCGATGGCCGCGCTCGGCGGCACCGCTATCGGCCAGAATGCGTTCGACCGCATCGCCGGTGCCCACCGGAACGGTGGACTTTGTCACAACAACCGCATCGTTTGCGAGGTGTTCGCCCACCTCCTTCGCCACAGCATAGACGAAGGAGAGATCGGCGTGACCGTCGCCCCGGCGGCTGGGCGTACCGACGGCGATGAAGATGGCGGCCGCGTCCTTGATCCCTTCGGCGAGATCGGTGGTGAAGGTCAGGCGGCCCGCCTTCACATTGCTGTCGACCAGCGCATCCAGACCGGGTTCGTAGATCGGCATGATACCGTCGCGCAGGCGCGCGATCTTGTCCTCGTCGCGGTCGATGCAGACGACGTCGTGGCCGAAATCGGCGAAGCAGGCACCGGACACCAGTCCGACATATCCGGAGCCAACCAGAGCGATCTTCATATGGGCTTCAGTTCCTTAAGCCGATCGCGCCGCGACGGATCGCGATCTTTCCTTTGTGATCCACCGCCTGCAACGACCGTCGCTCTTCCCCTTCCAGGACGAGCGTGGTCAAAACGCCGGTGCGATAAGCTCCCGTATCGATACCGATCCGGTTGGGCTGCTCATCGATGGCCTCCTGCACGGTATGTCCATGGATTACAAGTTGGGGGTGGGGGTCTCGATGCGACAGGAACCGCTCGCGAATCCAGCGCAGATCGCTCGATTTCTGCTGGTCGACGGGGACGCCGGGGGCGATGCCCGCGTGGACGAACAGATAGTCGCCCGCGACGATGCAATCCTCGAACCCTTGCACGAATGCGCGATCGGCTTTGGGCACCGCGGCATGGAGCAGATCCTGCAGCCGATCCATCGGACCATCCGCGATATCGTCCATCGCAATCCCGTAGCTGCGCAGCGTCTGGACTCCGCCATGGCGCAGGAAGTGGCGCAGGATGGCCTGATCTTCGAAGGATTCGAGGAACATCTCCTCGTGATTGCCGGCGAGGATGCGCACGGCCCGCTGCTGTTGCCAGTCGCGGGCCCGCGCAATCACCCCGGCGCTGTCGGGGCCTCTGTCGATGAGGTCGCCCAACAGAACGACGGTGCTGTCCGCCTGGCCACCCTGCCGGTCGTCGTCGTCGATGGCCTCGATCATGCGATCGAACAGGTCGAGACGGCCGTGGATATCGCCAATAAGGTAATATCGCGAGCCGGGGGGCACCGCATGGCGCGGCTTGGGCGATGATGCCGAGAAGAGGGTGCGGAAAAGGCTGGCCATAAGATCGGTATCAAACTCGCGAAGGGCTTTAGCGGAATATGGACCCGGCTGGCCGAATTGCGCGGGTCCGAACGCGCGATTGATCGCCCCTGATGCCAAAATGCAACGATAGGGCACGGAAATTGCGCACCCGCTTGTGCAGTGCAATATTCCGCTTCATATCACACCGCAATACGCAAGAGATCGTTCGGCACGGACCGGGCGACCCGCGAACCCGCAGGTGGGACGAAGCAGTCACGAGAAGGAGACACTCCTCATGCTTACGTCCAAGCGCGGCTTTGCCGCTACTTCCCTCATCGCGATCCTAGCGATGTCCGCCACTCCCGCCTTTGCCGGAGAGGGCCGTGCCCCCGATTCGCAAAATGACGATGGCGCGACCGAAACACCGGCACCGGTTATCGATCTGACACTTGCCTCCGATGGCGGTGACGCCACCAAGCGCGACGCGCAAAGCGTCGACCTGTCCCGGTCCAGTGCAATCGCCGGCGAATCGGGCCTGACGGTTTCGGGCAATGTCGCACTCGTCACCGACTACCGCTTCCGCGGCGTATCCCTCTCGGCGGGCGAACCGGCGGTCCAGGGCGGTATCGATGTGGTCCATTCGAGTGGCTTCTATGTCGGTGCCTGGGCCTCTTCGATCGAGGATTCCGCCGTGTACGGCACGATGGAGCTTGACCTCTACGGGGGCTGGAGCGGCACTATCAGCGATGGGATCACCCTCGATGCCGGCCTGCTGTACTATACCTATCCGGCGGACAGCAAAGGGGCCGCCGCGGGCGATTACTTCGAACCCTACGCATCGATCGGGACGACTCTCGGTCCGGTCGGTGCCACTGTCGGCATCGCCTATGCGTGGGATCAGGATTCCCTCGGCGATGACGACAATATCTATGTCTATACCGATCTCCAGACGGCGGTTCCCGGTACCCCGCTGACGCTGACGGGGCATGTCGGCTACACCGATGGTCCGCTCGCTCCGCCCTTTCTCGCCGGAACAGCGGACAAGACCGGATGGGACTGGTCGGTCGGCGCGAGCATGACGGTGCTGGGCGGACTGACCGCCGGGATCAGCTATACCGACGTAGGCGGCCCGTCGATCGACGACTTCACCAATGACGCCTTCATCGGCACGCTGTCCTACAGTTTCTGACTGTCGGTTGTGCCGTTATCGCGAAGCCCGCCTCGGATTGTGAGGCGGGCTTCGTTGCGTTAAGGCGCGCGGCGATGACCCAATATCTCCATACCATGATCCGCGTTACGGACCCCGCCGCCACCATCGCCTTCTTCGAGATGATCGGGCTGCGCGAAGTGCGCCGCCGCGATGTCGAGCAGGGCCGGTTCACCCTCATCTTCCTCGCCGCGCCGGGGCAGGA
The DNA here is from genome assembly GCF_018636735.1 of Erythrobacter sp. 3-20A1M. Classification (NCBI taxonomy): domain Bacteria; kingdom Pseudomonadati; phylum Pseudomonadota; class Alphaproteobacteria; order Sphingomonadales; family Erythrobacteraceae; genus Erythrobacter; species Erythrobacter sp. 3-20A1M. The sequence continues at coordinate 719,455 of NZ_CP045200.1, read as the reverse complement.
GGGGGAGGCCGAACTGGAGCTGACCCACAACTGGCCGCCGGAAAACGGAAGCGCGCCCGAACAGTACGATGGCGGCCGCAATTTCGGCCATCTCGCCTATCGCGTGGACGACATCTACGACACCTGCGAAAGGCTGATGAACGCGGGCCATGTGATCCACCGTCCGCCGCGCGACGGGCATATGGCGTTCGTCAAATCGCCCGATGGCATATCGGTGGAACTGCTACAGGAAGGCAGTCTTCCGCCGCGTGAACCCTGGGCCAGTATGGAAAATTCCGGCACCTGGTAAGCTGCCCGAACGCAGCGGGACCGGACCGGCGCATGCCGGTCCCTCTCATTACGGGCTGGATGGATAGGTCGCTTGGCCCGCGTCCTCTTCCGGATGGGCAGTGGTCATCCGCAGGACTACGTAACCGACTATCGCCGAGATCAGCGAGCCGCCCAGAATCCCGATCTTGGCCTCGTCTATCAGTTCCGTCTGACCGTCGAACGCCAGTTGCCCGATGAACAGCGACATGGTGAAGCCGATCCCGCACAGGATGGTAACGCCCCAGATTTCGGGCCAGCTCGCATTTTCCGGCTTTTTCGCGAACCCGACCTTGGTCGCGGCGACGATGATGCCGAAGATGCCGATCTGCTTGCCCAGGAACAGCCCCGCCGCGATCGCGATCGGCAGCGGGTCGACCAGCGCCCCCAGCCCGAGCCCGGAGAAATCGACCCCGGCATTGGCGAAGCCGAAGACGGGAACCACCAGATAGGCGCTCCACGGGGCGAGGTTGTGTTCGAGCCGTTCCAGCATCGATTGTCCGTCGCCCGTGCGCAGGGGAACGGTCAGCGCGGCCATTACGCCCGCGATAGTGGCGTGAACGCCAGAGAAGAGCACCGCGGCCCACAGCAGAACTGCGAAGAGGAGAAACGGCCACATGCGCTTCACGCCGAACCGGTTCATCCCGATCATCACGCCGAAAATGGCCAGGCTGATCGCCAGCCACATCGGATCGATGCCCTTGTTGTAGAAGGCGGCGATCACCAGCACGGCACCGATATCGTCGACGATCGCGACGGTCAGCAGAAACAGGCGCAGCGAAGAAGGCACGCGGTTGCCCAAGAGGCCTAGCACCCCCATCGCAAAGGCGATGTCGGTCGCCGCAGGAATCGCCCAGCCGCGCACGAGATGCGCGCCCTCCGCCGTCACCACCGCGACGAAGATCAGCGCCGGAACGATCATGCCGCAGGCGGCCGCCAGGACCGGGAGCCGCCGCTGCGCCGGGTCCGACAGCTGCCCGCTGACGACTTCCCGCTTCACCTCCAGTCCGACGACGAAGAAGAAGATCGCCATCAGCCCGTCGTTCACCCACAGGTGAAGCGTGTTGAGCTTGAAGACGCGGGGCGAGAACCAGTAGTCGTGAAACAGCGCGTGGTAGCTCTCCGACAGGGGCGAGTTCGCCACAGCCATCGCCGCCGCAGCGACCAGGATCAGGAGAATGCCTCCGGACGCGTCGCCGACGAACAGCGCGCGGACAGGTGCGAGAGCCCGAACGATGGGCTTGGGTATCGGATCAACCATTGCGGGCGGGAGCTTTCGGGGAATGTTTGCCAGGTTGCAAGGCCGCGAATGCTCCGATAGCTGTCTTTTCTAGGGGAAAATACGGGGGCGCTTTCATGTCGGCAGGGTTCGATGCGGTGCACTGGCTGGTGCTCGTGCAGAACGAACTGCTGCTGTTCTCCGCAACATTCTTTGCCCTGGGCGCGCTCGACGAGGTGGCGGTCGACCTTCTCTGGCTGTGGGGCAAGCTTACCGGGCGGATCAGAACCCACCGGATCGATCGCGAGGCGCTGCCGCGGACGCTGGCCGGACGCGCGGCGGTGCTGATCCCCGCCTGGCGCGAGGAAAAGGTGATCGCCATCACCATCGCGCATCTGCTCGATGCCTGGCCGCAGGCCGAGTTAACGCTCTTCGTGGGCTGCTATCGCAACGACGATGCGACGATGGCGGCGGTGGCGGGGGCCGTCCGTTCCGATCCGCGTATCCGGCTGGTGGTGCACGAGGCCGATGGTCCGACGACCAAGGCGGATTGCCTCAACCGCCTCTATCGGGCGGTCAGTCAGGAAGAGGAGCGGCACGACTTCCGCTTCCGTCTCGTCATGCTGCAGGATGCGGAGGACATGGTCGATCCCGCTGCGCTGGCGCTGGCCGATGCGGCGATCGATCACGCCGATTTCGTGCAATTCCCGGTGCTGCCGCAGCCACAGCCGAAATCGCGCTGGATCGGGGGGCACTATTGCGAGGAGTTCGCCGAGGCTCATGGCAAGGCCATGCCGGTTCGCGGGTTGATCGGGGCCGGCCTGCCGGCGGCGGGCGTGGGGTGCGTCTTTGCGCGCGACATGCTGGCGCGCATCGGTTCGCTCGATCCGGAGGGACGCCCGTTCCACCCCGACAGCCTGACCGAGGATTACGAACTCGCCCTGCGCATATCCGCCATGGGCGGGCGCTCCCGCTTCTTGCGCGCGCGCGACCGTTCGGGTCAGCTGATTGCGACGCGTGCCTGCTTTCCCGCCGATCTTTCCGCCGCGGTGCGCCAGAAATCACGCTGGATAAACGGGATCGGCCTGCATGGTTGGGACCGGGTGGGCTGGAGCGCCCGGCCGGTCGAGATATGGATGCGTTTGCGCGATCGCCGGGGGCTGTTCTCCGCCCTGCTGCTCACCATGGCCTACGCCTTGCTGATCGTGGGCGCGCTGGATCTGCTCCTGGGCTTTCTCGGCTTGCTCCCGGATTTCGCCCTGCCGCCGGGCGTGTGGTGGCTGATTGCGCTCAACTTCGCTCATCTTTGCCTTCGGGCGACCACGCGGTTCGTCTTCACCACCCGTGAATACGGCTGGGCGGAGGGATTTCGCGCGGTCGCGCGGCTGCCCGTTTCCAACATCATCGCGATCATCGCGGCGCGGCGCGCGCTGGCGGCCTATCTGGGCGTTCTGCGCGGTAGCAAGGTGCACTGGGACAAGACCGATCATCCGGTTCACGCGGTTTCCCTGCAGGCGCGGGAAGCCGCTGGATGATCGGCGGCGTGCGGAACGCCCGGGGTGGCCCGCTGCTGGCGCTCGGCGGACTGGCACTGGCCTGGGCAGGTCTGCGAGCGATGACGTGGGCTTCGCCATTTCCGGTGTTCCCGGCACTCGCTCTGCCGCGACCGTCCGCAGCGCAGGCGGCCGCGATGCCCATGAAGGCACTGCACGACAGGGGCGGGGTGGGGCGCGCTCCCGCGACCGCCCTGCCGCTGGCCTTTCCGCCCCGGCTGGCCCCATCGACAGCGCCAGGTCCCACCCATCTTGCGGTTCGGTCATGGGTGAAGGAAGCGGGTGGTTCCGCTGGCACCGTCGGGGAGATATTCAGGATGGCAGCACCCGGCGGACCTGCCTTCGCCATCCGGCAGAGTCTCCCGGCGGGGAGAAGGATGGCCGCGGCCCCGGTACCGATAATTCCCCTCAACCTCGCCGCAGGAAACGTCGGGGCGGCGCGCTGGAGCCTCGATAGCTGGCTATTCGTTCGCGAGCGCGCAGCCGGCCTGACGAGCGCCGGAACCACGCCGGCGAATTACGGCGCAAGTCAGGCGGGGGCGGTCTTGCGCTATCGCCTGGCGCTCGGCTCGTCTCTCGATCCCGCCGCCTATGTGCGTGTCGCAAGGGCGCTGGGCTCGACGCACGAGACCGAGGGCGCGGCTGGCCTCTCCGCCGTGCCGGTCGCATCGATCCCGATTCGCCTGCATGGGGAGGTCCGCCTGCGACACGATCGGGCGGGCTCGACCATCGCGCCGTCCGCTTTCCTCACCACCGAGCTCCCACCTTTGCCGCTGCCGGGGCGCTTCCGGTTGGAGGCCTATGGCCAGGCGGGATATGTGGGCGGGCGATATGCGACCGGCTTCGCGGACGGTCAGGCGCGGATCGACCGGGCAATGGGCACCGTTGGCCCGCTCGAATTGCGGGCGGGCGCGGGCACCTGGGCCGGGGCGCAGAAGGGCGCGGCGCGGGTCGATATCGGACCCACGGCGAGCACCCGCATCGCCCTGGGTCCCGCAAGCGCGCGCCTCTCCGTCGATTACCGCATCCGGGTGGCGGGGAACGCCGCGCCCGGTTCCGGAGTAGCCGTCACGCTCAGCGCCGGTTTCTGAAGGCCGCGCAAAGCGGGGTCTAACCGCGCTTTGCAAGGTGACATGGAACCGCCCGGTCCGCTACGGCTGGTGCGCCCATGGATGTCTATCTCCCCATTGCCAACCTGTCGGTGAATGGCCTGGTCATCGTGGGACTGGGATTCATCACCGGACTGCTGTCCGGCCTGTTCGGGGTCGGGGGCGGGTTCCTGACTACGCCGCTGCTGATCTTCTACGGCATTCCCCCGACCGTCGCCGCCGCTTCCGCGGCGACGCAGGTGACCGGTGCCAGCGTGTCGGGCGTGCTGGCGCACAACCGGCGCGGCGGGGTCGATTATCGCATGGGGGGCGTGCTGGTCGCCGGGGGCGTGCTGGGCGCCCTGTTCGGGGCGGTCCTGTTCCGCATCCTCCAGTCGCTGGGCCAGATCGATGTCGTCATCAACGTGCTCTACGTCGTCCTGCTGGGATCGATCGGCGGGCTGATGATGCGCGAGGCGGTCAATTCCATTCTCGAGCGCAATCGCGGGTCGAGCCGCCCGGCGGCGCGCCGCCGCCACCATCCGCTGGTCGCCGCGCTGCCCTATCGCTGGCGGTTCTATGCCTCCGGGCTCTACATCAGCCCGCTCGCCCCGTTGCTGCTGGGGTTCGGCGTCGGCATCCTCACCATGCTGATGGGCGTGGGCGGGGGCTTCATGCTGGTGCCCGCGATGCTCTACATCCTGGGGATGAGCGGCAACGTCGTGGTCGGCACATCGCTGTTCAATATCCTGTTCGTGACCATGGCGACGACCATGACCCATGCCCTGACGACCAAGGCGGTGGACCTGGTGCTGGCGGTGCTGCTCCTCGTCGGATCGGTGCTGGGCGCTCAGGCTGGCACGCGTCTCGCCCTGCGGGTGAAGCCCGATGCGTTGCGCGTGGTGCTGGCGGCGATCGTCCTGCTCGTCGCGCTGCGGATGCTGTACGGGCTTGGCGTGCGACCGGACGAGGTCTTCACGGTAACCGAGCTATGAAGCGGGTGCTGGCGTTGCTGGTGTGCCTCGTCGCGCTCACCGCCCAGCGCGATCCGACGCTGGTGCCGGAGGTGTCGCAGCACGAGGTGAATGTGCGGCAGGGCTTCGTCGGCACGGAGCTGCTGCTGTTCGGCGCGGTGCTGGCACCCGATGGCCGGGCCGATGCGAATTACGACATCATCGTGGTGCTGAAGGGCCCGACCCGCCCGATCCTGGTGCGCGAGAAGCGCCAGATCGGGGGCATGTGGATGAATGCCGAAAGCACCGCTTTCCGCTCCGCGCCCAGCTTCTTCGCGGTCGCATCCTCGCGCCCGATCGACCGGATCGTGGACGATCGCACGGCGGCGATCTTCGAATTCGGCACCGGGTTCATCCAGCTTTCCCCCTCCGGCGCGATCGATCCGGAGGAGCAGGACCGGTTTCGCGCCGGGCTGGTCGATCTGCGCCAGCGCGAGGGGTTGTATATCGAGGACGACGAGGGCGTGAAGGTGAGCGAGGGCGTGCTGTACCAGGCCCGGATCGAGCTGCCGTCCAATGTGCAGACGGGCATCTACACCGCAGAAACCTTCGCCGTTTCCGATGGCCGGGTGCTCGCGTCCGCCACCGCGGAGGTCGAGGTGCGCAAGGTCGGGTTCGAACGGTTCGTGGAGCAGTTCGCGCTGCACCAGTCGTTGCTCTACGGCCTGCTCGCGATCTCGCTGTCGGTCGTGATGGGCTGGCTCGCGGGGCGCGCGTTCGGACGCAGCTGAGCGCGGGGCAACACGAAATTAACCAGCTTCGCGCTAGGCCGCCGATCCGTGATCCCATGACCAGCGGCAGGGCGACCCCGACGACATGACGCAGATGCAAAACAGCGATGCCTTCGTGGAGCGCCGCCCGGCACCGGCCCCCGATATGGACAATGCCGCGCGGGCGATCGGCACCGTGCTGGAAGTCTCGGGCGCGGGCGTGAAGCTGGCGCTCGACAGCGCCCGGCTGCGCGAATGCAGCGCCGATCCCGACCCCGCCATCGCGCAGGCCGGGCAGGTCGGCAGCCAGGTGAAGGTGCGCGTCGGGGGCAACTGGCTGCTCGCCTCGATCCGCGATCAGCGGCGGGCGGGGGCCGATGGCAACGCCATCGCCTCGATGGCCGATTTCCTGGGCGAGGGGCAGGAGGAGCGCGTGACCGGCCGGATGCACTCCTTCCGGCGCGGCGTGTCGCGCTTTCCCGTACCGGGCGATCGCATCTTCCCCACCACCACGGAGGATCTGCGCCAGACCTATGCCAATACCGGCAGCACCTGTATCGAGATCGGAACGGTCTATCCCACGCGCGATACCCGGGCGGCGCTGTATATGGACGCCTTGCTGGGCAAGCATTTCGCGCTGCTCGGTTCCACCGGCACGGGCAAGTCGACCAGCCTCGCGCTGATCCTGCATCGCATCTGCGACAGCGCGCCCGAAGGGCATGTGGTGATGATCGACCCGCATGGCGAATATACCGCCGCCTTCCGCGATCGCGGGATGACGCTGGACGTCTCCAACCTGCAGATGCCGTACTGGATGATGAACTTCGCCGAACATTGCGAGGTGCTGCTGACCAGCCAGGGCCACGATCGGCAGGTGGATGCGGACATCCTTGCCAAATGTCTCCAGCGCGCGCGGGCGAAGAACAAGATCGCGCAGGAACTGGGCAAGGTGACCGTCGATTCGCCCACGCCCTACCTGCTGTCCGACCTCGCCGTGGCGCTCACCGACGAGATGGGGCAGCTGGACAAGGCGACCAACACCTCGCCCTACATGCGCATAAAGAACAAGCTGGAGGAGCTGCGGGCCGATCCGCGCTATCAGTTCATGTTCTCCGGCATGCTGGTCGCGGACACGCTGAGCGATTTCATCTGCCGCGTCTTCCGCCTTCCGGGCGGCGGCAAGCCGATCTCCATCATCGACGTCTCCGGCGTCCCGTCCGACATCACCGCCACCGTCGTGTCGGTGCTCAGCCGCCTGGTGTTCGATTATGCGGTGTGGGGCCGGAAGGAGGGGACGCGCCCGATCCTGCTCGTGTGCGAAGAGGCGCACCGCTACATCCCCAGCGAGAAGAACGCGGACGGGTCCTCGGTCGCCGACATCCTCAGCCGCATCGCAAAGGAGGGGCGCAAATACGGCATCTCGCTGGGTCTGGTGACGCAGCGCCCGTCGGACCTGGCGGAAGGGGTGCTGTCGCAATGCGGCACCATCATTTCGATGCGGCTCAACAACGATCGCGACCAGGCGTTCGTGAAGGCGGCGATGCCCGAGGGGTCGCGCGGCTTCCTCGATTCGATCTCTGCCCTGGCCAATCGCGAGGCGATCGTTTCGGGCGAAGGCGTCTCGATCCCGATGCGCCTGCGCTTCGATCCGCTGGACGAGGCGAAGCGGCCCGCGTCCGAAGATCCCAGCTTCTCTAAAATGTGGGCTTCGGGCGGGGGCGAACGCCAGGCGGTGGAGCGGATCGTCCAGCGCTGGCGCAACCACAAGGCCTAGGGGTTCGCGGCCGCGGCGGGTCAGGTCCCGCGCGTATCGCCGTAGAGGTGGATATGCAGCCGGTCGGACAGGCGAAAACCATGGCGCAGGCATAGCGACGCCAGCCACGCCTCGCGGGCGCGCAACGTCTCGCTATCGGTGCCTTCCGCCATCAGGAAGACGTGGCCGGGGCGAAAGCGATAGCGTTCCTGCAATGCCAGCACCTCCTCGACGTCGGTCGGCTCGGCGATCACGAATTTGAAGAAGGCGCGCGGGTCGGTCGCGTAGGCGTCCAGCCGTTCGGGCAGCAGCGCGAGCTCGGCCGGATTGCCGCTATGCGCCAGCTTCGGGCTGACATTGAACTGGTCGATCCGCACGTCCAGCCGCGGCGGCGCAGCGACGGTGCCGTTGGTTTCGATCTCCACCGCGATGTCGGGTAGATGCTCCAGCATTTCGGCTAGGCCCGCAGCCTGCAACAAGGGCTCGCCCCCGGTGATGACGAGCCGGTCCTGCCCCAGCGCGGCGATCCGGTCGGCCACCTCGCGCGGCGAAAGCTTCAGCTGGTTCGCGCCCCGGTCGAAGGTTTCGCCGCCGCGATGCGGCCGCGCATCGCCTTCGAAATGCCAGGTATAGGCGGTGTCGCACCACACGCAGGCGAGGTTGCAGCGCGACAGGCGCAGGAATGCGACCGGACGCCCGGCGCTCGGCCCCTCGCCCTGCAACGAGGCGAAGATTTCCGGCTCGTTCGCAGCCTGGGTGGCGAGGGTCAGCTGCATGCGGAATCCAACAGGATGGAACACATGGAACAGTGTCCTGAGGGCGAAAAAACCGCCGCTGTCGCCCGGTTTGCGACGGCGCGGGACATGGTCGGTCGGGAGACGGGTGGGCGAGCGTTGGTCACGCCCGCCCTATGCCACGCCGGGTGCGGGGTAGGAAAGCCGTTCGCCTAGCCCAGCCGCGCCAGCGCCGCCTCGATCCGCTCCGCCTCGGCGGCGTGATGGGCGCGGTCGGCACGCGCCTTCTCGACCGCCTCGGGCTTCGCCTTCTCGACGAAGGCCGCATTGCCGAGCCGCTTGTCCAGGCTGTCGCGCTCCTTTGCAGAAGCCGCCAGCGCCTTCTCCAGCCTCGCCTTCTCCGCGCCGATGTCGATCACTCCCTCCAGCGGGATCACGACCGCGTCGCCGCCCGCCGTTATCTGCATCGCGGGGCCGACCGGGGCCTCGCCTACATGGACCGGCGTCAGCCGCGCGAGCCGTTTCACCGCCGCACCGGCGCGGTCGAGCACGCCCGCCGCGACGGGGGAGGGATCGGCGATCCACGCCTCCAGCTTCGCGCCCGGCGCGATGCCGAGCTCGTTCTTCGCCGCCCGGACGGAGGTGGTAAGCGCAATGACCCAGTCGATCGCGGCGACCGCCTGTTCGCTCACCTGCGCTTGCGGTTCGGGCCACTTGGCGAGGATCAGTTCGTAGGGACGCTTGCCCCCCTGATGCTCGGCCTGCGCATGCCACAGCTCCTCGGTGACGAAGGGCATGAAGGGGTGCAGCATGACCAGGATCTGATCCAGCGCCCACCCGGCGACCGCGCGGGTTTCCTCCGCCGCGCTCGCTTCGGCATCGCCCTGCAACACCGGCTTGATCAGCTCGAGATACCAGTCGCAGAACCGGTCCCACACGAAGTGGTAGATGGTGTTCGCCGCCGCGTCGAAGCGCAGGTCCGCCAGCGCCTCGTCCAGCGCGGCGACGGTCTGCGCGACCTCGCCGATGATCCACTGGTTGGCGGCCATGCGCGCGGGCGGGGCGGCGATGGTATCGCTCGCGCCGATGCCGTTCGCCTGGCAGAACCGGGTCGCGTTCCACAGCTTGGTCGCGAAATTGCGGTATCCCTCGACCCGCGCCTCGTCCATCTTGATGTCGCGGCCCTGGCTTTCCATCGCCGCCATGAAGAACCGCAGCGCATCCGCGCCGAAGCGGTCGATCAGGCCGAGCGGATCGACCACATTGCCCTTCGATTTCGACATCTTGGACCCGTCCGCCGCGCGCACCAGCCCGTGGAGGTAAAGCCGCGGCCACGGCACCTCGCCGGTCAGGTGCATCCCCTGCATCAGCATCCGCGCGTCCCAGAAGAACAGGATGTCGAAGCCGGAGATCAGCAGGCTGTTGGGATAGTGCTTGTAGAAGAGGTCGGTGTTGTCCGGCCAGCCGAGCGTGGCGAACGGCCACAGGGCAGAGGAGAACCACGTGTCGAGGACGTCATTGTCACGGGAAAGCGCGATGCCATCGCCCGCGAGCTGCTGGGCCTCCTCCTCCGTTTCTGCGACGAAAACGTGCCCATCCTCGGCATACCATGCCGGAATGCGGTGACCCCACCACAGCTGGCGCGAAACGCACCACGGCTGGATGTTTTCCATCCAGTTGAAGAAAGTCTTCTCCCAGCTTTTGGGCACGATCTCGACCCGCCCGTCGCGCACCGCGTCGATCGGGGCCTGCGCCAGCTTCTCGGCATCGACGTACCACTGGTCGGTCAGCCACGGCTCTATCTCGACCCCGCCGCGGTCGCCGAAGGGGGTGGGGATGGTGCGCGGCTCGGCGTCGTGTTCAATTTCTTCGCCGTTCTTGTCCTTCGTCACATGCGGGACGAGGTGGCCGCCTTCCTTCATCAGCGCGACGATGCGAGCGCGCGCGTCGAAACGTTCGACTCCGATCAGTTCTGCTGGGACTTTGCCGTCCGCGGTTTGGACTACCCGCGCATCGGCGTCGAACATGTTGAGCATGTCGGCGGGCGCGATTCCTGCGCGCTTGCCCACCTCGAAGTCGTTGAAATCATGGCCTGGCGTGATCTTCACCGCGCCGCTGCCGAGGGCAGGATCGGCGTGCTCGTCGGCGACGATGGGAATCTCGCGCCCTGTGATCGGCAGCTTCACCTTCGCTCCGCGCGCTACCAAATCGGCGTAGCGCTCATCCTCCGGGTGCACCGCCACCGCCATGTCGGCGAGCATGGTTTCGGGCCGCGTGGTGGAAACGCGGATCGAACCGCTTCCGTCCGCCAGCGGGTATTCGAAGGTCCAGAAACTGCCCTTCACATCCTTGGTCTCGACCTCGAGGTCGGAGATCGCGGTCTTGAGCGCCGGGTCCCAGTTCACCAGCCGCTTGTCGCGATAGATCAGCCCGTCATTGTAGAGATCGACGAACACCTTGGTCACCGCGGCGGAGAAATGCGGATCCATGGTGAACTGCTCGCGACTCCAGTCCATCGAGCAGCCTAGGCGGCGCAGCTGGCGGGTGATGGTGCCGCCCGATTCCTCTTTCCATTCCCACACCTTGGCGACGAAATCCTCGCGCGAATAGTTCGTGCGCTTGTCCTGCCGCTCCATCAGCTGGCGTTCGACCACCATCTGCGTGGCGATCCCGGCATGGTCGGTGCCGACCACCCACAACGCATCCTTGCCGCGCATCCGCTCGTACCGGATCACGATGTCCTGCAGCGTGTTGTCGAGCGCGTGGCCGATATGCAGGCTGCCCGTCACGTTGGGCGGCGGGTTCACGATGGTGAAGGGTTCGGCGTCGGGCCGGTCCGGCCGGAACAGGCCGTTCTCCTCCCAATGGGTGTACCAGCGCGCCTCGATGGAGGCGGGATCGAAGGTGGTGGGCAGCTTGGCGTCCATAGTGCCACGGCCTTTGCCAGCGAGGTTGCAGCTTGTGAAGCGCGGTGATTGGCCGCATATGGGGCGCGGCATGGCACAGGGTCCGCAATACAGCGTCGAGGAAGGGGAGGACGGCCGCAAGGTTTTGCGCCTGTCGGGCCCCTATCTCGTCTCCAGCATCGGAGAGATCGACCAGGACCTCAGGGTCATGGACCAGTCGCTCGACCGGATCGACCTGTCCGATGTCAGCGAGATCGACACGGTCGGCGCGTGGCTCGCCTGCTACGTCGCGCGGCAAACCAATGCCGAGATCGTCGGCACCAGCGAACGCGCGGACCGGCTGATGAAGGCCGTGGGCAACAGCATCAACGAGGCCGATGTCGAGGCCGACCGCGCCAGATTGCTGGAACGCGTCCCGGCGGTGGTCGGCGACAAGATATTCGAGATGGGAAGCGGCATTCGCACCATCGTCGGCTTCCTCGGCCAGATCCTGATGGCCGTCGCGGCGATGGTCCGCCACCCGGGCCGCTTCCGTATGAAGGCCATGGTAAGCCAGCTGGAAAGCGTGGGCGTCAACGCACTGCCCATCATCGGGCTGATGAGTTTCCTCATCGGCATCGTCATCGCGCAGCAGGGCGCGGCGCAGCTGGCGCAGTTCGGGGCCGAGACGCTGACCGTGAACCTGGTCGGCCGAATCACCCTGCGCGAGCTCGGCGTACTGATGACCGCGATCATGGTGGCGGGCCGGTCCGGCTCCGCCTTCGCGGCGCAGCTCGGCACGATGAAGCTGACCGAAGAAATCGACGCGATGCGCACCATCGGTATCTCGCCGATAGAAGCGCTGGTGATCCCGCGCATCGCCGCCTGTACCTTCATGATGATCCTGCTCGGTTTCTATGCCTCGGTCATGTCGATCATCGGCGGCGCGGTGATCGCTGACCTGATGCTGGGCATCCCCTTCATCACCTTCCTGCAGCGCATTCAGGAGGTCGTGCCGACCTACGACGTGTGGGTGGGCCTGATAAAGGCACCGGTCTTCGGCCTGATCGTCGCGCTGACCGGCTGCTATCAGGGCATGCAGGTGGAGGGAAATTCGGAACAGGTCGGCTTGCGCACGACGAAGGCGGTGGTCCAGGCGATCTTCGCGGTGATCGTGCTCGACGCCTTCTTCGCGGTGTTCTTCAGCAAGGTGGGCTGGGAATGAGCGACGCGGTCGAACACGATTCCACCGAACCGGCGCTCGGTCGGCACGAGCGGTTTCGCGGAAAATATCCGATCGAGATCGAGGGGGTCACCAATGCCTTCGGCGATCAGGTCGTGCACGAGAACCTGTCGCTGAAAGTGAAGCGGGGCGAGATACTGGGCGTGGTCGGCGGTTCGGGCACCGGTAAATCCGTGCTGATGCGCTCGGTTATCGGCCTGCAGACGCCCGATTCCGGCGATATACGCGTGTTCGGCCGGTCGATCACGTCGGCCGAACCGGACGAGGCGCTGGGCGTGCGCAATCGCTGGGGCGTGCTGTTCCAGGGCGGCGCGCTGTTCTCCACCCTGACCGTGGGCGAGAATGTCGAGGTTCCGCTCAAGCAGTTCTATCCCGATATCGAGCCCGACGTCATGCGCGACATCGCCCGCTACAAGGTGGTGATGAGCGGCCTGCCGGAGGATGCGGCGGCGAAATATCCCAGCGAGCTGTCGGGCGGCATGAAGAAGCGCGCGGGGCTGGCACGGGCGCTGGCGCTCGATCCGGAACTGCTGTTCCTGGACGAGCCGACCGCCGGGCTCGACCCGATCGGTGCCGCCGCGTTCGACCGCCTGACGCGCGAGCTGAAGGAAACGCTGGGGCTGACGGTCTTCCTCATCACCCACGACCTCGATACGCTGTACGAAATCTGCGACCGGGTCGCCGTGCTGGCTGACAAGCAGGTGATTGCGGTCGGGACGATCCCCGAACTGCTCGAAACCGACCACCCGTGGATCGACGAATATTTCAACGGCCCGCGCGGCCGCGCTGCGCTGTCGAGCAAGGAACGAAGCACCGCGATGGACAATTCCTCCGCGAGAGGGGCATAGGAACGTCATGGAAACGAGAGCAAATCATGTCTGGGTGGGCGCGGTCTCGCTGCTGATCCTCGCCGGTCTGGCGCTCTTCGTCGTCTGGATCGCCCGGCTGGGGCAGGGCGACCAGAAGGATTACGACATCTTCTTCAAGCAGTCGGTGGAAGGCCTCGCCAAGGGGTCGCAGGTTTCCTTCGCCGGCGTGCCGGTGGGGCAGGTGCGGGAAATCCGCCTGTGGGAAGCCGATCCCGAATTCGTGCGCGTGCGGATCGCGGTGAAGGACGAGGTCCCCGTGCTGGTCGGCACCACTGCCACCATCCAGAGCTCCTTTACCGGCGTATCCACCATCCTGCTGGACGGCGCGCGCAAGGGGCGCCCGCCGATCACCTGCGAGACCACCGCCTGTCCGGAAGACGTACCGGTAATCCCGCCCAAGGCCGGGGGCTTCGGCCAGATCCTGGCCAACGCGCCGCTGCTGCTGGAGCGGCTGGCGACGCTGACCGAGCGTCTGACCGTCTTGTTGTCGGACCGGAACCAGGCGTCGATCGCGGGCATCCTGGCCAATACCGACAAGATGACCGAGAGCCTCGCTTCCGCCACACCGCAGATCGAGGGAACGCTTGCGGAGCTGCAGGTAACCCTGCGCGAGGCCGGGGAAACGCTCGATTCGTTCCAGAAGGTGACCGATAGCACCGACCGCCTGCTCAACCAGGAAGGCGCATCGCTTGCCGCGCAGCTCAGGCAGACGCTCAATTCGGCGAGCACCGCGGCCAATTCGCTGCAGGCCACGCTGGACGAGACGACGCCCGCGGCGCGCAAGATCAACGAGGAAACCATCCCGGCCGCCACCGCCGCGATCAAGGACCTGCAGGCGACCAGCAAGGCGCTGCGCCAGGTGACCGAGCGGATCGAGAGCGAAGGCGCGGGCAGCCTGATCGGCAGCGAGAAGCTGCCCGACTACAAGCCGAAGTGAGGGTGAGAATGACTGCCACGACCAAGTTTGCTCGCCTGCTGCCGACCGTCGGCCTCGCACTGGCGTTGTCCGCCTGCATCAGTTTCGGCAGCAAACCGCCGCCCTCCCTGCTGACGCTGACGCCCGAACGCACGCCGGTGGCGGGTACGGGGGCCAGCGGAACTGCCGGGGGCGCGATCGCGGTGTCCGGTTTCGATGCGCCCAAGAGCATCGCCGTCACGCGGGTGCCGGTACAGATCGACGCCAGCAACATCGCCTATCTGGAGGACGCGCAGTGGGTCGATCGGCCCGCGCGCCTGTTCCAGACACTGCTCGCGGAAACGCTACGCAACCGCTCCAGCCGGATCGTGACCGACGGCAGCGATCCCGATTTCGCTGCGGACACGCGGGTGCGCGGATCGTTGGTCTCGTTCGGCTACGATGCCCAGTCTTCTTCTGTGGTCGTACGGGTCGATGCCGTGCTGGAGGGCAAGGGGCGCGAGATCACCACCCGCCGGTTCGAGCAGACGGTGCCGGGCATTCCCGCCGAGGTGGGCCCGGTCGGCACTGCGCTGAACGAGGCGGCGAACGACGTTGCCCAGCAGATCGCCGACTGGGTCGGCTGAACGACGCAGCGTGGTCGGGCGGCGTCGCCGCCTATTACGCCGTCGCCCCCGCGGCCCAGCGGATCGCGTTGGCGAGGAAGCGGCGATAATTGGAATCGTCGTAGGCTTCCGGGGTATGGCCAAGCGCGCTGTAGACCACGCGGCCCGGGGTACGCGGATTGGTCCAGATGACCGGATGCGCGCCCATCGCCAGCGCCTCGCCCGGGCGATAGCTGTCCTCGTCGATGCTGGCGACGACCTGCATCCCGTTGTCGGCGGGATTGGCGTCGAAGGAATACCATTCGTCCGCCAGCGTCCATGGGAAGGTCAGCCCGGCCAGCAGCGGGTCGTCCGGTCGGTCCGGCACGATGCGGGCGGGCTCGATGTGGTCGTCGCCACCGGGATGGCCAATGAATGTCGTGCCGATGATGGAGTGGACGTACCACGGTCCGGTATGGCTGTCGTCGCCCGCGGCATGGAGTGCCACGATGCCGCCGCCGCGTGCGAGAAAGCGTGAAAACGCGCCCTCCTGCTCCCGCGTCAGGAAATCGCCGCTCGCGCTGTTGAGCACCACTACCGAAAAATGGCCGAGCTGCTCATCGTTGAAGATCGCCCCGTTTTCGGTGGCGTAGCTCTGCCGCCCAAGCTCCGCTGCGATATCGGCCAGCACTGCGTTCGAGTGCGGAATATGCTCGATATGCCGCCATCCATTCGTCTTGGAAACGATCAGCACCGCATCGTGACGCCCCTCCGGCAGTTCGGGAGCGACCTCGTCGTAGGTCGGCTGCGGCAAATGCGGGTCGGGCGCGGCTGGTGCCCCCAGAAGAAGCAAAAGCACGGCGATGGTCTGCAACACGGTCATCCTCCCCGGATCGGCCTCAGCCGGTTGTGGCGCCGAGGTACCTAGCCATCATCGCGCGATCGGACGGCGAGGGCAAACCGCGCCGCCATCGCGAAGCGGGCCGCGCGGTCGGCGCGGCGTGCTGCGGCCTCCGCGTCTTCGCCCCACAGCTCGATCTGCCAGTCCTCTTCCAGATTGGCGGCGTTCCACAGCGCCTCGATGTCGGCGTCCGGTTCCAGCGCGGCCAGCGCGATGGTGAGCGAGGCGGCGAGCGACGCCATTTGCAGCAGCGCCGCCTGGGTCAACGGATCGACGTTCTGCAGGCGAGCCCGCAGTGTCTCGATGGTCTCGCCCGGCTGCGGGCGATGCATAACGCCGCTAGCACGCGCCAAGCGAACGCCTTCGCGGGCTTCGAGGGCGGTCAGCAGCGGCTCCCACAGCTCCTGCTGACGACGGAAAAGCGGCTCGTCGGGATCGGCGCGGTAACACAGCGTATCGGTCTCCGCGAAGGCCAGCAGCTTGCCGACCGCGTCCTCCGCGCCCGTCGCGATCCGGTCGATGGCAAAATCGGCCATGTCGCGGTTGGGGAAGGCGGCGGCATCGACATCCTCGCCCTGGGCCCGCCATTCGCACGCGAGCGCTTCGGCCAGCGCCCGCGAGGGCACGATCTGCTCGCCCTTGCCTTGGGTCTTCAGCGGTCGCCCGTCGAGCGCGACCTGATAGCCGCCCGCGACCTCTTCGACCGTCACATCCTTCCAGAAGCGCTTCACCGGTCGCTCCCGCGCCAATGACGGGCGAGCAGCAGAGGCCCGAAGAAGAAACCGACGGTTCCCGCGATGAACAACACGCCGCCCAGTGTGGCATCGCCTTCCACCGCGTGCGCAGTGATTGCGGCACCATAGACCGCGGCGACCACGCAGATCAGCCGCACCAGCTGGAGCAGCCAGTAGCGATTGGCGATGCGGGTTTCGTCAGCCATCGATCATCGTCCTCAGCTCGGCTGCGGTGTTCGCCACGCCCACCGCTCCGGCGGAGAGGAGCGTGTCCGGGGGATGATAGCCCCAGCCGACCCCGATCGATCGCACGCCCGCCGCAGCCGCCATTTCGATATCGTAGATCGTATCGCCGATCATCACGCTGTTCGCGGGCTCGGCCAGGCATTCGTCAAGGGCCGCGAGCAGCATCTCCGGCGCGGGCTTGGACGGATGAAAATCGGCCGCCTGCAGGCTGTCGAACAGGTCGGTGAGCCCGTGCGTCGCCACGCAGGCGCGCAGGCCCCGGTCGGACTTGCCGGTCGCAACCGCAAGCGCCCAGCCATCGGCCTTCAGCTCGCGGAGAAGATCGGCGATGCCGGGATAGAGCGGTTCCGAGACTTGCCCGGCTTCGCGGGCCGAGCGGAACGCGGTCTTGTAGGCCTCCACCGCGTGCGCCCGCTGCTCGGCGGGCGCGTCGGGAACGAGGTGGCGCAGGGCCATCGGCAGGCTCAGCCCCACGATCTGGCGAATATCGTGCCGGTCGGGGGTGGGCAGACCCGCTTCGGCGAAGGCGGTCTCCATCGCCTCGCACACCGCGCCCTGGCCATCGACCAGCGTGCCGTCGCAATCGAACACGGCGAGGCGTACGCTCACGCGACGAGCGCCCGCATCAATTGCGCGAGCGCGGGCGAGCCATGGGCTGCGAGTTGCGCGGCGATGGTGTCGCGCTCTTCCGGCGACTTCTTCTGCGACAGCTTCACCGTGGGCCGCCATGCCTGCGCCTCCAGCTCGAAGCCGACGATGCCACGCCGCAGCCCGTCCCAGCGATCGGCCGGGGTCTCCTCCGCCCGCCAGGGCTCGCCCTCGATCCGGTTCTCGTGCCGCTCGATCAGCGTGTGGAGCAGCGCCTCGACCCCGTCTTCGTCCATGCGCCGCACGCGGCCTTCCAGCTCTAGCGCGAGATAGTCCCAGGTCGGCACCTGCGCGCGGTCGGCATACCAGCGCGGGCTGACATAGCTGTCCGGCCCGTTCACGACGATCAGCGCGGTCGCGCCGTCGAGATGGCGGGTCAGCGCATTGCCGCGCGCGAGGTGAAACTGCACTGCGCCGTCACCGGTCGACAGCAGCGGGGTATGCGCCACGCGCGGGCCATCGGGCGTGGTCAGGAACACCATGCCGAAGCCGACCTGGTCGATCAGGCTTTCGAACAGCGCGCGATCCTCGCTGCGAAAGAGCGGGTTGGGGTGCATCAGCCGCGCCCCTTAGGCGATCCTTTTGCGGGTGATCCCTTCGTCGGGCCTTTGCGCTTCGCCCCGGACGGCGACTTCTTCCCCAGCTTGCCGGTGGGGGCGGTCGCACCGCGATTGCGCCGCTCGCCACGCTTCGATTTGCGGACCTGCTTGAAATGGGCGCGCGCGGCCTGCTTCTTTTCGGCCTTGGTCCGTTCGGGGGCTTCGTCGCGCAGCGGCTCCGCCGCGCTCAGCGACAGGTCGAAGCCCATCTGCTCCATGCTCGCAGCGAAATGTTCGGGCAGATCGGCGGTTACGTCCAGCTGGCCGCCACCGTCGAGCTTGGGCTGGCTGATGACGAGACGCCGCGCATGGAGGTGCATCTTGCGGCTGATGGAGCCGGTCAGGAACGCGTCCTGTCCGCCATACTTGCCGTCGCCCACGATGGGGTGGCCGATCGCCGCCATGTGCACGCGCAGCTGGTGGGTGCGCCCTGTCATCGGCTCCAGCTCGACCCACGCCGCGCGGTTGCCTGCGCGCTCCACCACGCGGTAACGGGTGACGGCCCGCTGGCCCCCTTCCTCGTCGACATGCATTTTCTCGCCGCCGGTGCCCGGCTGCTTGGCCAGCGCGGCGTCGATGGTGCCCTCGTGCACATCGGGTACGCCCACGACCAACGCCCAGTAGATCTTCTTCGCGCTGCGGCCCGAAAAGCGCTTGGAATAGCTCGCCGCGCTGCCCGGCGTGCGTGCGATCAGCAGCACGCCGCTGGTATCCTTGTCGAGCCGGTGGACCAGCCGGGGGCGGGGCTCGTCGTCGGTATGATAGGCGTCGAGCAGACCGTCGACGTGGCGGTGCGTCTTGGTGCCGCCCTGCGTTGCGAGACCCGGCGGCTTGTTGAGGACGATCGCGCTGTTGGTGCGCGCGATCACCATGCTCTCGGCCAGTTCGATTTCCTCGGGCGTCAGTTCACGGCGGGTCGCAGTCTTCCGGCGCGTATCCTCACCGCCGGGTGGAATGCGCAGCACCTGCCCGGCGCTCAGCCGATCGTCCACCTTGGCACGGCCGCCGTCGACGCGCAGCTGACCGGTGCGCGCCCAGCGGCTGACCGTACCGAAGCCTACCTGCGGCAGGTTGCGCTTGAACCACCGGTCGAGCCGGATACCGTCGTCGTCGGGCGCGACCGCGAACTGGCGGACTTCATCAGACATTGCGATCATCCTGAGCTTGTCGAAGGGTCATGCCGTCAGCCGCATGGCGATAAGGCCGATATAGAGCCCGACGAGACCCGCCAGCAACGAAACCCCGGCATAGGTGAGGGCAAGCGAGGGCTGGCCGCGCTCTATCAGCAGCATCAGTTCCAGGCTGAAGCTGGAAAAGGTGGTGAACCCGCCGAGCAGCCCTACTCCCACGAAAATGCGCCAGGTCTCGCCCTGCGCCGCACCGTGACGGGCGAGGAATCCGGCGAGCAGCCCCATGGCGAGGCTGCCGATGACGTTGGCCGCCAGCGTCGCCCATGGGAAGGCCGTTATAGTCTGCGGCCCCAGCCACCCGGTCATCGCCCGGCCGAGCTGATAGCGCAGCACCGCGCCGGTGCCGCCGCCGGCGAAGACCAGCGCGGTGGCGGTAAGGGGAGGGGTCGTAGCCATATATGGGCTCCATAGACTTGCCCGCCGCTGTGGCAAGCCTGCCACGGCGCGGCAGGAGTGGTACGGGACCTTGCTTCGAGACGCGCGAAGTCCTATAGGGACCGCGATGGCGCCCGTCCGGAACGGTTACGGGCGCATTTTCGTTGCATTTACAGACGGTGACCCGCCGCCTCCCGAATCGATCGGGCGAATCACGCGGGCTCTGACCGATCGAATTGAAAGGTAGTGAACTCTATGCAGATCGTCGTTCGCGATAACAATGTCGACCAGGCTCTCCGCGCGCTCAAGAAGAAGCTGCAGCGTGAGGGGGTGTATCGCGAGATGAAGCTGCGCCGCCACTACGAGAAGCCGAGCGAGAAGCGCGCCCGTGAAAAGGCCGCCGCCGTTCGCCGCGCCCGCAAGATGGAGCGTAAGCGGATGGAGCGCGACGGCGCGGTATAAACCGCCTGCGTTCATACGCCCGGCTTGAAGATCGGGCCGAGACACGCCAAAGGGCGCGGGTGGGCATATCGCCTCCCGCGCCCTTCGCTTGTCCGGCGCGCGGTTTCAGATCGCAGGACCTCTATCGATGACCGAGATTACCCGTGTACCGCTCCGGCCGATCGCCAAGGGCTCGCTGGCCAAGCTGTGGATCGGCGTGATCCTCGCGCTGCTGGTCGCCGCGGGCGTCGCCTGGGCCGCGGTTCCGGGCGGGGTCAAGGTGACCGAGCTCGAGGCCGGCAACGGCACCAGCCCACAGATCGGCGATGTCGTGTTCATCGATTATGTCGGCAAGCTGCCCGACGGGAAAACCTTCGACCAGTCGCAGCCTTCGCCCTTCCCCCCGGGCATCCTGCCGCCGGGCACGCCGATGCTACTGGAGGATGGGCAGATGATCCCCGGCTTCGTGGAAGGGCTGCAACGCACCGAGAAGGGCGGCAAGTACCGGATCGAGATTCCTTCCGACCTCGCCTATGGCGACAGCCCGCCGCCCGGTGCCCCGATCCCGCCGAACAGCGATCTTGTCTTCGACGTTACCGTGAACGACTTCATGAGCCGTGAGGATGCGGAGCGTCGTGTCCAGATGCTGCAGCAGATGATGATGCAGCAGCAGGGTGGCGCGCCGGGGGCAACGCAGGCGCCCGATTCGGCACCGGCTGGCAATTAAGGATAGTGCAGACCAAGTTCCCGCCTCGGGAATTTGGAGCCTTTCCTTCGGGTTGCCGGTCGCTGTCTCAACGCGGGACGGGTGTATTCGCGGCGATTGTCAGCGACCAGGGGCCGAATTAATCCTTTCTTCATGACCGCACATCGCAGGGGCGATGATCCGGGTGAAGGAGGGCCGACGGCCATGAAACGTCTGAGTGTTATTTCCGCCGCCGTTATCGGCGCATCGATGATGGCCATGCCCGCCAGCGCGGCGCCGACCATCAATTTCGGTACGAAGCATTCCAGCTCCACGAGTGGCGCTCCGGGCAACACCCGTACCTTTACGGGCACGGATAACGGCCAGACGATCAACGTCACCGCTTCCGCCTGGTCGGTGTTCATGAACGTCGTCACCAGCGCCTATCTCGGCGATTACGCGAACGGTCTGGGCGTGACGAACTTCCTCGAAGGTCGCGGCGCCAACAACACGCACACGATCGACAATTCGTTCGGCAGCGACTTCATCCTGCTGACCTTCGACCAGCCGGTCTCGCTGCCCTACGCCTATCTGTCCGCCTATGGCGATACCGACGTGACCTTCGCGTCGCTATCCTCCGGCGATACGAAGGGCTGGAACGGTTCCTCGGTGTCCAAGATCAATTCGCTGATCACCTCCAGCGACAACAGCTATGGCGGCACCGGCAGCCGCTGGGCGGCGAACGAATCGGGCGGGACGTCCGCCAACTGGATCGTCGGCGCGCTGACCCCCCGCAATCAGGTGACCGACAGCTTCAAGCTGGGCGCGGTCGTGGCGCAGGGTGTCCCGGGCGTGCCCGAACCGGCGACCTGGATGATGCTGATCCTGGGCTTCGGCGCGATCGGTTTCGGCATGCGTCGCCAGCGCAGCCGGACGCCGCGCGTTTCGCGCACCGTTCGTTACGCCTGATTTCGGACAATCGGTCCGAATTCCTTCGCAAGAAGAGCGCGCGTGCTTGATGCGCACGGACGGGGGCGCTAACCGGCGTCCCCATGTCCGTAGACAAGCAGACCGTGGCCAAGATCGCTTCGCTGGCGCGCATCCGCATGGATGACGCGGCGCTGGAGCGCATGGTGCCCGAACTCAACAACATCCTCGGCTGGGTCGAACAGCTGGGCGAGGTGGATGTGGCCGGTGTCGAACCGATGACGGCCGTCATCCCGCGTGCACAGCGGCTGCGCGACGACGTGGTCGATGCCGACCCGCTGACCGGTGGCGGCGTGCGTGACCAGGTGCTGGCCAACGCGCCCGTAGCCGAACACGGCTTCTTCGGTGTGCCGAAGGTCATCGAGTGACGATCCCATCCGTCATTCCCGCAGCGGCGGGAATCCAGCGTGGCGCATGCCGCGCTCCGTTTCATGGGACCCCCACCTTTGCGGGGGTGACGAGGTAAGCATGACCGACCTGACAGAACTGGGCGTGAAGGCGATCCGCGACGGCGTCGCGGCGGGCGATTTCACCGCGCGCGAGGTGGCCGAAGCCTTCAACGCGAATGTCGCGGCGGCGCAGGACGCGCTCAACGCCTTCATCGTCGCCACGCCGGAGCAGGCGCTGGAGGCTGCGGACGCGGTCGATGCCGCGCGCGCCGAAGCAAAGCCGCTGGGCAAGATGGCGGGCGTGCCGATCGGGATGAAGGACCTGTTCGCGACCAAGGGCGTGCAGACCACCGCGGCCAGCCACATCCTCGAAGGGTTCGTGCCCCAATACGAAAGCACCGTGTCGCAGAACCTGTGGGACGCGGGCGCGGGCATGCTGGGCAAGCTCAATCTCGACCAGTTCGCGATGGGTAGCTCGAACGAAACGAGCTATTTCGGCAACGTCAATTCGCCCTGGCGGAAGGCGGGCAGCAATGCCGCGCTTGCCCCCGGAGGAAGTTCGGGCGGGTCGTCCGCCGCGGTTGCCGCACGGCTCGCGCCTGCCGCGACCGGCACCGACACCGGCGGCTCGATCCGCCAGCCCGCCGCTTTCACTGGCATCACCGGGATCAAGCCGACCTATGGCCGCTGTTCGCGCTGGGGCGTGGTCGCCTTCGCCAGCAGCCTCGATCAGGCCGGGCCGATGGCGCGGGACGTCACCGATTGCGCCATCATGCTGGAAGCGATGGCGGGTTACGATCCGAAGGATTCGACCAGCCTCGACATGCCCGTACCCGAATGGGAAGCGGGGCTGAACGCCGATCTGAAGGGCAAGCGCGTCGGCATTCCGCGCGAATACCGCATGGACGGCACCGACCAGGCGATCCTCGACAGCTGGGAACGGGGCAAGGAATGGCTGCGCGATGCGGGTGCGGAGATCGTCGACGTCTCGCTACCGCATACGAAATACGCGCTGCCCGCCTATTACATCATCGCGCCTGCCGAAGCCTCGAGCAATCTCGCGCGCTATGACGGCGTGCGCTATGGCCTGCGCGACCTGCCCGAGGGGGCGGGCTTGCAGGACATGTACGCCGCGACCCGCGCCGACGGCTTCGGCGACGAGGTGAAGCGGCGCATCCTGATCGGCACCTATGTGCTGAGCGCGGGGTTCTACGATGCCTACTACACGCAGGCGCAGAAAGTCCGCGCGCTGGTGGCCCGCGATTTCGAGCGTGCCTGGGCAGATTGCGACGTGATCCTCGCCCCGACCACGCCCACTGCCAGCTTCCCGCTGGGTGAAAACAGCGACGATCCGCTGGCGATGTATTTGAACGACGTGTTTGCCGTACCCGCCAGCCTTGCCGGGCTGCCCGCGATGAGCGTGCCCGCGATGCTGAACGATGACGGCCTGCCGCTGGGCCTCCAGATCGTCGGCAAGCCCTTCGACGAGCAGGGGGTGCTGAACGCTGGCCTTGCCATCGAACAACGCGCTGGCTTCACCGCGAAACCGGAACGCTGGTGGTAGCCATCCGCGCGGCCCCGGCCGGGGGCACGCCGGAAAGGTTCGTCGCGCTCGATTCGCTGCGCGGGATCGCGGCCCTGTTCATCGTCTTCTACCACATGGGCGATTTCGGCTGGGTGTCGGGGTGGACGCCGTTCCGCTCGGGCTGGATGCTGGTCGATTTTTTCTTCGTACTGTCGGGCTTTGTCATCGCGATGAGCTATGGCGCGCGGCTTGCGCATGGCTATCCGCGCGGCAGCTTCCTTCTGATCCGCTTCGGCCGGGTCTTTCCACTGCATCTTGCGGTGGTTGCGGGTTTCACTCTGCTCGAATTCATCGTGTTCCGCCCGATCCTGCATCAGGCGCACCCTCCCATGGAGTGGGTCAGGGGCGCTTTCCTGCTGGATGCCTTCGCGGTCGGGGCCGGCAATTTCTACGCTCCGGTCAGCTGGGCCGTGGGGGTGGAGATGGTGCTGTATGCGCTCGCCGCGTTGCTGTTCGGGCGCGGCGCGGTCGCAATTGCCGTCGCCGCCATGCTCGCCGTTGCCGCCGCATGGGGGCTGTGGAACCATATCTCGGTGGTGGGCTTCGGCTCGCTGCTCCAGCGCGGGCTGTTCGATTTCGCCATCGGCCTGCTGACCTGGCGCATCCACCAGCAATTTGCGCGGAGGGAGATAAGTGCGACCCTGCTGACGGTTCTGGAAATCGGGTTGATCGCGCTCCTGATCTGGCTGCTGTGGATCCCTGGCAAGGATGGACGCTGGGTCCTGCTCGCCGCGCCGCTCTTCGCCGCCATGGTGCTCGTCTTCGCGCGCGATCGCGGGCATGTCGCGCGCCTTCTCCACGCCGCGCCCTTCGTCTGGCTGGGGAAGCTCAGCTTCGCGCTGTTCATGGTCCATCTGTTCTGGGTGATCCTGCCCAACCGGTTCGGGCCGTGGATATTCGATGCGCTCGGCCATGCGGACTGGATTGCGCCCGGACTGAACAAATACGGCCTGCTCAGCATGGCCCCGCCGCCTGCGCTCGCCACGGCGATCAGCCTCGCGCTGCTGGCCGGTGCACTCACCACCGCGTGGCTGGCGTGGCGCACGATCGAGGAGCCTGCGCGCCACTGGACGAAGCGGCTCGCGCCGCCTGCGAAGTGATGCTTCACACCCGCGCCCGTCGCTATTAGAGGCAAGACCATGTCCAGCTATCGTATCCAGGGTGCCACCGGCGAATGGGAGGTCGTGATCGGCCTCGAGGTTCACGCGCAGGTCACCAGCAAAGCCAAGCTCTTCTCCGGTGCCTCCACCGCGTTCGGGGCGGAGCCCAATTCGCAGGTGTCGTTGGTCGACGCCGCGATGCCCGGCATGCTGCCGGTGCCGAACCGCGAATGCATCCGGCAGGCGGTGCGCACCGGCATGGCGATCGAGGCGCAGATTAATGCGTGGAGCCGGTTCGACCGCAAGAACTACTTCTACGCCGATCTGCCGCAGGGCTACCAGATCAGTCAGCTCTACCATCCGATCGTGGGCGAGGGCCAGCTGACCATCGACGCGGACGAGAAGGCGGGCATCCCGGAGGACAAGGTCATCGGGATCGAGCGCATCCACGTCGAACAGGACGCGGGCAAGCTGATGCACGATCAGCATCCGACCATGTCCTATGTCGATCTGAACCGCAGCGGCGTCGCGCTGATGGAGATCGTCAGCCGACCCGACATGCGCAGCCCCGCAGAAGCCGGGGCCTATGTCCGCAAGCTGCGCAGCATCCTGCGCTATGTCGGATCGTGCGACGGCAATATGGAGGAGGGCTCCATGCGCGCCGACGTCAATGTCAGCGTGCGCAAGCCGGGCGAGGAATTCGGCACGCGGACCGAAACGAAGAACGTCAACTCCGTGCGCTTTGTAATGCAGGTGGTCGAATACGAGGCGAACCGGCAGGTCGACGTACTGGAAAACGGCGGGACGGTGGACCAGGAAACGCGCCTGTTCGATCCCGGCACCGGCACTACGCGGACCATGCGCAGCAAGGAAGACGCGCACGATTACCGCTACTTCCCCGATCCCGACCTGCTGCCGCTGGAGCTGGACGAGGATTTCCTGGCCGAATGCCGGGCGTCGCTACCGGAGCTGCCCGATGCCAAGCGCGCGCGCTATACTGGCGAACTGGGCCTCACCGAATACAACGCGCGCGAGCTGACGGCCGAGGTCGAGACGTTCGAGCGGTTCGAGATGCTGCTGGCCGAAACGGCCACCGCGCTGGGCAAGCCGGAAGCCGCGGTCGCGACGCAGGTCGCCAACTGGTCGCTTTCCGTCGCGCCGGGCGTGGTGAAGTCGCTTGGGGACGAGGCGAACCCTGCCCACGCCAGCGCGCAGGCGCAGGCCGCGATCCTTAAGATGCAGGATGCGGGCGAAATCTCGGGCGGGCAGGCGAAGGAGATCTACGAGATCGTCCTCAGGACCGGTCGCCATCCGGAAGAAATCGCCGATGCCGAAGGGCTGAAACAGGTAAGCGACACCGGCGCGATCGAGGCGAAGATCGACGAAATCCTCGCCGCCAACGAAGACAAGGTTGCCGAATATCGCGGGGGCAAGGACAAGCTGTTCGGCTTCTTCGTCGGCCAGACGATGAAGGCGATGCAGGGCAAGGCGAACCCCGGCGTGGTCAACCAGTTGCTGAAAGCAAAGCTGGACGGCTGACGCGATTGGCAGACTTGCGTCGGTAGCCTAGAAAGGTGCGCCTTTAGCGAAGGGAAATTGTCTTGCTGGGTTTAGCATTCTCGCTTGCCATGTCGGCGGCTGCAACCTGGGCCGCTTGCCCTGAGGACATCCCTGCCGGAGACTTCCTGTTCGATGTCTGCGAGGCGCCCTCCGATCTTTCTGCGGCCTATTCCGCGACGATGCGGGCGAGTTTGAAGCCCGCACCAGCCGCGCAGCAGGTCACGATATTTCGCGACGACGGGAAATGGCGGATGCGCGTCGTCGGCTACCGCTGGACCCTGGGTGCGGAGACGGTGAGCCGGCAGAACGAGTTCGAGATTTCCGATCGTGATGCGGAGGTGATTATCGACCGCATGAGTTCGGATGCGATCGAGGAACTTGCGCAACGCCCCTATTTCGGGCGCGAGGGCGTGATCTGCACCGATGGTTCAAGCTACGAACTCGCAATCGCGAGTAGAGATCGTCGGCTCGCAGCAAAGCAGCACAGTTGTGCGGGCAAGACCGAACTTAACAAGACCGCAGCTGTCTTTCGTCGCATTGCGCTGAAATATGATCCGGCCTTCGATGGCATGCTCGACGGTTTGAGGGGGTAGGGGGAAGTCGACGGATCAGCCCGGCGCAACCCGTTCCTCCACCATTCCCCGCACGTCCACCCGTGCCTCAAGCCGGGCGCCGAGCAGCGCGGTGCCGCTGATCTTGCGCTGGACGAACAGCGTCTCGATCGGCGGGATGTGCCAAATGGCGCGATCGGCGGCTATCTGCATGCCGAGGTCTCGGACGGTGCCGACGAAGGCGCGGTCGCCGAAATCGAACGGCCCCTTGCGGCTCATTTCGGTGACGATGATATCGATGATGCGGTCGAGCGGCTCGCGGTGGTGTTCCAGCACGCCCGGGCCGACGAAGCCTGCCTCCACCGCCGCCGCGCGGACCGCGTCGCGATCCTCGGCCAGCCCCGCCGCGAGCAGGCGGCGATAGACGGCGGCGACCTCCGGCTCCACATCGCGGGTCGCGCCGAAATCGAGCAGCACCAGTCGACCGGTCTCGGGCTGGTAGCGAAAATTGGCGAAGTTCGGATCGGTCTGCATCACGCCAAATTCGAACAGTTCGCGCAGCACCAGCGCGATGATGCTGGCCGTCACCCGGTCGCGCTCCTCCTGTGGAGCGTCGACCAGCGCCTCGATCGGGCGGCCGGGCAGGTAA
Source organism: Erythrobacter sp. 3-20A1M (assembly GCF_018636735.1). Classification (NCBI taxonomy): domain Bacteria; kingdom Pseudomonadati; phylum Pseudomonadota; class Alphaproteobacteria; order Sphingomonadales; family Erythrobacteraceae; genus Erythrobacter; species Erythrobacter sp. 3-20A1M. The sequence continues at coordinate 691,942 of NZ_CP045200.1, read as the reverse complement.
TCCATCGCCAGCACGTTGGCAGTCGAGAAATCCGGCGCGATGGCGGGGACCACATAGTCCTGCTCACCCGATAGAAGAGCGCGGTAGCGCATCATCTGCGCGCCCTCTCGCTCGTAATCGGCCTCGTCGTGCAATTGTCGCTTGGCCTCCAACAGCAACGGCGCGAGGTCGAGTTCCTTGGGCAAGAGGCCGGAGACACGCAGCAGGTTCGCTACATTGTCGACATCCGCATCGATGCTCTGGCGGACGCCGGGATATTGCACTTTGATCGCCAGTTCGCGCCCGTCCTGCGTCGTCGCGCGGTGAACCTGGCCGATCGAGGCGGCGGCGAGCGGGGTCGCGTCGAAGGCGGAAAAGCGCGCGCGCCACCCTTCGCCCCATTCGCGGTTCAGCACGTCGCGCAACTGGCGTGGCGGCATACGGTTGGCCTGATCGCGCACGCGGGCCAAAATCTCGGCCAGCTCGGGCGGCAGCATGTCGCCCGCGTCCATGCTGATCATCTGGCCCATCTTCATCGCCGCGCCGCGCAGATGCGACAGCCGGTCGGCCATGCGCGCAGCATTGCCATGGGTGAGGATCATGTCGCGCATGCGAGGGCGTTCGCCCCGTGCCAGCCGCCGCGCACCTTCCGCAGCCATCCCGCCGGCGAGCCCGCCTGCCAGCCGCCCGAACACGCCGAGCCGGCTGGCGCGCCCGCTTGGTACTGCGCGCCCCCGCTCCCGCTTCCGGTCCTCGTCACTCACTGCGCGCGCCTCATGCGATCCAAACGAAAGGGGCGCCGGAATCGCTCCCGACGCCCCTTCGTAAATTCATCGGACCGTAGATCAGTCCTTGCGTTCGCCCGTCAGCGGCATGTCGCCGAAGGCGCCGGCATTGACCTTGCCGGTCATCTGATCGCCGTTCACGTCGGCAGTGCAGTCGAGCGTCATCGGCATGGGGACGGTCATGTCCATCTTCCACCGCAGCGTGTCGCCGTCGATGGTGCCGTCCTTCACGTCCATGGAGCCCATGCCGCCGGCCATGCTGCCGGTGAAGGTCTTGCCATCGTCGCCGGGCACGACGGTGAAAGTGCCCTTCTGGTCGCCCATCGGACTCTTGACGACGGTTTCATAGGTACCTGCAACGGACATTCGATAAACTCCTCTCTGGGACAAATTGAGATAAGCGTCGGCGGGGCGCGCCGCTACTTACATGGATGTCAACGGATGGCGGGGGCTTCGCGTTCCTCGATCGGCAGGCCGATCTTTTCGAGCTGCGGGCGCACCTTCTCGGCATCGCCAACCACCACGAAGACGAGGTCGTTGCCGAGGAAGTCGGCCGCGGCCAGTTCATCGAGCTGCGAGGCCTGCAGGCCCTGATACTTCGCCGCCAGCGTCTCGTAGTAATCGTCGGGACGATCGTATTCGACGATGTTGGCAATTCCGCCAAGCACATCGCGGCTCGTCTCGAACTGGCCCGGCAGTTCGCGTACGCTGCCGTTGACGAGCCGGGTCAACTCCTCCGCGGTCACACCTTCGCCGCCTTCGGTGTAGGCGGTCAGGTCCTTGCGCAGCTCGACGATAGAATCGCCGGTGCGATCCGCCTGGACCGGGGCATAGATCATGAAGCTGGTGCGATCGATCGGGCTGCCGATCTGGCTACGCACGCCATAGGACCACCCCTTCGTCTCGCGCAGGTTCATGTTGATCCGCGACAGGAAGCTGCCGCCGAACACCTCGTTGGCGGCGCGCAGCGCGACGAGGTCGTCGGTCCCCTTGGCATTCAGGATGCGACCGGCGACGATCACCGATTGCGGCGATTGCGGGCGATCGATCAGGATGATGCGCGATGTCTGTGGCGGTACGGGCACGTCGAAATTCTTCGTCGGGGCAGGCCCCGCCGGGGCCTTCCAGTCGCCGAAGCTCTTCTCCAGCGCGGCCTTCACCGCGGCGAGCGAGGTATCGCCGACCACGAACACCTTGGCCGCATCGGGGCGCAGCCATTTGTCATGGAACGCCGCGAGGTCTTCCCGGGTCAGGTTCTGCACCACCTCCAGGTCGCCGGTGCCGCTGGGCGCGACGCCGTAGGGGTGGTCGGTCCCGTAGAGCAGCGGCTGCAGGGCGCGGGCCGCGATCTGCCCGGGGTTGTTCAGCTCGTTCTTGATCCGCGTTTCCTGCTGCGTGCGCACGCGCTCCAGATCGGCCGGGCGGAAGGCGGGGTAGCGGATATAATCCGCCAGCAGTGCCACCGACGGGTCGAGGTTGGGCGTCAGCGCGTCGAGCCCGAAATCGGTCGTGTCGAGATCGGCCGTGCCGTAGAGATTGACGCCCAGCCGCTCCTTCTCCGTGGCAAGCTCGCTGGCGGTCAGATCCTCGGTCCCCTCGTCCATCGCCTCCAGCATCAGCGACTGGATGCCGAGCTCGTCCTTCGGATCGGCGGCATAGCCGGCATCGAAGGAAACACGCATGGTGACCACGGGCACCGCATCGCGATGCGCGAAATAGACCTGCATGCCATTGGAAAGCGTCGTGCGCTCGATCTTCGGGAAGTCGAGCGGGGCGAGAGTACCAACAGGGGGTAACTGGCTGCGATCGGCCTCCGCCGTCGTGGCAGCCGCAGCGGCCATCGTACCCGGTGCCGCGTAATAGGCCGGGGCCGCGCCGCCGGTGCCGTCCATCGTGAAGGCCCAGGCCCCGGTGCCGCCGTTGAACGACCAGCCGCCGCGGTTCTCGCCGCCCTCGGTCCGGTCGCCCGGTTCGATGACGAGCGAGAAGGCGGGCCGCGACATCCACTTGGCGGTTACTTCGCGCACGCGCTCGGGCGTCATCGCCGCAGCGCGTTCCAGCGTGTCCTTGTAGGCGGCAGGATCGCCTTGATAGAGCAGCCCCTCGGCCAAGGTCGGTGCCTTGCCGGAGAACCCGCCGACCTGCTCCAGTCCGCGGATCTGGCCGGCGGCGTAAGTGGTGGTGGCGCGCTGCAACTCGTCTGCCGTCGGGCCTTCTTTCACGAACTTGGCGATTTCGGCGTCCAGCGCGGCGCCGAGCTGTTCCTCGGTCACGCCGGGCTTGGCATCGGCGTAGATCACCAGCTGGCCCGCCTGGGCGAAGATCTGGGGGCTGGCGGAAACGCTCACCGCCAGTTCCTGGCCGCGCACCAGCGCATCGTCGAGACGCGAACTGGCAAGGCCGCCGAGCACGCTTGCGCCCATCGACAGCGGCAGGAATTCGGGATCGTTCAGGCCCGGAACCGCCCACATGCGATAGATGCGCGGGGTCGCGATGCGATCCTTGATCGTTTTCGACTTGGGTGCATCCAGTGTGGGGACGGGTGCGTCCACCGGCGCTACCGCCGGGCCGGAAGGAATCGCGCCGAACCAGTGCGTCACCTTCTCCTTCGCGGTGGCGAGGTCGATGTCGCCGGCCAGCACCAGCACGGCGTTGTTCGGTGCGTAATGGTCGCGGAACCAGCTCTTCACATCGTCCAGCGTCGCACCGGACAGGTCCTCCATCGAACCGATGGTGGAGTGGTGGTAGGGGTGCCCGACCGGATAGAGATTTTCCAGCTGCTCGTATTCGACGAGGCCGTAGGGCTGGTTGTCGCCCTGCCGCTTCTCGTTCTGGACCACGCCGATCTGGTTATCGAGCTTCTCCTGCGTGATCGCGCCGAGGAGATAGCCCATCCGGTCGCTTTCGAGGAACAGCGCGCGGTCCAGCGCGCCGGTCGGCACCGTCTCGAAATAATTGGTCCGGTCGAACCATGTGGTTCCGTTGAAGTCGGTCGCCCCGACCTGCTGCAGCGGTTCGAAGAAATCGCCCGGCGAATGTTCGGAGCCGTTGAACATCAGGTGCTCGAACAGGTGGGCGAAACCGGTCTTGCCCTTCGGCTCGTTCTTCGATCCGACCTTGTACCACACGGATACGCCCACGATCGGTGCCTTGCGATCCTCATGCACCAGCACGGTCAGGCCGTTCGCGAGCTTGAAGCTGTCGTAGGGGATCGACACTTCGTCGACGAGTTCGGACACGGGGCGGGATCGCCGATGGTATCTTCGGCACTGGCGAGCGACGTGCCTGCGTCCGCGCGCTCCATCTGGCTGTCGCTCATGGTGGCGCACCCGGCCAGCGAAATCGCGAGCAGGCTGACGGCGGTGGTCTTCAACATCGGTGATTCTCCCCAAGGAATGCGTGCGTTATCCTACCGCGCGCTCGATACGACAAGGCGCGAATGTGCGTTCGCAATCACATCGTCGCGCCAGAAATGGACCGGCTTCAGGCGGTGCTGGATGAACAGCGTCGCCTGGTCGGAATAGTGCGGGTTGTCGGGCCGAGTGGTCGCCGCGCCGTAGGGCTCGATCGAGCGCGAACTTACTCGCTGGCCGGGCAGCCATTCGACCCACTGGATGAAGCTGTCGCCGTGCTTCACGCTCAGCTTGCCGTCCGGATCGATGTCCCACAGCGTGGATGCGCGCAGCGTGTCCGACCCGCCGTCGAGCGGCAGATCTACGGCATAGGGGCCGACCGGCTGGCGCAACCGCAGCAACTCGCTCATCGGCGGATCGAGCCGCCCGAACACGCGCATCAGGTGATCGGCCGAGCGTTTCAGCTCCTCACCCGCATCGGGCCAGGGAACGTTGTTGTAGCTCGACGCCATGAAGGGCTTGATCATCAGCAGCGCCAGAGCGTCGGCGCGCCCGACATTGTCCTCGCTCCCGTCCCATTGCAGCATCAGCGCCTGGGCCGCCTGCATCTCGCGGGTGCGCGGACGCAGCGCGGCGACGTCGGCCATCATGTGCGCGATGTAGCCGGCGGACTCGTAGGCGGTGTCGTACTTGATCCGCGCCAGGTTCTCCCGGTCGAGCAGCGGGGCGTCGCTCATCAGCTTCCACGCGCGGCGCGCCCGGTTGGTCATCTTCAATTCGACGCCCATTTCCGGCGGGACGGAGTCCGGGGAGAGGTCGCTGCCCGGACCGGCGGCGATGAAGGGCGTGTTGTTGGAATTGAACAGCCAGCCGCTGGCGGGGTCCTTGTACTGCGGCAGGCTGTCGAAGGGTACGCTGCGCTGCCAGATCAGGCGGCTGTCGTCGCCGGGGAGGATGCCGCGCCAATCGATCGGCTTGCCGTCGAGCGTGGCGGGCCGGTCGGGGATCGAGGCGTTGTAGATATAGGCGATGTTGCCGGCTTCGTCGCCATAGATGAAGTTCGTGCTGGGGATCGCCATGCGCGACAGGATGGTGCGCCACTCGTCGTAGGTCTTCGCCTTGTTGAGGCGGTAATAGGCGTCCAGCTGGCCCAGCTGCCCGATCCCGCCATAGCGGACGGCGAACGCGCCCTTGTCGTTCTTGATCACCGGCCCGTGGACCGAGCGCCAGATGTCCTTGCGAATGGGCAGGACCAGCGGGCCGAGCTTTACGGGCAGGGTGACCGTCTCGTGTTCCAGCGGCACCCATTTCCCGTCGAGGCGATAGCGGGTCCCACTGTCGTCTAGCACCAACTGGTAGACATCGACCATGTCGGGCGTGTTGACCGTGTTGGTCCAGCCCAGATGTTCGTTATGGCCGAGGAAGGGGTAGGGCGAGCCGGGGAAGGTCGCCCCGGCATAATGCCAGCCTTCGCCGCTTTCGACGACCAGTTCGTACCACGCGACGCCGCCGCGCCATGGCTGGTGCGCGTTGGAGATGAGCGTGGTTGGACCGCCCGCTTTGGCAGGCGCGACGGCAAAGGCGTTGGAGCCCGACATCGCCGCTTCCTCGCCCAGCGCGACGGGTGTGTTCACCCGGCTGGCGACGGGTTTGGCCGCTGCGGGTCGCTCGTCCATGATCGGCGGCGCGTCGCCGATTGCTGGTTGGCGCGTCGCGCCGGGAATCTTGGGCCCGTGCTCGGGCGTCAGCGGTTCGCCGGACACGAGCGGACCGATCACACTGCCGAGCCCGAAGAACAGCGGCTGGCGCAGCGCAAAACCCGCCGCGATGTCTTTCCCGTGGACCGGGAACAGGTTGGCGAGCTTGATCTCGCCCGGATGCGCCTGCGCATAATCGTTCAGACCGGCGGCATAGGCATCGAACAGCGCCCGCGTATCGGCGGGGACCTGCGGCCAGTTGCGATCGGCCACGCCGCGCGCGTCGAGCAAATGGTAGAGGAAATCGACCTGCGCCCCGTCCTCGCCCGCGATCGCGCCATAGCGACCCCGGCTCATCGCCACCACGTCCTGCAGCGTGAAGAAGTCGTCCTGCGCATGGGCGACCGCAACGCCGTAGGCGACGTCGGCATCGGTCTTGCCATAGATATGCGGCACGCCGAACTCGTCGCGCACGATTTCGGCGGTGTAGGCGCGGCTGGTTTGCGGTGCCTCTCCCTGCCGGGCGAAGAAGGGTTCCCACACCATCAGCCCGACGAGAACCACCAGGACCAGCGCGAGCACACCCAGTCCGATCCGCCCCAGAGTTTTCATGTGCAACCTCTCCTCCATCGCTGGCCTAGCCGGGCGGGCGATGCGGGTGAAGGGGAAAACCGGTCGCGCGGGCGAATCGGGAAAACTCCGGCTGCCGCCCTTCCGCCTGGGCGATCCCCTTCGCTACGCTGGGGCCATGGGTACGCGCATCACCATCGGACATGATTCGACCGCACAGGCGGTGACGTTCGACGTGGAGGAGCTCCTCGCGACCCGCCTGCTCGTCCAGGGCAATAGCGGTTCGGGCAAGTCGCATCTGCTGCGCCGCATTCTGGAAGAGAGCGCCGGGCTGGTGCAGCAGGTGGTGATCGATCCGGAAGGCGATTTCGCTTCGCTCGCCGATGTGTTCGACCATGTGGTGATCGACGCCGCGGCCTATTCCGCGGCGGAGATCGAGGCGCTGGCGGGCCGCATCCGCGAACACCGCGCCTCCGTGGTGCTGGCGCTGGAGGGGCTGGAGGTTGAGCAGCAGATCCGCTGCGCCGCGCAGTTCCTGAACGCGCTGTTCGATGCGCCTCGCGCGCACTGGTATCCCGCGCTGGTGGTGGTAGACGAGGCGCAGATGTTCGCGCCCTCGCAGGGCGGGGAGATGGCGGAGGACACGCGCCGCATGACGCTGTCCGCCATGACCAACCTGATGTGCCGGGGGCGCAAGCGCGGTCTGGCCGGGATCGTCGCGACCCAGCGGTTGGCCAAGCTGGCGAAGAATGTCGCGGCCGAAGCTTCCAACTTCCTGATGGGGCGGACCTTCCTCGACATCGACATGCAGCGCGCGGCAGACCTGCTCGGCATGGAGCGGCGGCAGGCGGAGCGGATCCGCGATCTCGAACGTGGGCATTTTCTCGCACTCGGCCCCGCGATCAGCCGCCGTCCGCAAGCGGTGAAGATCGGCCCGGTAAAGACCGGCAAGGCGCTCGCGGTCGAGGGGTTGATGCCGCTGCCCGAGGCTCCGCGCGCCGAGATGGAGAGCCTGCTGGTGAAGGACCTGGCAGAGGAAGTCGCCGCCGCGCCGCCACCCCCGCCGCCCGCTCCCCCGCCACCGCCGGTCGAGGAAATCGAGCGCGGGCTGGTCGAGCGCGAAGCCGCCGCGGCTCCTGCGCCGACCGAGGACGACGGGGAACGCGAGGCACGGGTCGATGCGATCCTGCGCGAAATCGCGAACGAGGACGGCGCGACCTATCGCCCGGCGAGCCGCCAGTATCAGGGCTTCCTCACCCGGTGCCGCCAGGCGCGCATCCCCGGCGTGCCGATGGACATGGCCGCGTTCCAGCGCCGCTTCGCGCTCGCGAGCGTCCGGATGGGCAATCTCGACGACCATGTCCGCGCCCGCGTGCTGGAGCTGGGCGAGGGCGTGGACGACGATATCCTCGCCCCCTTTCTCACCATCGCCACCGCGAACGCGCTGGGTGCCCCCGCGCCGGACGACGACGAGCTGGCGCGGGTGTACGGCACCAGCTCGCCGGGCCGCATCCGCCGCCTGCTCGACCATCTCGAACGGCTCGGCCTGATCGTGGTGCGCGAGGAATATGGCGGCGGACGCACGCTGCTGGTGCCCGGCCTGGAAGGTGTGTCGGTGCAATAAAACACCCACCGCTCTCGCACCCTTGCGGGAGACCCCTATATCACTATCGCCGAGCAAAAATCTTGGCGCCGATCTTGTGTTGCAAAACCGCAACACCATCTTGGCCCGGTAGTCGAAACAAGGGGACATTCCACCCATGAATCTCGAAAAGTTCACCGACCGCGCGAAGGGTTTCCTCCAGGCCGCGCAGACCGTTGCCATCCGCATGAACCATCAGCGGATCACGCCCGCGCATATCCTGAAGGCGATGATCGAGGACCCGGAAGGTATGGCCTCCGGGCTCATCGCTCGCGCAGGCGGCAATCCGCGTGACGTCGAAAGCGAGGTCGATACCGCGCTTGGCAAGATACCGGCGGTAAGCGGGGGCGGGGCGCAGCAGACGCCGGGCCTCGACAACGATAGCGTGCGCGTGCTCGACCAGGCAGAACAGATCGCGACCAAGGCGGGCGACAGCTACGTCCCCGTTCAGCGGCTGCTGCAGGCGCTGGCGCTGGCGACCACGACCAATGCCGGACAGGCGCTGAAGGCCGCCGGGGTCGAGGTGAAGGCGCTGGAGAACGCGATTCAGGAGGTTGCGGGCGGCCGCAATGCCGACACCGCGAGCGCCGAAGAAGCCTATGACGCGATGAAGAAATACGCCCGCGACCTGACCGAGGCGGCGCGCGCGGGCAAGCTCGATCCGGTTATCGGCCGGGACGAGGAAATCCGTCGCACCGTGCAGATCCTCGCCCGCCGAACCAAGAACAACCCCGCCCTGATCGGCGAACCCGGCACCGGCAAGACCGCCATCGCCGAAGGGCTGGCGCTGCGCATCGCCAATGGCGACGTGCCCGACAGTCTCAAGGGCCGCACGCTGATGAGCCTCGACATGGGCGCGCTGATCGCGGGCGCGAAATATCGCGGCGAGTTCGAAGAGCGGTTGAAGGCCGTGCTCGACGAGGTGAAGGGCGCGGAAGGCCAGATCATCCTGTTCATCGACGAGATGCACACGCTGATCGGCGCGGGTGCTTCTGAAGGTTCGATGGACGCCTCCAACCTGCTGAAGCCCGCCCTGTCGCGCGGCGAACTGCATTGCATCGGTGCGACGACGCTCGACGAATACCAGAAATATGTCGAGAAGGACCCTGCGCTCCAGCGGCGCTTCCAGGCGGTCTATATCGACGAACCGAGCGTCGAGGACACGATCAGCATCCTGCGCGGGATCAAGGACAAGTACGAGCTGCACCACGGCGTGCGTATCACCGACGGCGCGATCGTCGCGGCGGCGCAGCTCTCCAATCGCTATATCCAGAACCGCTTCCTCCCCGACAAGGCGATCGACCTGATGGACGAGGCTGCGTCGCGCATCCGCATGGAAGTGGAATCCAAGCCCGAGGAGATCGAGGCGCTCGACCGGCGGATCATCCAGCTCAAGATCGAGGAGCAGGCGCTGCAGAAGGAAAGCGACAGCGCCTCGAAAGATCGACTGGAGAACCTGCGCAAGGAACTGTCGGGGCTCGAGGAGCAATCGAGCGCGCTGACCGCCCGCTGGCAGGGCGAGCGCGACAAGATCAACGCCGAAAGCCGGTTGAAGGAAGAGCTCGACCAGGCGCGGATCGAGCTGGAACAGGCGCAGCGCGCAGGCGACCTCGCCAAGGCGGGCGAGCTTTCCTACGGCAGGATCCCCGAGCTGGAAAAGAAGCTCGCCGAGGCAAGCGGCCAGACCGAGAACGCCCTGCTGCGCGAGGAAGTGACCGAGGACGACATCGCCGGCGTGGTCAGCCGCTGGACCGGCGTGCCGGTCGACCGGATGCTGGAGGGCGAGCGTGAGAAGCTCCTCCAGATGGAAGCGATCCTCGGCAAACGGGTGATCGGGCAGGAACAGGCGGTGGAGGCCGTTTCCAAGGCCGTGCGCCGTGCGCGCGCCGGTCTGCAGGACCCGAACCGGCCGCTGGGCAGCTTCCTGTTCCTCGGCCCCACCGGCGTCGGCAAGACCGAGCTGACCAAGGCACTCGCCGGCTTCCTGTTCGACGACGACCAAGCGATGGTCCGCATCGACATGAGCGAGTTCATGGAGAAGCATGCGGTCGCCCGGCTGATCGGCGCGCCTCCGGGCTATGTCGGTTACGAGGAAGGCGGCGTGCTGACCGAAGCGGTGCGGCGGCGGCCCTATCAGGTCGTGCTGTTCGACGAGGTCGAGAAGGCGCATACCGATGTGTTCAACGTTCTGCTGCAGGTGCTCGACGATGGGCGCCTGACGGATGGGCAGGGCAGGGTGGTCGACTTCTCAAACACGCTGATCATCCTGACCTCGAACCTTGGCAGTCAGTTCCTCTCCAACATGACCGACGAGCAATCGGTAGAGGATGTCGAGCCCCAGGTGATGGACGTCGTGCGCGGACATTTCCGTCCCGAGTTCCTGAACCGGCTGGACGAGATCATCCTGTTCCATCGCCTGGCGCAGGAGCACATGGCCCCGATCGTCGATATCCAGGTCGCGCGGGTGCAGAAGCTGCTGGCGGATCGCAAGATCACGCTTGACCTCACCGACGCGGCGCGCCGCTGGCTGGGGCGGGTGGGCTACGACCCGGTCTACGGCGCACGGCCCCTGAAGCGCGCGGTGCAGCGCTATCTGCAGGACCCGCTCGCCGACAAACTCCTCCGCGGGGAAGTGCCCGACGGCAGCACGGTGAAGATCGACGAAGGCGACGGCGCGCTGGAGATGCGGGTGGGGTAGAAGATCACACAGCTAGGGGATCGATAACCAGGTGATCATCCCCGTGAATCCGGGCTTGCAGAGGCCAAAGTGATATGTGAGCCTCTCGTCCGCGGTAACGAGATAACGATCCAGATAAGAGAGATAACCGATGCATTTCAAATGGTACGCCGCAATTGTAGTTGCACTGGCGCTAGGATATCCGAGTCTATGTCTGGCAGAGGATGATCCTCAGTCGATTATCGGCGATGTCATCTTGTGCCAAGAAATCACGGATTCGTCACAACGGCTTGAATGCTTCGATGGCAATGTTCGCGAACTTCAACGTGTTCGGGATGCGAAAGAAATTATCGTCGTGAGCCGGGAGAACCTCGCGAAGTCTCGGCGGAACCTATTTGGCTTTCCGTCTTCCGATGCGCCCTTTGTGAATGGTGGCAGTGAGGCAGAAGAAGAAAAGATTGAGGAGCTGACGACGACGATTAAATCGGTCGGTGGGGGTGAAGGCCATTACGTTCTGACGCTTGAAAACGGTGCAGTCTGGGAGCAATCCGAAAGCGGCTACATGACGGAACCGAAAAGCGGAGAGTCAATTGTTATCAAGCGCGCGATTTTGGGAAACTACATGGCAAGGATCAGTGGTCGTCCGGCCTTTCGGATCAAGCGACGGCGGTAGCGGCCGCGAATCGCGTACATGTTGCGCCATGCACCCCGCACTAATTCGCAATTTGTATAGCGAAGCTGCCGAACGAAGATTCACTACAAAGATAAAGGAATGTTATGTGCACGCACCCAAGGCGAGATACGGTGCGCGATAACGTCGGCAAGCGTGTCGAAGCTTAGACAACGGAATTAATTGAAAGTTCCTAGTAAACGTCAATATCGGGGTTCGAAGCGAGATGTGCAGAGGCGGACTGGAGCTATTCGAACTGAATCCGGTGATTGATCGTGGCGCTTTGGCTACGGCATTTGAGCGAACTGGGAGGGTACAGGTCGCTGACCTTTTGACGGGGGAAAGCGCCAAAAATCTCTTCGAAGTTTTGCAAAGCGGAACGCCTTGGGGTTTGGCGTGGCAGGCCGGTTCGGAAGGACCGCACGGAGAGCGCGCCGGCGATCTCTCCCCCTCCCTGCTAAAGCGTGTCGAGGCGCGAACCTTCGAGGCCATGCGTCAGGGTTCCTATGCATTTTCTTTCGGACAATATCGCATGCTGGATGCCTATTTGGAGCGCTGGTCGCCAGGCAGCGCCCATGATGCACTGCTTGAGCACGTGAATGCCGGACCTTTCTTGGAATTGGTGAGCGAAATAACCGGCGAGTCAGGTCTAATAAAAGCCGACGCACAGGCGACCTATTACGGACCTGGCCACTTTCTTTCTATACACAACGACAGCCACGTTGGAGAGGGGTGGAAAATCGCATATGTTCTGAATATGTGTCCAGTCGATTGGCGCCCTGACTGGGGCGGTTATCTCAACTTCTTCGGTTCCGATGGCAATATCGAGCAAGGGTTTCGACCCTCGTTCAACCAACTCAATTTATTCCGCGTGCCTCAGCTACACAACGTTTCTTACATACCTCCGTTCGCGCCCGCGGCCCGGTTTGCGGTAACTGGCTGGTGCCGGGATCGCTAATAGGCCGATCTGATGAATAGCCCAGCCGATCTTCCGGCCATCCATCGCAGGATGCAGAGTGGTGACCTTGCAGGCGCAAGGTTGGCAATAGAAGGGGTGGTTCGATCATACCCGAAAAGCGCCGCGGCTTGGCATTTGTGTGGCGTGATTAGACGGAGGGCAGGCGACCATGCTGCAGCAGTGGAAGCTTTCGCCGCGGCGACCAAGGCTGGGCTGCTAACAGCCGAAATTGCCAACAGCATGGCTTGTTCACTTCAGGAGCTCGGCAGGCTGACCGAGGCAGAGAGCGCGTTTGCCGAAGCTATATCACGCGATCCTGCATATTTGCCCGCGCGAGTAAATCTTGCGAGGTTGAAGGCCGAAGCGGGGCGTTTCACAGAGGCCATCGCCCTCCTTGAAGAGACGATTCGTGCTCACCCCCGATCAATTTTGGCTTTGAACGCGCTCGGCCGGACCCTTCGCGAGGCAGGAGAGCCAAAGTACGCGGCTGAGACGTTTGCCCGCACCCTTCAAATTGATCCTGACAATGCGGAGGCGGTAGTTTATCGCGGGCAAGCACTACGCGAGTCTGGCAGACCTTCCGACGCTCAAGTTCACTTCTCCGCCGCACTCGGCAAGTTTGGCGATGCTCCAGAACTTCTTGAAAGTCATGCCGGCGCACTAATTGACATGGGCGAAACTGACGCGGCAAAGTTAGTGCTTGATCGGCTTATCTCGAAGTTTCCATCTTATATGCCTGGCCACCAGACGCGTGCCAGATACATTCGCGAGTTCGGCTTACAAGAGGATGCCTATTCTAGTTATCGCGACTTGGCTCGTCGCCACCCTAATGAGCAAGTTGTGTGGTCGGAATGGCTACGACTCGCGCTATCCTATCGCGACTACGCGGAAGTACTAGAAGTCGCTGAACGCGCTACAGCAGAAACTGGCCGCTCTGCGACATACGATTACGCTGCGGCAGTTGCACATGGGGAACTTCTCCACGCCGATAATGCGATTCAGCTTTTTAGCAGCCTCGAGGGCATCCTGGGAGATGTGCCAGCATATCTTACTGCATTCGCACGCCAGATGCTGCGAACGGGCGAGCCGCAACTTGCGGAGCAGCTTGCCACGAAGGCGACATATCTATCGCCGCATGATCAATTTGCATGGGCTTATCTCTCGCTGGCTTGGCGGTTACAGGACGATCCGCGGGAGTTCTGGCTTCACGATTACGAGGAGCAAGTCCGTTACCTACCGGTGCAGCACCTTCACGAATCGAAGCAACTCGAGCGCTTGTCCGAACACCTTCAACGTTTGCACGCGGCGCGCCATCATCCGCCGGATCAGAGTTTGCGTGGTGGTACGCAAACTTTCGGCGCCCTCTTCGTAAATCGATCTTCAGAAATCGTGGAACTGGAACGAGCAATAAGAACAGTACTACACGACTACATCGCTACCTTGCCCGATGACGACCAGCATCCGTATTACTGTCGTAAAGCGAAAAACATCCGATTTATCGGTTCATGGTCGGTCCGCTTGGCAGAAGGCGGCTTTCATGTTGCGCACATTCATCATCAGGGATGGGTGAGTTCAGCTCTTCATATTGAAGTACCCGCAGTGCAACCGGATGAGCCAAAACAGTCGGGTGCGCTGTTTTTGGGGTCGGCTCCGGACGAGCTCGGTCTAAGTCTTGAGCCGCGGAGAGTTATCTTGCCGCGCCCGGGATATTTGGCACTTTTCCCTTCGTCGCTATGGCATGGTACACATGCCTATCGCTCCGACGAAGAGAGATTAACGGTAGCATTCGATGCAGTGCCTAGCTGACAGCAAACGCTGCTAAAGCATTCGCAAGATTGAGGCACAAAAAAACGGCGGGCCAAGGGCCCGCCGTTTCTTTTACTTTGGTCCTATTCTTAGAATTTCACCCGCGCCTGGAAGGTATATGTGCGGCCAAGCGCGTAACGGTCGTAGAAGCTGATGTTGGTGTTAGACTGTTCGAAAATGCCGGTCGTCGTTTGCGGCGGTGTTTTGTCCAGCAGATTATCCACGATCGCGGTGAACTCAAAGTTTTCGGCCGCCTGCCAACGCAAGGAAAGGTTGACCAAGTGCAGGTCGGGGATCCGATCGGGGAACTGGTCGTACAGCGACGCGAAATCAGGGTCATTGAGGTCGTAGGGATACAGACCATCAAGGAACGCGCCCGGATAGTTCTGCTTAGCGCCCTTCTTCCAGACGTAGCGGACCTGCCCGGTAATGGTATCGTTCCGCCATCCTACGGTCGCCGTATTCGCCCACTTCGGAATGACGCCCCCAAAGCCGGGTGAGGTCGTATCCGTGAAGTTAGTCCCGTTGATTGAGTACTTGTCTACATAAGTGAGCACATCGGAGAGGTAGAGTTGCCCGCCGAACGCATTGTAAGTAACGTCCAGACCGCCATCGATACCCGCAGTAATGAAGTCATTACCGTCCTCAGAATTGACGACGGTAGTATTCACCGCGGTCACCTGACCGGTACCCGGATCGCGGGTAATGCGAGCACAAGCACTTGCCACCTGCTGGGTATAGCATTGGGAAAGGAAGAACTGTGCACCCTGTGCTGCGACACGGTTCTCAAGCTTTATGTGGTAGTAGTCCGCAGTCAGTGTGACCCGACCCCCGAACAGGTAACCAGGCGTAAGCACAACACCCGCAGTGTAGGTCTCGGCCTTCTCTTCGCTCAGATTAGGGTTGCCGAAGGCGAACGCCTGCACCTGCTGGTTGTTCTGGCTGAAGGTATCGATGACAGAGGCCGGAACACCTTGGGCGATGCAGAAAGCTTCGTCGCGACTGGTGCTCGAAGCATTGCACGGATCCGTGTAGGACGGAAAGCCTTGGTTGCCGTTCTGGAACAGTTCGAACACGTTGGGTGCACGAGCCGCCTTGTTGAACGAACCGCGAACCTTGATCCAATCAGTCGGCGTAAATTCGGCCTCGGCCTTCCAGTTAAACAGGCCGCCGACGGAAGAGTAGTCCGAGTAGCGCGCACCGGCCCCAAGCGTGATCAGGCTGAGAATTGGAGCACGGATTTCGCCGTAGACTTCCTTGACGTTGATCGAACCAGAGATGTCGTTCTGCGCGTTGAAGCCGATGATATCGCCCGTCCGCTTCGCATCGTCGACGAACGTCGAGCCAGTGTCCTTGCGGTATTCCGCACCGATCGCGATACCGAGCGGACCACCCGGGAGCTCGAAAAGGCTACCGGTCAGGTTGCTGGCCACGCGAACCTGCTCGAACGTCTCAGTGTCGGTCGTCGTCAACGCAACGAACGATAGCATCGCAGGCGTCAAAGTGTTCGGCCCGAAGATATCGACTGCAACGCAACCTGGAGCCGACCCAGTAGGGCAGCCGCTCAGCCCTTGTGCAAGCGCCGAGTTCCGAATGTTTCCTTCATTGCGTGACTTATTGTCGATGCGCCCGAAGCTGCCCACCAAGTTAACGGCCCAGTTGTCGCTCAGGTCATGCTCGAGGATAGCCCGTACGTTCTTCGCGTCGGTAGTGAAGTAACCCAGGCGCGGTCCAGTCTCAGTGAAGCGACGGTTGATAATGAACGGCGCATCCGGGTCAGGACGACTGGCAAGTGCGACCTGGAGATCAGCCGGGATCAGCGGACTGTCGGCAGGCACCACGATTTGAGTCGCAGGCGTCGGGGCCAGCGAAACTTCCTGGTTTGCGTTGGTGTAAGACGTATAGAACTTCAGACGTGTACTGTCCGTGAATTCATAGTGACCATTCGCGGTGATGGTCAGTCGATCGTATGGCGTTATCAGATAATTGTCCGGCGCGAAATTGTAGCGCGAGGAACCGATCGAACGAAGCGGAATGCTGCACAGTCCGGACCCGTTTCGCGGGGTCAGCTCGCCGGCATCGTTGAAGGATAGCGCACCGGTGTTGTAGGCGCCACCCGCCACACCATCGCAATTGGTGTCGGTATTGCCAGCCCCAAAGTTGCCTGGGAGCAGGGTGCCCAGATTCTGGAAGGGGTTGGCCGCGTTGTTGTCGATGACGCCCCACGGCGGAGTCGCCGATCCACCACTGCTGGCGACAGCTTGAGTGAATCCCGGAGTATTCCGCACATCGCTTGGATCGTCGGCAACATATGGAATGCCGTACTGGCCCGTCGCATCGTCGATCGGTAGATAGATAGCGCCCGAAACGCGCGAATAATCGTAACGTCCCTGGCCGACACCACCGCGCTTCGTGTAGGAACCGTACACGCTGATATTGCCGCGATTGTCGGCGAAGTTTCCACCGACCAAACCGGAGAAGTTGTAATTGAACCCGGTACCATCTTCGGAAATGCCGCTCTGAGCAGTCAGTTCGACGCCTTCGAAATCATCTTTAAGGATGAAGTTCACGACGCCGGCGATCGCGTCCGAACCGTAAACTGCAGATGCGCCGCCCGTAACGACTTCGACACGCTCGATCAGACCAGTGGGAATCTGAGAAACGTCGGTAACACCGGTGGTGGTCGAAGCGGGGAGACGCTCACCATCGAGAAGGATCAGCGTTCGGCCCGCACCCAAACCACGCAGGTCGATGGTCGAGAAGTTCTCGCCGCCCGCGTTGTTCGAAACGCGCGTGTTACCCGGGATGACCTGCGGCAGTTCGTTGAGGAGGTTTTCGACGGTGGTAGTGCCGGTAAGCTGCACTTGTTCGGCGCTTACCACCGTGACCGGGCTAGCGGCCTCAATGTTCGGACGCGCGATGCGCGAACCGGTAACCACGATCGTGGCGCCCTCGGACGGAGTTCCGTCCGCATTGGCCGTTTCGTCTTCGGGTTGCAGCGGACCGTCGGATACTTGCGCGAGCGCCGGCGAAGCCACCAGCGCCAAGCTCAGCGCGAGAGGCGCAGCGCCAGCCTTGAGAATTGAAGTCGTTTTCATGTGTTCCCTGTCCCCATAAGCGGGTCCGAAGGTGGACCCATTCAGCGAGATACAAACCACCCGACGGCGCAATCCGACCGATGGCTGCTACATGCGGGATGGTCTATTACTGTGACGCGCGGCAATGGGAATTGCAGCTTTCGGGCATATTCGGGACGGTCCTGTGTTATCGTTGCAACAGTGTGACGGTTTGGTGATATGGGGCCGTGCTAATATAGCGTGCTCGGTCCCGATGAGGTTGGTCATGCAACCGCGCTCCCTTCCAAGCCCCCGCCCTTGACTCCACCCCCCAACTCGCCCCACCGCCCGGTGGCAAACAGAAACCTACCTTGAGGAGAGCCACATGCCCGCAGCCTATATCGTCGATGCGCTTCGGACTGCCGGAGGGCGCCGCGGGGGTCGCCTCGCGGGGGTCCACGCGGTCGATCTCGCCGCGAAGTCGCTCGACGCTCTAATCCAACGAACCGGGGTCGATCCGGCGGCGATCGAGGACGTCATTATGGGCTGCGTCGGGCAGGCGGGTGAGCAGGGCATGCAGGTCGGGCGCAACGCCGTGCTCGCGGCGCGGCTGCTGCCGGAATCGACGCCCGCAGTGACGATCGATCGGCAGTGCGGGTCGAGCCAGCAGGCGATCCAGTTCGCCGCGCAGGCGGTGATGAGCGGCACGCAGGACGTGGTTGTCGCCGCCGGCATCGAGAGCATGAGCCGCGTTCCGATGGGCACGCCGGTGACGCTGGCGATGAAGGAGGGGCTGGGCAACTACAAATCGCCGGGTCTCGAGGCCAAATATCCGGGCGTGATGTGGTCCCAGTTCGTCGGGGCGGAGATGGTCGCTAAGAAGCACGGCTTCGACAAGGACGACCTCGACCGCTTCGCGCTGGAGAGCCACAAGAAGGCGATCGCCGCGACCGAGGCGGGCCGTTTCGAGGCCGAGATCGTGCCGGTGGAGATCGAGACGCCCAATGGCGAGGAGATGCACACCGTGGATGAGGGCATCCGCTTCGACGCAACGCTGGAGAGCATCGCTTCGGTCAAAAAGCTGTCGGAAGAAGGCGTGATCACTGCCGCCAGCGCCAGCCAGATCTGCGATGGTTCCAGCGCGGCGCTGATCGTGTCCGAACAGGCGTTGAAGGATTACGGCCTGACCCCGATGGCGCGGATCGTCAACCTGACGGTCACCGCGGGCGACCCCGTGATCATGCTGGAAGAGCCGCTGTTCGCGACCGACAAAGCGTTGCAGCGCGCGGGACTGAGCATCGACGACATCGACCTGTACGAGGTGAACGAGGCGTTCGCGCCGGTGCCGCTCGCCTGGCTGAAGCATGTCGGAGGCGATCCGGACAGGCTGAACGTCAATGGCGGCGCGATCGCACTCGGCCATCCGCTCGGCGCGTCGGGCACGAAGCTGATGTCGACCCTGCTGCACGCGATGAAGGCGCGCGGGGCCAAGCGCGGGCTGCAGACGATGTGCGAGGGCGGCGGCGTCGCCAACGTCACGATCGTTGAGGCGATGTAGGTCACGGCTCGAAGATAAATTCCCCTGGTGTTGAGTCTGTCCAGGCTCTGTACTCGCTTTGCGCGCAGTGCTTGAGCTAGGGACAGCCCTTGGACAGGCTCAGGGCGAGCGGCTTTGAGAAACACAGGAGAGATCAATGGAAGTCAGCAGCAATACCCCCGCCATCGTGACCGGCGGTGCCTCCGGTTTGGGCGCGGCCACCGCGCGCGCGATCGCGGCGAAGGGCGCGAAGGTCGCCCTGTTCGACATGAACGAGGAGAAGGGCAACGCTCTCGCCGAGGAGCTGGGCGGTGTGTTCTGCAAGGTCAACGTGACCAGTGAGGAGGAGGTCGACGCCGCCTTCGCGAAGGCGCGCGAGGCCCATGGGCAGGAGCGCATCCTGGTCAATTGCGCCGGCATCGGCAACGCGATGAAGACCGCGAGCCGCGACAAGGAAACGGGCGAGATCAAACATTTCCCGGTGTCGGCGTTTGAATTCGTCGTGCAGGTCAACCTGATCGGCACCTTCCGCTGCATCGCCAAGGCGGCAGCGGGCATGATGAGCCTCGATCCGCTGAACGACGAGGGCGAGCGCGGGGCGATCGTCAACACCGCCAGCGTGGCTGCGGAAGACGGCCAGATCGGCCAGGCGGCCTACTCCGCCTCGAAGGGCGGGGTGGTCGGCATGACGCTGCCGATCGCGCGCGACCTGATGAACGAGGGCATTCGCGTGAACACGATCCTGCCCGGCATCTTCCACACCCCGCTGCTGATGGGTCTGCCGGAGAAGGCGATCGATGCGCTGAATGCCTCGGTGCCGTTCCCCAAGCGGCTGGGCAACCCCGAGGAATATGCCCACCTCGCGATGACCATGATCGAGAACGGTTATTTCAACGGCGAGGACGTGCGGCTGGACGGGGCGATCCGGATGGCCCCGCGCTAGGGCTCCTGTCCTACTCGGCTCGGGCGCGGTAATCCGCGCCCGATGACTTCCTTCATGCGCCCCTTTTCCGATCCCTTTTGCGGGGTATCGGAGAAGGGGTTTTTCCTGACCCAGGACACTGTTCCATGTGTTCCATCGTGTAGGGTGTCGCACCGACGCCGCGCCTTGGAATGTGCCTGCAAGGGGCGCGAGCGAGGGGCTGCGAAGCTTGATCGATGCGGTGGGTGCAGTAGGAATGACGATCATGTCTCGCAAAGCCACCACCGCTCCCGTCCTCGCCGATTTTCTGCCGTACCAGCTCTCGATCGCCTCGAACGCGGTCAGCGGGCGGATCGCGCAGCTCTATCAGGAGCGGTTCGGCCTGAAGGTCGGGGAATGGCGGATCATGGCCGTGCTGGGCGAAGCGGACGAGCGTACGCAGCGCGAGCTCGTGGCGCTGACGCTGATGGACAAGGTCGCGGTCAACCGGGCGTGCAAGGCCCTGGTCGACCGTGGTCTGGCGGCCCGGCGCCCCAATGCGCAGGACGGGCGCTCGCACCATCTGGCGCTGACGGAGGAGGGGCGCGAAATCTACGCGCAGATCATGCCGCTTGCGCGGGAGAGCGAGGCGCAACTGCTCGAAGGGTTCACCGCCGCGGAGGAGGAGAGCCTGCGCACCCTGCTGGCCCGCGTGCGCGAGCGGGCCGGATCGATCGCGCCCGAACTGGGCTGAGCGATCAGCCCTTCACCGGGCCGCCCGCGGCGAAGGCGTCGGCGATGGAGCATGCCGCCGGACCCAGGATGACGATGAACAGCACCGGCAGGATGAACAGGATCAGCGGGATCGTCATGATCGCGGGCAGGCGGGCCGCCTTCTCCTCGGCGCGCATCATCCGCTCGTTGCGGAACTCGGCCGACAGCACGCGCAGTGCGGAGGCGAGCGGGGTCCCGTAGCGCTCCGTCTGGATCATGGTGGTCACCACCCCGCGCACCGATTCCAGGTTCACGCGATAGGCCAGGTTGTCGAACGCCTGCTTGCGTTCGGACAGGAAGGAGAGCTCGATCGAGGTCAGCGTGAATTCCTCGCCAAGTTCGGGGTAGGCGGAGCCCAGTTCGCGCGCCACCCGACCAAAAGCGGCATCGACGGTAAGGCCCGCCTCGGCGCAGATGACGAGGAGGTCCAGCGCGTCGGGCAATCCCTTGCGAATTTCGGCGGTCCGCTTGGTCGCCTTGTTCTTGAGGAAGATTTCGGGTGCCTTGTAGCCGATGCCGACCGCTGCGGCGAAAGTGGCGAACCGCTTGAAATCGCCCCATTCGGGAAAGGAGTTGCCCAGATAGACCACGAAGAAGACCAGCAGGCCGAGCGTGATGGGCACCACCATGCGCGCGCCGATGACGAAGAAGGCGAGTTCGGGATTGCGATAGCCGGCATGCGCCAGCTTCTGACGGATGTCCTTCAGCTGGCTTTGCTGGAGGACCTTCATCTTCTCCAGCCGCTCGCGCACCAGTTCGGTCTGGTTGGTTCGCTTGACGAGGCTCTGCCGCTTGCGCGCGGTCGACTTTACAATGCCGGATTTCAGTTCGTCCCGCCGCGCGTTCAGGGCCCGTAGGCGTTTCGCCATGGGGTTCTTCACGCTCATCGCGGTATAGACCGCGAACAGCACCGACAGCGCGGCGATCGCGGCCAGCACCGTGCCGGCGAAGATCACGTCTACGCCCAGGAGGGTAGGGCCGGTGGCGGAGGAGAGAAGGATCACGTTCGCCTCAGATCTCGAAATTGATCATCTTGGCCATGATGAACGCGCCGATGCCCATCCACACCATTCCGCCGAGCCCGGCGATGATCAGGCGGTCTTCGGTGAAGAAGCCCTGCAGATAATCGGGCTTCATGTAATAGACGAGCCCGAAGACGAGGAAGGGGAGGGCCCCCACGATGTAGGCCGATGCCTTGGACTCCGAGCTCATCGCCTTGATTTTCAGCTTCATCTGGCTGCGCTTGCGCAGCACTTCGGAGAGGTTGGACAGCGTTTCGGCGAGGTTGCCGCCGGTCTCGCGCTGAATGGCGAGCGAGATGCAGAAGAAGTTGAATTCGGGAATACCGAGCTTTTCCGCCGCGACCTGCAGCGCCTCGTCCATGGTGCGCCCGATCCGGATACGTTCGCAGATGCCCTTGAATTCCTGGCCCACCGGCCCCGGCACCTCCCGCGCGACGACCTGCAGCGTCTCGGTGACGGGCAAGCCGGATCGCAGGCCACGAACCAGCAGTTCGATTGCATCGGGGAACCGCGCATTGAACTGCGCCGTACGCTTCGTGATGAGGCGGCTCACATAGATATGGGGAAGCCCGAGGCCGACGATCACCCCGACGAACAGGCCCAGGAACAGCGCGCCAGACTTCAGGAAAACGAGCCCGCCGACCACCAGCCCCAGACCGATGCAGGTGTTCATGTAGCCGGTGACCGACCATCCCTTGCCAGTGCGGTCGAGCCGGTTCTGGATCTGTTGCATGCGCGTCGAGTCGGTCGCGAACATACCCTTTTGCGACCGGCGCGAAGCGATGGCTTTTTTGAGCTGGGATTCGACCCTGGTCTCGGTGTTTTGCGAATGGCGATAGCGCACCGATTCAAGCCGGCGTCGGCTTTCCTTGGCCGGAGAAGCCCCACCGAGAAAAGCGTAGGCAAGCAGCGCCAGCGTGGCCAGACCGCCACATAGGACCAAGATAAAATCGGTGCTCACGATATCGCCGCTTCCCTGTCTCCGCTCTCGCTCGCGCCCGCGCCTCAGCGCGCCGCGGCTTTCTCTTTCGGTTTCGAAGAGCTCTTGGCCCCCGGAATGAGCGACTTCAGATCGAGGCTTTCGAGTAGCGATTTCTTCTGCGTCTTACTCACACTGCCCGCTCCATCGACACTATCGTCGCCCAGCGCCGCGATCCGATCGCCCAGTTCGCGGATCACTACGCTGGCCTTGCTCGATGGCGTGGCATGGGTAAGCACGCGGCCCAGCTTGGCGGCATTGGAAGCGGCCTTCGCATCGAGCGGCACGACGAAGTCGATCTTGGTCTCGATCGAGGCTTCGAAATCGCTCCTGCTGATCTCGGCCACCGCCGGCTGGGATTTGTTGGCGACGATTACCGGCTCGACGTGCGGGGCGTGGGTTTTCATCCAGCTGAGAATCCGGATGGTGTCGCGCGCGGCCGCCAGGGTGATCTCGGTCGCGATGACCGCCACGTTCACGTCGTTGAGCAGATGCGGGAAGTTGATCAGCATGTTGCGCGGCAGATCGATCACGGTCAGTTCGAACGCCTGACGAAACTCTTCCGTCAGTTGCACGAAGGCCGCGCCATCGGTCAGCAGCGGTGCATTCATCGGTGCTTCCGCCGACAGGATCGCGAGCTTTGCATTGGCGCGGATCATCGCGCGTTCGATGAACAGGCCGTCGATGCGGCTGGGGTTCTCGATCGCGTCGGTCAGGCCGCGACCCGGCTCGAGGTCGAGGGTCAGGGCCCCCACACCGAAATGGATGTCGAGGTCCAACAGCGCGGTCGTCAGCTTGTGCTGCTCGCTGAACTCCCAGGCGAGCGACGTCGCCAGCGTGGACGCGCCGACACCGCCGCGCGTTCCGATGATCGCGGTGCTGATATGCCGCCGCCCGGTATTGCCTTCGCCCGCCTTCGGCGCGGTGAAGATCTCCTGCGCTTCCTGCAGGGCTTCGTACATTGTCTTCAGCGCCAGCGGCTTCAGCATGTAGTCGTGCATGCCGCTGGCCAGGAGACCGCGATAAAGGCGCACATCGTTGATCTGGCCGATCGCGATTACCACCGTACCGGGTTCGCAGACCTCGGCCAGGGAGTTGATGTCGTTCAGCGGATCGCCGCATTCCGACAGGTCGACCAGCAGGATGTTGGGGCTCGCGCTCACAGCCAGCGCCTGCACCGCGTCGCGCAGGCCGCCCTTGTGGCACAGTTCCGGCGACCAGCCCATTTCGGCGACCGCGCTACGGACCGTGTCGAGCGCCGCTGTATCGCAGATATAGGCGCTGACGGGGGCGCGGCTCGCGCTGTTCCAGGGTGCGTTCATGATGTCAGTCTCCCGATCCGCCTAGGGATATGCCGCCCGAACCACCCGAGGTACCGCCTCCGGCAGAGCCGCTCGTCGACGGTGCCTGCCCCTTGGCCACGGCACGGCTGGCACCGTAGATCAGCTGCTGTTCCGTCCCATCCTGCCCGCGCACCAGGTCTTCCGGATCGGCCACCATAGCGGCGAGATTGGAATTGACCGCGCAGCCATAGTTGGAGCTGTTGCCGTTGCGGGGGTTGAAATCGGTCTTCACCGACCAGTCCGGGCAGCCCGGCACGCTGGCGGTGGTACGGGTTAGAACCACCCGCGCGCTGCCCGGTTCGACATAGCCGGGCGTGACCGGCGCGCCTTCGCTCAGCAGGATGCCATGCTTGGCGGCGAGGCGCGCGATCTCGTCGCGCGTGGCGGGGCTCATCGCCGGGTCCTCGATCGCCAGGCGATCGCCGTACTTGAGGTCCATCGCTTCCAGCCACCCGGCCAGCCTACCTTCCTCGCCCACGGGTAGCCCGCCGGGACCGGTCCGCAGATCGATCGTGTAATTGCTGCGTTCGACCACTGGCTGATGGACAGAATAGAGCGACGTGTTGTCGGCCATCCTGCCGCAACCGGCCAGGCCGGATCCGGCGAGGACGGCGAGCATGCCAGCGGTCAGGGCTTTGGTAGGAGACATCGCGTTCACCTCGCTCATTTCATGCTGAAGCCGGGGGCGGCATTCGGATCGGCCTTGCGCTCGCCCATGACATTCCGGGGCGGGAGGGCCTGGGCCGCGCTTGGCTGCTGACCGTTCGCGGGCGCGCCGACCGTGTCGGCATCGCGCTGAACGGGGCCGGGGCGCTGTTCGCCGGAAACACCGGCATTGCTCTTGAAAATGGTATTGCGCTGCAGTTCGTCGGGCACGTGGAAGCCATCGGTGGGCAGAACGATGTCCTTCGCATCGACCGGCTTCACCAGATAGGGGGTGACGACGATCACCAGTTCGGTTTCGCCCCGGCGGAAATCGCTAGAGCGGAAAAGATTGCCTAGGACCGGTACGTCGCCGAGACCCGGGGTCTTCTCGATCTGATTCTGCATGTTGTTGGTCATCAGACCGGCAATCATGAAGCTCTGGCCCGAGCCGAGCTCGACCGTGGTTTCGGCCCGTCGCGTGGTCAGCGAGGGGACCTGGAAACCGCCAAGCGAGATTGCATTCTGCGAGGACAGTTCGGACACTTCCGGGCGAACTCGGAGCGAGATACGTCCGTCGGACAGCACCACCGGCGTGTACTCCAGGCTGACCCCGTATTTCTTGAATTCGATCGTCGTCTGACCGAAGCCCTGGTTCAGCGGAATGGGGAATTCCCCGCCCGCCAGGAACGTCGCGGTCTCGCCCGAGATCGCGGTAAGATTGGGTGCCGACAGCGTGCTGATCAGACCCAGCCGCTCGCCCAGGTCGAACGCCTGCGAGATATCCAGCCCGAACAGGCGGCCCGCCAGGGTGATAGCGGTCTGCCCGACGTTGTTGGAGGCGATGGGGAAAGCGGACCCACCCAACACGAACTGGCGCGTGACGGGATCGAAGGGGAGCGAGATCGAACCTGCAGGCAGGCCGAATTGCGCCGACGCGTCCACCACTGGGAGATTCGAGACGTCGATGTCCGTAATATTACCGAAATTGCGACCGCGATTGACCCCGAACATGAAGCCATCGGTTGTGTCGCGGGTCTTCAGGTTCGATCCGATCTCGCGCACCAGCGAGCGGCTGACCTCGGCGAAGCGCACCTGCAGGTTCACCTGCAACGGGGTCGCCATGCGCAGCCGGCTGATGACGTTGGTCTGATCGCCCAGGAATGCGGCAACCAGCCGCTCCGCCTCGGCGACGTCGTCGGGCTGGGTAACGGTGCCGGTCAGCAGCACGGTGTTGCTTCCGATGTTCGCCGTGGCGATCTTCGCCTCCGGCATGGCGAGCGCCAGCATCTGGTCGATGCTGCCGATGTTCGACCCGACGCGCACATTGGCCGCCCAGACCACCTGCCCCTTCGCGTCGCTGGCATAGACGGTGGTTTCGCCGCCCGCCTTGCCCAGAAGATACAGCTGGTGCTGCGATTTGACCTGCACATCCGCGATCTCGCTATTGGCGACGAACACGTCTGCCAGCGTCGCGGGAATGGAGACCAACTCGCCGCGTCCGATCGATAGAGTGATATCCTGCGACGGACGCACGATGGACTGCGCGTTCGCCGATGCTGCGGGTAGGGCGGCAAGGGGCAGCGCGGCGATGCCGAGGGCGAGCGCCCGGGCGAGAATGCGGTGGGTCATCGGTTTGCCTTTCGCGGCTGCCGTCGAACGAGATGGGAAAGCAAGCATCCGGTGCCTCACTGCACGATCCGGTTGGACACGGCATTGCCGGCGTTCCGGTTGCCGTTGGCGGACATCTGATTGAGAAGGTTGACCATCGCGGCTGCTTGCGCGTCGTTGGTGGTGGCGCCGCCGGTATCAGACCGCTTCGCCTGACCGTTGCGGTTGATCTCGACCGCGCTGGTATCGGTGCCGCGGGTAACGCGCACGATGGGGCCGGTGGGCTGGCTGGGAGCGGTACCGGGCATCGGCAGGTAGTTCATCGGCATCTGCGCCTGTCCCTGCTGTTGCTGAGGCGCGGGGCGGGAGCGAACGAAGGTGCGGTTCTGGAAGCGGGAGACATCGCCCCCGGTGGCATAGCTGCTGCCGCCGTCGGTCGGACGCGAGGCGGCCCTGCGCAGCAGGCGCTCTTCCTCTTCCGGTGTCGCATCTTCGGGGATCTTCACGTCGCCTTCGGCGATCGCGCGCTCCAGATCGTCCTGGTTGTCGGCGAGCGAGCGCAGCGCCAGGCTGAGCGTCCCGATCGTCTGCGCTACTGCGACCTTTTCCGCCATCTTCGGCGTAACTTCCAGCGTGACGGTGGTGAAGCCGGTGACTTCGGTCTTGCCGTCCTCACCCTTGGTTGTCTCGGTCTTCTTGTCGGTGGCGAGGACACGCAGATTGCGCAGGAAGGTTTCCGTCGCGTTGAGACCGCTGGTGGTGTCGTCGCCCGCGATCGACTGGGTCAGCATCAGGTCGACATGGTCGCCCGGGAAGATGAAGCCGCCGACGCCGGTCATATCCGAGACCGGGATGGTGACGGCGCGCATGCCCGGGGCGAGTGCCGCGGCCAGGAAGCCACGATCGCCCGGTGCGACCAGCGCGCCTTGCGTTACCGGCTCGCCGGCAGTGATCGGCAGGCGGACGACGGTGCCTAGCAGCTTGTTGATATCGGTTTGGCCATCGATGAAATAGGCGTCCTTCATCAGCCCGTCCGGCCATTGCTGGTAACCGATCGCGTCGGCGGTGATGATGGTGCCGGCGGGCAGCGCCCGCTGCGCGACGAGGACGCGGGTCCCCGCAGGTTGGGCCGGGACCGCGCTCGCTTCGGGTGCCGAAGAGCCGACGATCATGCTGCGCGCGGCCAGCGCGGTGATAATCGCAACGAACAGCGCGCCGACGATCAATATGACTTTTTTCCGGTCCATGGCTCTTGGAGGCCCCCTAATCGCCCGACCCGTTTCGGGCCCGGTTCACCCGTTGGACTACGGGAAAAATGGTTAAAAAGGAGTTCACCCGAAAACTTGCGTAAATCCGGGCAATGCGAGGTAGTTCGCGCTCACTACCCACAGCGCGGCGCACGAAATCGCGACGCCATAGGGCACGGCGAGGCGGTCCTTGCGCCGGCGCGCGATATGCCACGCGCCGAAGACGAGCGTGAGCACGCCGCCCAAGATCGCCATGAGGACGATCAGCTGTAGGAACAGGGCGGGCGCGATCCACAGCGCGAGTGCGGTCAGCAGCTTCACATCGCCGCCGCCCATCGCCCGGATGGCGAACAGGCCGGCGGTGATCGCGAAAGTCCCTAGCGCGATACCCAGCTGGATCGCGACGCCCGGCCACAGCGACAGGCCGCTGCTCCACCAGAACAGCGGCGCACCGAGCGCGATCGCCAGGTTAAGCCAGTTGTCGATCCGGCGATGCCGCAGGTCGGTAAAGGCGGCGTAGAGCAGCGCGATTGCCAAGGCGGCGAGCAGTCCGTAGTGAAAGCTGTCGTGCTGCATGAAGCCCCCGTGCATGAATGCGTGCACGCCGTGCTACAGGGCAGGGCTTACCAAATAGTAACCACGTTTGCCGCCCGGAGGCGCAGCATGATCGAAACCGGACAGGCGACCGCTAGGCAGCATTCCCGCCGATCGATTCCGTACGGTGCGCGGGAGAGCCGATGGCGTGCGCCGGGCGGTGCCGATGTGCGGCGGATCGACTGGGGCGAAGGTTCCGCGACCCGCGGATCGGTCCTGTTCCTGCCCGGTCGCGGCGACTTTTACGAGAAATACCTCGAATCGCTGGGTGAATGGCACGCGGCGGGCTGGCGCGTCACCGCGTCCGACTGGCGCGGGCAGGCGGGTTCGGGCCGTTTGGGGATCGATCCGCTGACCGGCCACGTCGCCGATTTCGCCGACTGGGTGCGCGACCTTGCGGCCCTGTGGGCGGAATGGAAGGTGACGACGCCTGCGCCCCATGTACTGATCGGCCATTCGATGGGCGGCCACTTGGCGTTGCGTGCCGTGGTAGAGGGCAAGGTCGATCCTACCGCGCTGGTGCTATCCGCACCGATGCTGGGCTTCGTCGGTCAGCCGCTCCCCCCGGCGGTGATGCACACGATCGCGCGGGTCATGCGCGCGCTGGGCGATCCGCGGCGACCGGCCTGGAAGTGGAGCGAGAAGCCAG
Organism: Erythrobacter sp. 3-20A1M; assembly: GCF_018636735.1. Lineage (NCBI taxonomy): Bacteria > Pseudomonadati > Pseudomonadota > Alphaproteobacteria > Sphingomonadales > Erythrobacteraceae > Erythrobacter > Erythrobacter sp. 3-20A1M. The sequence continues at coordinate 663,450 of NZ_CP045200.1, read as the reverse complement.
GCGTGCTGCCGACGACGCGGGCCGCGCTGCTGACTCATGACGAGGACCGGTATGAGGACGAGATCGCGTGGCGCGAAACGCGTCCCGAGCTGGCGATGGGGCCGGGCAGCTGGGGCTGGGTCGAACGGGCGATGGCGTCCATGCGCGCGCTTGCCGCGCCGGATGTGCTGGAAAAAGTCGATCTGCCGGTCCTCCTGATCGCGACGCGAGTCGACCGTCTGGTCTCCTTCGCTGCCATCGAACGGGCGGCGGAGCGGCTTCCGCATGCCGAACTGGTCGCTTTCGGCGAAGAAGCGCGTCACGAGATACTGCGCGAAGCCGATCCAGTGCGCGACCGGGCGATGGAGACGATCGCCGACTTCCTCGCCCGCGAAGCGCCCGCGTCGCGCTGAGGGAAGCGGCTTGACGCAGGAGCATTACGATATTGCGGTGATCGGCGCGGGTATGGCCGGGGCCAGCCTGGCAGCCGAATGCGCCCCGAACGCGCGGGTCTTGTTGCTGGAGGCTGAGGAGCGACCGGGTTATCACACCACCGGACGTTCGGCTGCGTTCTGGGAGGAATGCTATGGCGGCCCCGCCATTGTCCCACTTACTCTCGCCTCCGGCGCGTATCTGCGCGATGGCGGGTTCCTGAAACTTCGCGGTGCGATGACCATCGGTCGAAGCGCCGATGCTGGACTGATCGATGCCTTCGTAAACCGGTTCTCGGACACAGGCGCGACGATTGAGCGAATCGGTGCGGTCGCCATGCGCGCGCGCCTCCCCGATTTGCTCCCGGAATGGACGGAAGGGGTTTGGCAGCCGCATTGTTCGGACATCGACGTCGCCGCGCTTCACCAGCACTATCTCGCACTGGCCGCCCGAGCGGGAACACGCCCGCGGTGCCGCGCGCGGATCGCCCGGATCGAACGGAACGCAGAGCGCTGGGCGATAGCGGACGAACGCGGCCGTAGCTGGCAGGCTTCCGCCATCGTCAATGCCGCAGGTGCCTGGGCAGACGATGTCGCGCGAATGGCCGGCGCGCGCGCTCTGGGCATTCAGCCCCTGCGCCGGACCGTCGCGCAAGTGGAGACCGATCCGCCAACCGATTCCGCTGCGCCGCTGGTGCTCGACATTAACGGCCGGTTCTACTTCAAGCCGGAGAGTGGCCGCTTGTGGCTCAGCCCGCACGACGAAACCCCCTCGCCCGCGGTCGATGCCGCGCCCGAGGAAATGGCCGTCGCCGAGGCGATCGAGCGCTACCAGCAGACGGTGGATGCGAAGGTGACGCGGGTCGAGCGGCGCTGGGCCGGATTGCGCAGCTTCTCGCCCGATCGCGCACCCGTCTATGGTTGGGACCCGACAGTAGATGGGTTCTTCTGGTTCGCCGGGCAGGGGGGCTTCGGCATTCAGACCGCGCCCGCCGCGGCCCGGCTCGCCAGCCAGCTACTGCTCGATGCGCCGCGCGACGCGATGACCGCGCCGCTGGATGCCGGGCTCTACCGCCCGGGCCGCTTCGCCTAACCGCCGCGCATGAACCGTTCGGCTTCGTCACTGGCGAGCCGGTCGACCCGCTCGTTCTCTGGATGGCCGGAATGGCCCTTCACCCATGTCCAGCGAATCAGATGCGGTCCCGCCGCACGGATCAGTTCGTGCCACAGATCGTCGTTGCGGACCGGCTTCTTGCTGGCGTTCACCCAGCCGCGTTTCTGCCAGCCGTGGATCCACTTGGTCATCCCGTCGATGACGTAGCGGCTGTCGGTGTGCAGATTGACCTCGCACGGCACGATCAGGGCATCGAGCGCGCGAACGACCGCCGTCATTTCCATCCGATTGTTGGTGGTATCGGGCTCTCCCCCCGACAACTCCTTCTCGTGCGCGCCCATGCGCAGCAGCGCGCCCCAGCCACCCGGGCCGGGGTTCCCCTTGCAGGCACCATCGGTAAAGACATCGACTTTCTTCATAGGGCGAACGCCTCCTCCCCCGCATCGCGATAGAAGGCAAGACGGCGTGCGAAATCCATCGGGTCCTTGCGCGTCACGACCGCGTCGGCCGGGGTGTGGAGCCAGTCCCACGCCCGTGTCGCGACGAAGCGCAGCGCCGCCCCGCGCCCCAGCACTGGCAGAGCGTTCTTCTCCGCGCGGGCGAACTCCCGCTGGCTTTGATAGCCTTGCGCGAGAGCGACGGCGATCTCCGGGCGGAAGCCGCCGTCCCTGTCGAAGGCCCACGCCGCGTGGGTAATTGCAAAATCGTAGGCGAGCAGATCCTCGCAGGCGAAATAGAAATCGATCATCCCGGTCACTTCGTCGCCCAGCATCAGGACGTTGTCGGGAAACAGGTCCGCATGGATGATCCCGCGCGGCAGGCCGCTGGGCCAGTCCCGCTCCAGCGCGGCGAGTTCGGGCTCCACCAGCGCGGACAGGGCGGGATCGATCCGGTCCAACCCGTCCGTGCCGCAACCTGCCAGCAGCCTCCGCCATTCGGGCAGGTCCATGGTGTTGCGCCGGGTCAGATCGAAATCGACGGCGTCTCGGTGCAGCCGGGCGAGGGCCGCTCCTACCGCATGTGCCTGGGATGGGTCCGGCCGGTCGGGTGCGACGCCGGGCAGGTATTCGATCAGGGCCGCCGGCTTGTCGTGTATCCTCCGGAAGGCCGCGCCGTCCCGGTCGTGGATGACGCGCGGCACCGGTCCGCCCTTCTCAGCCAGATGATCGAGCAGGCCGAGGAAGAACGGCAATCCTTCGCGGTCGGTTCGCGTTTCGTAGATCGTCAGGATGAAGCGTCCACCGGCGGTCTCGATCAGCCAGTTCGAATTGGATACGCCTTCCGCGATACCCTTGGCAGACCGCAGCGCGCCGACCGCATAGTGCGCGACGAACTCCGCGAGCTCTTCGGTCGTGAGATGGGTATAGACTGCCACGCGCGTGCGGAGAGGATCAGTCGACCAGTTCGCGCGGCAGCTTGAACACCATGTTTTCTTCCGCGCTACTCAGCGTGCGCTCTTCGACGCTCCGCCATTCGGCCAGCCGGGCGACGACCTCGCGGACCAGGGTTTCCGGCGCGGACGCGCCCGCGGTAAGGCCGATGGTACCCACACCCTCCAGCCAAGCGGGGTCGATATCCTCCGCCCGCTGGATCAACCGGGCCGGTGTGCCGAGCCGTTCCGCGACCTCCACCAGCCGCACCGAATTGGAAGAATTGGGCGCGCCGATCACCAGCACCAGATCGCTGCCCGGCGCAATCTTCTTGACCGCCATCTGCCGGTTGGACGTTGCGTAGCAGATATCCTCTGCCTTCGGCCCCACGATCTGGGGGAAACGGTCCTCCAGAGCGGACACAATTTCCGCTGTGTCGTCCACCGACAGCGTCGTCTGGGTCAGGTAGGAGAGCGAATGTTCGTGTCCGAACGGCAGGCGGGCGACGTCTTCCACCGATTCGACCAGTGTCATTTGATCGTCTTCGACCTGACCCATGGTCCCGATCACTTCGGGATGCCCGGCATGGCCGATGAAGATGATGTGCTGCCCCTTCTCGATCTGTCGCTCCGCCTGGCGATGGACCTTGCTCACCAGTGGACAGGTCGCATCGAAATACGACAGCTCGCGGCGTTCTGCTTCCTTGGGAACGGCTTTGGGCACGCCGTGGGCGCTGAAGACGACGTGCGCGCCGTCCGGCACCTCGTCCAGTTCCTCGACAAAGACTGCGCCCTTCTCCTTCAGCGTTTCGACCACATAGCGGTTGTGGACGATCTCGTGCCGGACATAGACCGGCGCGCCATAGCGCTCCAGCGCGCGTTCCACGATCTCGATCGCGCGGTCGACCCCGGCGCAGAAACCGCGCGGCGCGGCGATCAGCAATTGCAGGCCGGGCTTGCCCTCGGCTTCGGACGACAACGGAAAGGGTGCGTTCATTCCTGCGCCTCTAGCGCTTTCGGCCGCGGGTCGCTAGGGCACGCGGGCATATTGCAGACCACAGGCAGACCCAGGGAACCGAGTTCGACCGATGAACCAATCCGCACGCATCTTCGCCGTCGCCGTAGCGATCGCAACGCTTGCCGGCTGCTCGCGCGAGGGCGAGCTGGTCGTTGCCGAGGGCGTCGGCGTGCGCGCCACGCGTACCGCATGCCCCGCGGTCGGGGTGCCACAATATACCGGCGACATCACCACCTTCCGTACTCCGGGTTCGACGCTCGCCTCCGATATAGACGTGACCGCGACGCTCACCGATGTACGCAGCACCTGCGATGAGACCGGTGAGAAGATCTACGCCAACGTGACGTTCGACGTGCTGGCGAGCCGGATGGACACGCGCGGCGCGCGCAGCGTCGAGCTGCCGTACTTCGTCACCGTCCTGCGGGGCGGCAGCGCGGTGGTCAGCAAGCGTATGGGGACGGTAACGGTCCAGTTCGCGGACGGGCAGGGCCGCGCCAGCGCCAGTGCGCAGGGCGGGGCGTTCATCGACCGCGCCGAGGCCACTCTGCCCGACGATATCCGCGCGAAGATCACGCGCGAGCGCAAGGCGGGCGAAGCGGACGCCGCGCTCGATCCGCTGGCCGATCCCGAGGTGAAGGCTGCATTGCAGCGCGCCAATTTCGAGGTGCTGGTAGGGTTCCAGCTGGGGCAGGACCAGCTCGCCTACAACGCCACGCGTTGAGGCGCGGCCGGCCCAAGCCATCCATCCGGCTCGCCATGGTGGCGGGCTCCCGTCAGACCCGCCCCCTCCGCATGGGGGCGCATAAAGCGCGATGTCGCCCATGACCCACCCCCACACCCTTCATGCCACCTTTGCCGAACGGATCGACGCGATCCTGTCCGCGCTCGAAATGGAAGGCTCGCTGCCTCCACACACGCCGCGTTCCGGCGTGGCGGTGGAACCGCCTCGCGATCCCGCTCACGGCGATCTCGCAACCAATGCCGCGATGGTGCTTGCCAAGCAGGCGAAGACCAATCCTCGCGCGCTGGCGCAGAAGATCGTCGAGCATCTCGAGCGCGAACCCGATATCGAAAGCGCCGAGATAGCGGGCCCCGGCTTCATCAACCTGCGGCTTCTCGACCGGGTCTGGCTGGAGGAATTGCGCGCGATCCACGTGCTGGGTCCCGATTACGGGCGGTCGCGCATGGGCGAAGGCTCTACGGTCAACATCGAATACGTCTCCGCCAACCCGACCGGGCCGATGCATATGGGCCATTGCCGCGGCGCGGTGGTGGGCGATGCGCTCGCCAGCCTGCTGGAGCACGCCGGGCATACCGTCATCCGCGAATACTACGTCAACGACGCAGGCGCGCAGGTCGACGTTCTCGCCCGCTCCGCCCATCTGCGGTATCGCGAGGCGCTGGGCGACGATATCGGCACGATCCCGGAAGGGCTCTATCCCGGCGATTATCTGAAGCAGGTCGGCCAAGTGCTCGCAGGCGAGTTCGGCGAGAAATATCGCGACGCGCCGGAAAGCGAATGGCTCGCCGTATTCCGCAAGACGGCGGTCGCCGCGATGATGGACATGATCCGCGCCGACCTGGCGACGCTCGGCATCCGGCACGACGTGTTCGCTTCGGAGGCGGAGCTGCAGGCGGCGGGGAAGCCTGAACAGGCGGAAGAGAAGCTGCGGGCCGCGAACCTCGTCTATGACGGCATGCTGGAAGCGCCCAAGGGCAAGACGCCCGACGATTGGGAGCCCGTCGAGCTGCCGCTGTTCCGGTCGACCGAATTCGGCGACGACCAAGATCGCCCGATCCGCAAGAGCGATGGCAAATGGACCTATTTCGGGGCCGATCTCGCCTATCACATGCAGAAGGCGGAAGGCGCAGATGCGCTGATCGACATCTGGGGCGCGGATCACGCCGGCACGGTCAAGCGGATCAAGGCGGCCGTGGCGGCGCTTTCGCAGGAACAGGGCGAACCGATCCCGTTCGACGTGAAGCTGGTGCAGATGGTCCAGCTGCTGCGCGATGGCGAACCGGTCAAGATGTCGAAGCGGTCGGGCAATTTCGTGACGCTCGCCGAAGTCGTGGAGGAAGTGGGCAGGGACGTGGTCCGTTTCACCATGCTGACCCGCAAGCCAGAGGCGCAGATGGATTTCGACTTCGCCAAGGTGGTGGAGACGAGCAAGGACAACCCGGTCTTCTACGTCCAGTACGCGCATGCGCGGATTCATTCGACCCTGCGCAAGGGACGCGAGGAGGGGATATCCCCTTCCGACGAAGCGCTTGATCGGCTGAATTCTGGCGATCTCGCACTGGTTCGCATGGCCGCGCAATATCCGCGCGTGGTGGAAGCGGCGGCGTCGGCGCGCGAGCCGCACCGGATCGCGTTCTATCTCTACGACCTCGCCGCCGAATTCCACGCCTACTGGAATGCGGGGAACGACGATCCCGCAAACCGGGTCATCGTGGCACAGGACCCGGCGCTGACCGCGGCGAGGCTTTTCCTCGTCGCCCGGATCGGGCAGGTTGTGCGCAACGGTCTCGCCCTCCTGGGCGTACAGGCGGTGGAGGAAATGTAGCGTGGTCGACGATCGGCATGACGAGGAAGGCGAATACCAGACCGCCTACCAGCGCCTGCACCAGGACGAGACGAACGAGGAACTCGCGCTCAACGACGACGACTCGCTCCCGTGGCTGGAATCGTCCGATTATGTCGAAGGGCAAGGCACCGACACGTCGCGGATGGTCGGCTTCGCGTTGCTGGCCTTGATCGCGCTCGTCGTGATCCTTGGGGCAATCTGGTATTTCTCTCGCCCCAGTTCAGATGGGGAACTGGCGGGCGACGGCAGCGCGATCTCCGCTCCCGAAGACGGGTACAAACAGCGGCCGGAGGATGCGGGCGGCAAGGAGTTCGCCAACACCGGCGACGTCGCTCCCGCGGTCGGCCAGGGTCAGACGCGAGAGGGCCGCATCGCGGATGCGAAGCCATCGCCCACGCCTACCCCCACCGCCTCCACCAGCGCGAAGCCCGCAACGGACGAACCGGAGGTGAAGCCATCACCCGCTACTTCATCGGGCGGCGTCGGGGTCCAGGTCGGGGCCTTCTCCACCAAAGCGCTGGCCGAGCGGGGGTGGCAGACTCTGAACGGGCAGACGGAGAAGCTGCAGGGCGTCAGTCACCGGGTGCTGGAAGGCACGGTGGATAACGGGACCGTCTATCGGCTGCAGGCCATCACCGGCTCTCGCGAAGCCGCCGATACGCTGTGCCGCGCGCTCAAGGCCGATGGCGTCGCCTGCCAGGTGAAATAGGGGCGCGCTGTCCACCGGCGAGATCACGCTTTGCCTTGCCGCGCGCCGGCTTTCCTGCAAATTTCCCGTCCATCATGACGCCAGCGATCTTTGGCCTGTCCGGCCCCACCCTGACCGGGGAGGAGCGCGACTTCTTCCGCGACGCCGATCCGGTCGGCTACATCCTGTTCGCGCGCAATTGCGTCGATCCGGAGCAGCTGCGCGCGCTTACCGACGATCTGCGCGCGATTCACGGGCGCGACAGGTTGCTGGTTTCGATCGATCAGGAAGGCGGGCGGGTGCAGCGGATGAAACCACCCGTCTGGACCCGCTATCCAGCCGGGGAAGCTTTCGACCGACTCTACGAAATCACCCCCGCCTCCGCGATCGAGGCCATCCGCATGAACGCGGAGGCCATGGGACGCGAACTGGCGGAGTCGGGGATCAATGTCGATTTCCACGCGCCGTTCGATGTGCGCCGCCCCGAAACCGACGGGGTGATCGGCGATCGCGCGCTGGGCGGCGATCCGACGCGGGTCGCGGCGCTGGGCCGCGCGCTGATGGAAGGGCTGGGGAGGGCGGGCGTCGCCGGTTGTCTCAAGCACATGCCCGGCCACGGGAGGGCAATGGCCGACAGTCACAAGGAGCTGCCGGTGGTGGAAGCCAGCGCGGAGGAGCTGGAGACCGACCTCGCGCCGTTCCGGCGACTGGCCGACGCGCCCATCGGGATGAGCGCGCATATCGTGTTCACGGCGTGGGACGCGGACAATCCGGCAACGCTGTCTCCCTTCGTAATCCAGCGGATCATTCGCGAAACGATCGGTTTCGACGGTCTCCTGCTCACCGATGATATCGACATGCAGGCGCTGTCGGGCAACATTCCGGACCGTGCCGAGAAAGCGCTCGCCGCAGGGTGCGACGTGGTGCTCAATTGCTGGGCCAAAATTCCCGAGATGGAGGGAATTGCCGAACGATGCCCCTCTCTCGCGCAGGAAGGAGCGGCCCGACTGGCGCGGGCCCTCGAACCGATGGAAAGCGAACCGACCGAGGGCGAGCGGCGCGACCTGCTGGCGAAGCGCGACGCTTGTTTACGGCGGCCGGGCTCGCCGCATGAGCGGGCATGCCCCGATCGCGGAGGACGAAAACCTTCGGGACGGGGACGACTGGGAAATCGCCGGGACCGCCCCCGAAGACCAAAGCGCGCTCTATCTCGAAATAGACGGGTGGGAGGGGCCGCTCGACCTGCTGCTGGATCTGGCCCGGCGGCAGAAGGTCGATCTGCGTCAGATTTCCATCCTCGCGCTGGTCGATCAGTATCTCGATTATCTGGAGCAGGCCGAGACGCTGAAGCTGGAGCTCGCGGCGGACTATCTGGTGATGGCGGCATGGCTCGCCTACCTCAAATCCGCGCTGCTCCTGCCCAAGGAGGAGCAGGAGGATCCGAGCCCCGAAGAGCTTGCCTTGCGCTTACAATTGCGGCTCCAGCGGCTGGGCGCGATGCGGGAGGCGGCGGCGCGATTGATGGCGCGGGACCGGATTGGGCGCGACGTGTTCGCGCGCGGCGCGCCAGAGGGGCTAGGGGTCGATCGCCGCACGCGGTGGAAGGCGGACTGGTTCGATCTGATCCAGGCCTATGGCCGGGTGAAGGCACGCACCGCACCCGCCGTCCACATGGTGCGCGAACGCCCGGTGATGACGCTCGACAGCGCGCTGGAGCGGGTTTCCAACATGCTGGGCGTGACGCTCGACTGGATGGTGCTGGAGGATTTCCTGCCCACCCATGCCGAACCGCGCCTGCGCCGATCCGCGCTCGCCTCCAGCTTCGTCGCGGCGCTGGAACTCGCTCGCCTCGGCCGGGCTGAGCTGCGGCAGGAGGATATCTTCGGTCCGTTGCACCTGCGCCGGGTGCCGGGATGAGCGATACGCCCACGCTCACCCAATTGTCCGACGATCTCGCCAACGACCTCGAACGCGCGATCGAGGCCACGCTGTTTGCGGCAGAGGAACCGATGACCGTGGAGGCGATCGCCGGGCATCTCGGCGGTGCCGAACCCGCGGCGGTGCGCGAAGCGTTGCGCGCGCTGGCGGTGCGTTATCGCGACCGGGGCATCCAGCTGGTGGAGCGCGGCAAGCGCTGGCATTTCGAGACGTCGCCCGATTTCGCGCATCTGCTGCGGCGGGAGCGCGAGCAGGTCCGCCGGCTCAGTCGCGCCGCGACGGAGGTTCTGGCGATCGTCGCCTATCACGAGCCGGTCAGCCGAGCGGAGATCGAATCGATCCGCGGCGTGCAGACCGCGAAGGGAACGCTCGACGTGCTGATGGAGGCCGGGTGGGTACGGGTCGCGGGGCGGCGTGAGGTGCCGGGTCGCCCGGTTATCTACGCGACGACACCTGCCTTCCTCGATCATTTCGGTCTGGAAAGCCGCCGCGACCTCCCTGGCATCGATGAGCTGCGAGTGGCGGGTCTGCTCGACCCGGTGGACGATGCGTTCGACGCACTGACCGGTTCGGATCCGGAGGAGAACGAAGCCGACACCGACGCCAACGCCGAAGGTGGATGATCGCTGGCACTCCCCGCCGCGAACCTGTATATCGGCGCTTCAACGCTAACCAAGAGATTATCCATGAGCCTCGGTCCCTGGCAGCTTATCATCATCGCTATCGTCATCCTCGTGCTGTTCGGGCGCGGGCGCATCTCCGAAATGATGGGCGATTTCGGTAAGGGTATCAAAAGCTTCAAGGAAGGGATGAACGAGCCCGACAGCACGTCCGGTTCCTCTTCCGCGCCTTCCGGCCGGATCGAAGGGCCGCGCCACGAGGCGAAGCCCGCCGACAGCGCGGCGCGCGATCCGCAGCCGAGCGAGCGGTCCGACAAGCAGGGCTGACGCCCGGAAGGCTGGAAGCCCATGTTCGATATCGGTGCCAGCGAGCTGCTGGTCATCGCGATCGTGGCGATCGTGGTGATCGGCCCGAAGGACATGCCGCTCGCGCTGCGCACCGCCGGGCGCTGGATCGGTAAGATGCGGCGCATTTCCGCCCATTTCCGCAGCGGTCTCGACGCCATGATCCGCGAAGCGGAGATGGAGGAGATGGATCGCAAGTGGCGTGAGCAGAACGAAGCGATCATGGCGAAATATCCCGCCGACCAGATGACGCCGCTTGAGGCCCCCTCGGCAGAGTCCGCTCCCGCAAACACGGCCACCGCAGAAGCGCGGTCGGATGCGAGTGGGGCGGAGAGCGAGCGGGAAAATGCCGCGCCTGAGGATGCCGAGGGCACCCCCGTATCGGACCGCAAGGAGGTCTGACATGGCATTCAAGCTGCGCGATATCGACGATACACAGGCACCGTTGCTCGACCATCTGATCGAACTACGGACCCGACTGATGCGCGCGCTCGCGGCGCTGGTTGTGGCGTTCGGTATCTGCCTGTACTTCGCCGACGACATCCTGGGATTCCTCGCACGACCGTTGCTGGAGGCGTTTCCGCCGGGGCAGGGGCGGCTGATCTACACGAAGCTTTACGAGGTGTTCTTCGTGGAGTTGAAGGTCGCGCTGTTCTCGGCGTTCTTCATCAGCTTCCCGGTCATCGCCAACCAGATCTGGGCCTTCATTGCGCCGGGCCTTTATGCGAAGGAAAAGCGTGCGTTTCTGCCGTTTATCATCGCTACGCCGGTGCTGTTCATAGCAGGCGGATCCCTCGCTTACTTCGTGGTCATGCCGACCGCGTTCCGCTGGTTTCTGGGCTTCGAGGGGACCGCTGGCGGGATCAGCATCGAGGCGTTGCCGAGTGCGGGCGATTATCTCAGCCTAGTGATGCAGTTCATCCTGGCATTCGGAGTGAGCTTCCTGCTGCCCGTCCTGCTGTTGCTGCTGCATCGCGCGGGGCTGGTGGAGCGCAAGCAGCTCGCCGCCTATCGGCGCTACGTGATGGTCGCGGTGGTGACGATCGCGGCGATAGTGACGCCGCCGGACCCGGGATCGCAGCTGATTCTAGCCGTGCCGCTCTATCTGCTGTTCGAGGGATCGCTGGTCATCATGCGGTTTAGCGAACGGCGGGAAAGCGCCGGTTCCGCGGCTGCGGAAACGACGGAACCCTCCAGCTAATCCCCATCCAGGCCCCGCGATCGGGCGGGGTTTCATCAGTTTCCTACGCTGTTCGACACGATCGGCAGCGGTGGGAGAAGTTCGACGTTGTGTCGGCGAAGTCCAAAGTTGTGCCCGCGAAGTTCGCGAAGACGGCGTTGACATCCAACACTTGTTCAACGCACGAAAAAGGGGGCGAGATCGTGTGACCTCGCCCCCTTTTGTAGCGTAGCAGCGGAGATTAGAAGCTGATCGGCTCTTCGTCGTCGCTGTCGGCAGCAACCACGATGCCGGCGATGATCGCGGCAACGGCGAGGATGCCGATGATCACGCCCGAGCCACCGGCCAGGTTGCTCTCGCCTTCGACGGGAGCCGCGTCACGCGACACTTCGGCCTGCGCCATGGTCGGGACGGAAACCAGCGCCAGAGCGGTGGCGGCAGCGGTAAGAATACGGGTCTTCATAAACAATCTCCGAGTAGCAATTCGTTTCAGTCAGGGCCTCTAAGCCGTTCGAGTGGTCACTTCAACCTTTTTGCCTCATCCAATTTCGCATTTGCACAATCTTCGCGAAAGTGTTGAAAACAGGCCGCAGTTCCCAATTTCCCTAGTATAAATCAACATCGTGGCGCTGTGCCGACGGCAGTCCGTGCATTACATGCGAGGAGCACCGGCGAAAACGCCGTACATTCACCTACCTATACGCGGAACGAACTCCAAAAGTTCCTGAACCCCTTCGACTTTTCCACGCCTGTGGGGCGTTACGAGCAATGGGTTACGATCAGGTTACCGGATCGCTCGTCAGCGCCCGCCGGCGGATGGCTGCGCCGTCGACGAATAGACTTTCTCCCCTGAAACCCACGTTTCGAGGACCTTGGTCTGACCCAACTGGCCGGGAGAGGCCAGCATCGGGTCGCGATCGATCACGATGAAATCGGCCCGCTCCCCCCGGGCGAGGCGACCGAAGCGACCGTCCGCGAAACCGGCATAGGCGGCGTCGGAGGTGAAGGCGGCGAAGGCGGCCTCCCTGCTGACCCGTTCCTGCGGCATCCACCCGCCGAACGGCTCCCCCCGCGCGTCTTGGCGTGAGATCGCGGCGGCCCAGCCCGCGAAGGGATCGGGCGCCTCTACCGGCGCGTCCGACCCGAAAGCGAGAGTCGCGCCCGCGTCCGCCAGGCTCTTCCACGCATAGGCGCCCTGCAGCCGGTCCGGACCCAGCCGCGCCTCCGCCATCAGCCGGTCGGAGGTCTGGTGGCTCGGCTGCATGGAGGCGATGATGCCGTCGCGCCCGAAGGCGGGAATGTCCCCCGGTGCCACGATCTGCGCGTGCTCGATGCGCCAGCGGCGGTCGCCGGTGTAGGTCTGCGCGAGTTCCTCGATCGCCAACAGCGCCTCGTGATTGGCGGCATCCCCGATCGCGTGGATCGCCACCTGGAAACCGTCCATCGACGCGCGGCTCATCAGGTTGCGCAGTTGCGCCGGGGTCAGCAGCGGCAGGCCCCTGTTGCCGGGATCGTCGGCATAGTCGGCGGTCAGCCAGGCCCCGCGCGATCCCAGCGCCCCGTCGAGATACAGCTTGATCCCCCCGGCGCGCAGCTTGTCGCCATAGAGCCACGGGGTGGGGCGCGGCCCGGCGATCGTCTCCAGCGCGTCGAGCCCCGCCGCATAGGCCATGATCCGGACATTGAGGTGCCCTTCGTCACCCGCCCGGCGGAAGGCCTGCCAGGCGGGTACGTCAGTGCCCATGTCGGCGACGGCGGTAATCCCGTTCGCGAGCAGCAACTTCTGCGCTTCGCCCAGCGCGATGTCGTAATCGAGCGGGCGGGGCCTGGGCAAAGCCTGGCGCACGAGAGGCATGGCCGCGTCCACGAACACGCCCGCGGGCCTTCGCGAGCCCGCCACGCGTTCGATGCGGCCGCCGACGGGGTCCTTCGTAGATGGGGTGATGCCAGCCTGCTCCATCGCTGCGGAATTGGCCCAGGTAGCGTGTCCATCTACCCGGTCGAGCAGGACCGGCCGGTCGCCGACCGCCTGATCGAGCTCCGCCGCAGTGGGGAAGCGGCCCAGTCCCCATTTCTCCTGATTCCAGCCGCGGCCCAGAATCCAGGGGCGATCGGGATGCGCGGCGGCGAACGCGCCGATCCGGGTCAGCGCATCGGCCAGCGAGGTCGTGTCCGAAAGATCGAGTTCCAGTTGCGCGAACCCCAGGTCCATGACGTGCGCGTGGGCATCGATCATGCCCGGAATGACGATGCGGCCGCGCCCGTCGGTGCGATAGGTGGTGCCCTGCGGGCGCTTGTCCCCGCGGTGAAGCACCTGAAGAATATGCCCGCCATCGTCGATCCACAGCCCGGTGAAGCGGTCGACCTTGCCCTCGTCGTCGAGGCGAATCCCCTCGATATTATCGACCAGCACGTCCGCACGGGCGGACGCGGCGAGAGAGCATAGCGCGAGCGCGACGAGGAGATGGCGGAAGGCAGAGTGAAGGAGAGGGGGGACAGCGTTCATGGGCGCAGGGATTATCCTGCACATGCGCCGGTGCCAATGCCGTTTGCAGCGAGCGGCGCATGATCCTAAGGCCGCGCAATGAGCAGATCCGATCCCGAAACCGCACAGCCCGGCGTGGAAGCGCTGACGATAGATGACGTACGCGCCGCCGCGAAGCGGATCGAGGGCGCGGTGGTCCGCACGCCGACGCTGCATTCGATCACCCTGTCGCAGATCACCGGCGCGGACATCTGGCTCAAGTTCGAGAATCAGCAGTTCACCGCCGCCTACAAGGAGCGCGGCGCGCTGAACGCATTGCTGCTGCTGGACGAGAAGCAGCGCGAGCGCGGCGTCATCGCGGCCTCCGCGGGCAATCACAGCCAGGGTCTTTCCTATCACGGCACCCGGCTGAACGTTCCCGTCACTATCGTGATGCCGCGCACCACGCCTGTCGTGAAGGTGATGCAGACCGAAAGCGTCGGCGGCAATGTCGTGCTGGAGGGGGAGACCTTCGACGAAGCCAATGCCCATGCCCGCAAGCTGGAGCAGGAGCGCGGTCTGACCTTCGTCCATCCCTTCGACGATCCGGACGTCGCGGCCGGGGCGGGCACCGTGGCGCTCGAAATGCTGGAGGATGCGCCCGAGCTCGACTGCATCGTCACGCCGATCGGTGGCGGCGGGCTGATGTCGGGCATGTCGACCGTCGCCCGCGCGCTGAAGCCCGACATGCTGATCGTCGGGGTCGAATCGGCGCTCTATCCGTCCATGCATTCGCGGGTGAAGGGGCTGAACGAGGAATGCGGCGGCGATACGCTGGCCGAAGGGATCGCGGTCAAGGCTCCGGGCGAGTTCACCTCGCAGGTGATCGCCAAGAATGTCGACGAAATCCTGCTGGTGGACGAGGCCGCGCTGGAAAACGCGGTCGCGCTGCTGTTGCAGATCGAAAAGACCGTGGTGGAGGGCGCCGGGGCGGCGGGCCTGGCGGCGATCCTGGCCGAGCCGGAGCGTTTCGCCGGGCGCAAGATCGGGCTGGTGCTGTGCGGTGGCAACATCGATTCGCGCCTGCTCGCCAACGTGCTGCTGCGCGATCTCGCGCGGCAGGGTCGGCTGGCCCGGCTGCGCATCACGCTGAAGGATCGGCCGGGCGCACTGTTCCGCGTGATGCGCCTGTTCGACGCGCATAATGTGAACATCATCGAGATCTATCACCAGCGCATCTTCACCAACCTTCCGGCCAAGGGGCTCATCACCGATATCGAGTGCGAGGCGCGCGACCGGACCCAGCTCGAAGCGCTGGTGGCGGAGCTGCGCGAGCAGGGTTACGTGGTGCACCCGGTGGAACTGGCCTGACGGGGAGGCTGCGGGGCGGGGCGACCGGTTCGTAGGCGAATTACCCACATTCCATGGTTAACTCCCTTTAATCAATTCCGCGCTTGCCCCATATCATGCCTTCTCCGAGCGCAGACTCGCCGCTCGCAAAGGACAGGCTGACCGGCACGTGACCGCCCCCGTACGTTTCCCGCGCTTCTTCGTCACCAGCCCCGCGCCGTGCCCCTATATCGCGGGGCGGACGGAGCGGAAGGTGTTCACCGAACTGCGCGGTTCGCATGCGGAGGCGCTGAACGAGGCGCTGGGGCGGATCGGTTTCCGGCGCAGCCAGACGGTCGCCTATCGCCCCAGCTGCGTGGATTGCCAGGCCTGCGTTTCGGTGCGGGTGGTGGCTAACGAGTTCGCCCCGTCGGCGACGCAGCGGCGTGTCCTGCGCCGCAATTCCGACCTGATCGTCAACGAATGCCGACCCTGGGCGACCGGCGAGCAATACGACCTGCTGCGCTCCTACCTCGCCCAGCGGCACCCCGAAGGGGGCATGGCCGGAATGGAGGAAACCGACTTTGCGGATATGGTGGAACATACGCCCGTATCCAGCTATGTGGTCGAATATAGGGAACCCGATGGCAACGGTGGTGCTGGCCGACTGATCGGGGCCTGCCTCACCGACCGGCAGGGGGACGGGTTGTCGATGATCTACAGCTTCTACGACTCGAACAATGAGAAGCGTCAGGGTCTTGGCAATTTCATCATCCTCGATCACATCCGGCGCGCCGCCGAAGAAGGACTGCCCTACGTCTATCTCGGCTACTGGGTGCAGGGTTCGGGCCGGATGGATTACAAGATCCGCTATCGCCCCCTCGAACGGCTCGGCCCGCAAGGATGGGCTCGCATGTCCGCCGAAGAGCAGGACACGCTTATCCGCGCCGCCACGTCCGGAAAGCGGGTCGACGCACCTGCCGGGTGAAGCGCGCGCGCGGTCCCGCCGTGCCGCGCTGCTGATTGCCCTTCTCCTCGCAACGCATCCCCTGCCACTCGCGGCGCAGACCGCGTCGGCGGATGACGAGCTGCTGAAGGAGCTGGTTCCGGACGAGGCAGTCGCCGATCCCGAACAATGGGCCGCCGACGGGGTCCCGCCCGAAGAGCCGACGCCGATCGACAACGCCGAGGCGCCGATCGAGAGCTCGCTGGACCCCGACAGCCCCATGGCCGAGCTGCCCGACATGGGTATCGAATGGCCCGACACGCTGGAGCTGCCCCCGCTCGAACGGCTTGAGCCCGACGAGGACGCCGCGCAGTTCGCCGCCCCCGAGCTGGAGGGAGAGGACCTCGCCGCCGGGCTGGTGGAAGAGCGGCTGAGCGACCAGCTGGTGCTCGCTTTCCCCGCCGACGAGACCGCATTTCCGCTGCGCCAGGAATTCATTGAGCGCTACAAGGCGCTGTCCACGATCGAGGAATACGGCAGCAAGGATGCCAACATCGCGCAGCTGGCCGCGCGCGCGAAGAAGGACACCGAGCTGCTCGACCAGATTCTGCGCAATTACGGCTATTACGACAGCCAGGTGCAGCGCACGGTCAGCACCGTTCCGGCGGCGGACGGGGAGGCCACGCGGCCGCAGGTGCGCTTCGATATCGTGCCGGGGCCGCGCTACCGCTTTGGCAGCATCGACCTGGGCCAACTGGCGAGCGCGCCGGATGGAGACTACCTGCGTTCCGCGTTCGAAATTCAGTCGGGCGATCCGCTGTCGAACGACGCCATAGTCGATGAACAGTTCGATCTCGATACCGCATTGGGCGAAGCGGGTTATGCCTTTGCCGAGATCGATTCGCCCAGCCTGCTGATCGACCACGAAGAGACGATCGGCGACCTGTCCATGGCGGTGCGCCCGATGGGGAAATACCGGTTCGGCGCGGTCACCAGTTCAGAGCCCGAATTCCTGTCGGGCCGCCATCTTGCGGACATCGCTCGGTTCGATCCGGGCGATATCTATCAGCGCAGCCTGCAGCTCGACCTGCGCCGCGCGATCACCGCGACCGGGCTCGTCTCCTCCGTCACGGTGACCCCGCGCGAGGTCGAAGCGCCTAGCGGGAACGAGCCCGGGGTGGTCGATCTGGACGTGAGCCTGCGCAAGGCTCGGCTGCGCACGATCGCGGGCGCGATCGGCTACGGCAGCGAGGACGGCATCCGGCTGGAGGCGAGCTGGGAGCACCGCAACCTGTTCCCGCCCGAAGGCGCGCTGCGCGTGCGCGGCATCGCGGGGACGCAGGAACAGCTCTTCGGCGTGACCTTCCGCAAGAACAATTTCGGCGAGCGCGACCGCATCCTGAATATCGACGCCTATGCCAGCACGCTGAACAATCCGGCGTTCGACGCGAACACCGTGTCGCTGGTGGGAACACTGGGCAAGGTCAGCAACCTGCTGTTCCAGAAACCCTTCAGCTGGAGCGCTGGGCTGGAACTGGTGGCGACGGACGAGCGCCCGGCGGATTCCAGCCAGCCGCGCCAGACCTATCTGATCGCCGCACTGCCGCTCTACGCGCAGATCGACACCAGCGACGATCTGCTCGATCCCGAACACGGGTTCCGGGTCGCGCTGAAGCTGTCGCCCGAGGTTTCGCGCACCAATGGCGCGGAAAGCTTCTACCTGCGCGGGCGGCTCGACACGTCCTATTACTACAGCGTCAACGACCGCATCGTGGTGGCGGGACGCACCGCCTATGGCTCGATCGTCGGCGCGGACCTGTTCGATATCGCGCCGTCGCGGCGCTATTATGCCGGCGGCGGCGGATCGGTCCGCGGATACGGCTATCGGACCATCGGCCCGCGCGATGCGGAAGGCGATCCGACCGGCGGGCGTTCGGTGGTGGAGGGCGCGATCGAGGCCCGGATCAGGACCGGGCTGTTCGGCGGGGCGGTGTCCGTCGTTCCCTTCATCGACGCAGGCTCGGTCAGCACCAGCACCGTGCCGGACTTCGATAGCGTCAAGATCGGCGCGGGCGTCGGCGTGCGCTATGCCACCGGCTTCGGGCCGATCCGCCTCGATGTCGGTGTGCCGATCAATCCCGGCCCCGACGACAGCCCCGTCGCGGTCTATGTATCGTTGGGCCAGGCTTTCTGATGGACGAAGCCGAGAACCCACCACCCGTGCACGATGGCGCGGAAGCGGAGCCGGCGCCCGCCCGCCGCCGCTCCGGACGGGGGCGCAGGGTCGCGCGCGGCGTCGCGCTCGGCATCATCGGCTTGGTGGTGCTGGTGATCGTGGCGCTCGCCTCGCTCAACACGCAGATCGGCAAGCGCTTCATCGCGGAGCAGATCGCGCAGCAGAAGATCAGCAAGACCGTCAGCGTGTCGATCGGCAATATCCGCGGCGACATCTACGGCTTGTTCGGCCCGGCGCGGCTGGAGGATGTCGTGCTGTCGGACGAGAAGGGCGAGTTCATGCGGATCGAGAGCGCCCGCCTGAACTGGAAGCCGTATAATTACTTCTTCAGCGGGGTGGATATCGACGCGCTGACGGTGAACGGCGCGGTCCTGCAACGCCTCCCCACCTTGGGTCCCAGCTCGGACAAGCCGGGCGGCCTCGCCATCCATGTCCGCCAGCTTGATGTGAACGACCTGATCTTGGCCAAGGGGCTGATATCGCCCGACAAGGCCTATCGCCTAGATCTGACCGGCTCCCTGGAGCTGCTGCCCCGGCGGACCGTGGTGAAGGCGACCGGCAGCAGCAGCGGCGGTGACCGCTTTGCGGTGGACTTCGATTCGCGCAAGCAGGACAATGTCTACCAGGTCGCGCTCGATTACCGCGCGAGCGCGACCGGCCTGATGGCGGGCCTGACCGGGGCGAAGGTGCCCTATCGCGTGCGGATTACCGGCGACGGCGCGTGGGACGCGTGGAACGGCCAGCTCGGCCTGGTTCGCGCGGGCGAGACCATCGGCGGCTTCTCCCTGACCAAGCGCGGCGATCTCTACCTCCTCAACGGGCGGCTGGACGCCTCCGGAATGATTTCCGGGCTCCCGGAGCGCGCATTGGGGGATCAGGTTCTGGTGACCGCCGCGGGGCGGCTGGTGGAGAACACCACCGCTGCCGGGATAGCCTTCGACCTTCGCGGGCGGGGCCTCGACCTGCGCGGGCAGGGCGGGATCGACTACTTCAACCGCGCGGTCCGCAAGATGAGGCTGGAGGGCGATGTGCGCGACCCGGCGCTGTTCGGATCGGGCGTTGCCATCAGGGGCGGGCGCTTCGAAGGCGTGGCGGACGGTTCGCTCGACAATCTCGCCGTGAAGCACACTTTGGCCGTGGATCGCATGGAAATCGGCACCGCGACCCTCACCAGCCTGACGCAGAGGGGCACGGCGCGCTGGAACGGGAAGCGGCTGATCCTGCCGCTGGACGCAGCGATCGGGCGGATCGAGACCGGCAATGCGTTCGTCGATCCCCGCCTGGTCAGCGGTCGGCTGATTGGAGATATGGTGCTCGACGGCAACCGGCTGAGCTCGCGCCAGCTGCGCCTCGCCTTCCCGGGCGCGAGCGCGCAACTGGCGTTCGATGGCAATCTCGCGACGAACACCTATCGGCTGCGCGGCCCGGCGGCAGTCAACGGCCTGCCGTTCGAGACCGTCGGGATCGTCAATGCGGCGGCGACGATCGATTTCACGCTACCCGCCAACGGCAACTGGACGCTCGATGCCAATTTCCGCGGCCAGGTTCCGCGGGTCACGAACGATACGATCGCCAATCTTGCCGGGCCGCAATTGTCCTTCGGCGGCGGGGTTTCGCTATCGGCCGCCGGACCGGTCACCTTCCGTCAGGTCCGCCTCGATTCGCAGAAGCTGAACCTCGTGCTGGACGGGACGGTCAGTGGCAGACGCACGACCGTCGCGGGTCGCGGACGCTCGGCGGATTACGGCCCCTTCACGATCGAGGCGGCGCTGACCGATGCCGGGCCGACCGCGACACTGGTATTCGCCGATCCGCTGCCCGCGGCGGGCCTGAAGGATGTGCGCGTGGCCTTGGCTCCCACGGAGGAAGGCTTCACCATCGATACGCAGGGCGGATCGCTGCTCGGCGATTTCGAGGGCACGCTGGGCCTCGTCATGCCCAGTGGCGAGCCCGCGCGGATCGACATCCAGACCTTCCGGGTGTCGGAAACGCAGGTCAGCGGCGGATTGACGCTGGGCGATGGTGGCGTCGCCGGCACCATCACGCTGGCCGGTGGCGGACTGGACGGCACGATCGATCTGGCACCGCGCAATGGCGCGCAGGGCTTTGCCGCGAAGATAACCGCGCGCAACGCCTCGCTGGGGCCGAGCTATATCGCGCAGGCGGATATCGACGCCAGCGGAACACTGGGCGGGTCGAACACCGACCTGGAGGGATCGGTCTACGCACGCGGCGTGCGGCTGGACACCCTGTTCCTGGGGCAGGTCGCGGCACGCGCGCAGGTGTCGAACGGGATAGGGCAGGTGGCGGGGTCCGTGGCGGGCGCGCGCGGCAGCCGCTTCGCACTGCAATTCGACGCGCAATTCGGCGGCGACCGGATCGCGCTCATCGCGCGCGGGTCCTATGCCGGGCAAGCCATCACCATGCCGCGCAGGGCCATCCTGACCCGGCAGCCGGATGGCGGCTACACCCTGGCCCCCACGCAGATAACCTATGGCGATGGTGCCGTGGTCGCCAGCGGAAGGCTGGGCGGGGGCGACACGCAGCTGTCGCTGGCGCTGGAAGACATGCCGCTGTCGCTGATCGACGTCGCCGTGGCCGATCTGGGCCTGGGCGGCAACCTGTCCGGCACGATCGACTATCGCGCGCAAGCGGGCGGGCCGCCGACCGCGGATATCAAGGTGAAGGTGCAAGGGCTGACCCGCGCGGGGCTGGTCCTAACCTCGCGGCCGATCAACCTAGCGCTGGTGTCGCGCCTCACCGCCGACCGGCTGGAAGCGCGCGCCGTCATCGACGACGCGCAGAGCCAGTCCGGGCGCCTCCAGTTGCGGATTGCCAACCTGCCGAGAGACGGCGCTCTGCCGGAGCGGTTGCGCGCTGGCGAGCTGTTCGCGCAATTGCGGTATCGCGGGGCGGCCTCCGCGCTGTGGCGCCTCGCCGCGGTCGACGCGTTCGATTTCACCGGCCCGGTCTCCCTCGCAGCCGATGCCACCGGCACGCTTGCCCAGCCCGAGGTGCGCGGATCGCTCGCGAGCGACGATCTGCGCGTGCAGAGCGCATTGTCGGGGACCGATGTCCGCAACGCGAAGGTGGAGGGCACCTTCCGCGGCTCGCGCCTGCAGATCAACCGTTTCAGCGGCACCGCAGTGAATGGCGGGCGCGTGTCGGGCAGCGGGGTTGTCGACCTCGCCAATCTGGGCGCGGGCGTGGGTCCGGAACTCGATCTCAGGATCGCCGCCAGCAATGCGCGGCTGTTCGACGCCAACGGGCTGACCGCCACGGTGACGGGGCCGATCCGCATCGTCTCGAACGGCATCGGCGGCACCATTGCGGGACGCCTGCTGGTCAACCGCGCCAGCTGGAAACTGGGCACGGCGGCGGAGGATTATCGCCTGCCCCAGATCGAGACCAGGGAGGTCAACGTGCCCAGCGACCGCGCCCCGGCACGCCGCGCGCGCGTGCCCTGGAACTACCTCATCGATGCCCGTGCGCCGGGTCGCGTCGACGTGGATGGACTCGGGCTGGATAGCGAATGGAGCGGCAATCTGCGCGTGCGCGGCACCACCGACGAACCGCGTATCGGCGGCTCCGCGCGGTATGTCAGCGGCGGATACAGTTTCGCCGGCACTCGGTTCGAACTGACCAAGGGCCAAATCCGCTTCGACGAGAGCGGGCCGATCGATCCCCAGGTCGACATCGCCGCCGAGACGACGCAGAACGGACTGTCGGTGACCGTGACCGCGACGGGCAGCGCGACCCAGCCGGAAATCACCTTCACCTCCACACCTTCGCTGCCGGAGGAGGAAATCCTCGCGCGCCTGCTGTTCGGGGGCTCGATCACCAGCCTGTCGGCGACGGACGCGTTGCAGCTCGGCTCCGCCCTGGCATCGCTGCGCGGCGGGGGCGGGATGGACCCGATCAACCAGCTGCGCACTGCGATCGGGCTCGACCGGCTGCGCATCGTCAGCGCCGATCCCACGATC
This sequence comes from Erythrobacter sp. 3-20A1M, assembly GCF_018636735.1. NCBI lineage: Bacteria > Pseudomonadati > Pseudomonadota > Alphaproteobacteria > Sphingomonadales > Erythrobacteraceae > Erythrobacter > Erythrobacter sp. 3-20A1M. The sequence goes on along the minus strand of NZ_CP045200.1, from coordinate 641,222 downwards.
GATCGCGGCACGGGCGTTGCGCTGGGCAAGAATATCGGCCGCCGGTTCTATGTCGAACTGATCACCGACGGACGTGGCTACACCGCCACCTCGGTCGAATTCCGGATCACGCGGTGGCTGTCGATCCTGGCGACGATTTCCTCGATCGGCCGCAACAGCGTCGCTGCGGAGGCGAGCTACGATTACTAGGCTGGCGGGTCCGGCGAAGTGGTCGGCGCATCGTCCGGCGCCAGCGCCATCAGCCCATCGATCGGCAGGATCGCGCCATTGGTCGCCGGGGTCGGATTTCCCGTCAGCGCGGCACTCTGACCCGATTCGCCGGTGACCTGAATAACCTCGCCTTCGCGCGAGAACGTGACGAGCGTATCGCCCAGAGTTCGCATCTGGATCTTGCCACCGTGGCGGTCGATACTCTGCCTGATGGCTTCGAGGGTGATATAGCCGGGAAGGATTTGCCGCCGGATCGACGCCACCAGCAGCGGGCGACTTTCCACGCCATCTTTCGGCTGGCTGCCCTCCGTGTCGGCGAAGGCGGAGTTGATGGGGGCCAGCACCGTATAGACCCCGCGCCCGTCGAAAACCGATCCGAGTTCCGCCTCGTTCACCATGGCCGCGAAATCGGACAAATCCGCGGTGCTCGCCACCGCCGTCGCGAGCGTTTCGGTCGGCAGGCTCTCGGGCGGCGTCGCTGTTCGATCGTTGTCGCACGCGCTCAGCGTCAAACCGGTCGCCGCGAACAGAGCGCAAATCAGTTTTCGCGAGGCTCTCATGTCAGCAGCTCGATGACCGCGTTCACCACTTGGGTCCGGGGATCGACGCGATAGATGTAGCCATCTCCGTAGCGATAATTCGCGTTCCTGGTGTCGGCATACCGGTCGCGATAACCCAGGGGGACGTTGTAGACGTCGTAACCCGCCGGCAGCCGGTCGCCGACCGATACCCGGTCGCCCGTCAGGATTGCCGCGACCGCTATGATCGCCTCGCTGGACGGATCCACCCGGTAGATGACGTCGTCGGCGTAGCGATAGCTGTTGTCGGGGCCGAGGTCGTAGAAGTTGCGATAATAGTCCGGAACGGTGACCGGCACGTATGCCTGCGGCCAGATCGACCCGATCGACAGCGCGCCGCCCAGCAGCGGGATATAGCTGGAGATGCGGTCCCGCGCATCGATCCGGACGAGATAACCGTCCCGCAAATAAAAGCCGTCCTGGGAGGGGGCGCGCATACCGAAATGGGATGGAGAGAACCGGCGCGTTGCGGATTGAAGCAGCCCCGGGGCCATGCAGCCGTTCTCTCTGTTGGCGAGGCCGGGCGGGCAGCCCCTCAGCGGCGCGAGCTGTCGCGCCGCGAAGCGTTGCATGTCCTTCATCGATGCGACCGAAGCGGTCTTCGCCGGCTTGGGTTTCACTACCACCCGACGGACCGGCGATGGCCTGGACGGGGGTGATGGGGTTCGCCCGGCGGGCTGGCGAACGTCCTGCGGTCTGGCCCGGACCGTGTCTTTACCGCCTTCACCGGCCGAGACCTTATGTGCGTTTCGGGCAGCGGCTTTTGCGCGTTCTTTTTGTGCCTCGGCGACCTTGGGGACGGAGAGGGAAATTTCGGGTCGTTCACTGCCGGTAGTCGCGCGCACCTTGGGTGAGGGGCGCGCATTATTTCCTGGTTTATCGGCCGCTTTTGAAGCGGCGGGCTTTGTACCTTGCTGGTCGGGTCGCGCCTGCGCGAGCCCGCTCGCCACCGCGACGAGCGCGATACCGGCGATCAAACTTCGCATTTGTTAGACTCCTTTGACTCCGCAACGCGGCCTCGAGCGGGATGGTTCCGGAACTTGCAAACCTCGTCTGACAAGAGCTCTTGACAGTCAAGAACTCTTGTCAGTAAAGAGTTCTTGTCAGGCAAGGGAGATCGCGGACCAATGCGTAACATGCTGAAGGAACAGCGGGAGCGGCGGGGATGGAGCCAGGGAGAGCTGGCCCGCCGGCTGGGCGTTTCGCGCCAGACCATCAACGCCGTCGAAACGGACAAATACGATCCCTCGCTGCCATTGGCGCTGCGCATGGCGAAGCTGTTCGGCGTGAGCGTGCCGGATCTTTTCAAGGACGACTGGGAGCCGCAAGATGATGAAGATTGAAGATCGCACCAGCGGAGAAGTCCGCAAATGGCGCAAGTTCGCGTTTTCGCTGGGGGTGGGCGCCGTGTGCGGCGGGCTCTCGTCGTTCCTCTTCCTGTCGCTCGTCGACGGGACGTTCGACCAGTTGGGTAAAAGCGGGGAGATCGCCGGGCTGGTCGCCCTCGTCTACATCGTCACGGGGCTGGCCCTCGGCTTGGGCCTGTTCATCCCGAACTTGGGTGCCCGTTTCCTGAATGTCGAGGACAGCGACGAACTGCGCGAGCAGCGCGTGCAGCTGGCTTTCGCCTCGGCGGGCATGATGGCGGCGGGGATCGCGCTGATGATCGCGGCGCTGGCAGCCCCGGCGGGTCCGATAGCCGCTCCCGTCGCGCTGGCGGGGTTCGCGATCGCCATGCTGATATTCGTAATAACATCCGTGGGGACGGCGAAACGGCAGGACGAGTTCATGCGCGCGATTTCGCGGGAAGCCGCGGCGATGGCGTTCTATCTGACAGTGCTGACCGGCGGGACATGGACCCTGCTGGCGCATCTCGGCATGATCACCGGTCCGGCCGCACTCGATTGGCTCACCATGCTGTGGGCGGTGCTGCTCGTCGCCGCGTTCGGCGTGTGTGCCACGCGCGGCTTGCTGAAACCGCGCTGAGTTCCGTCTGGCGGGCGGCATGAAAAAGGGGGCGCCGGATCGACTCCGGCGCCCCCTTTTCAGTATCGGGAGGCCCGCGCTTACGAGCTGTAATACATGTCGAATTCGACCGAGCTGGGGGTGGTTTCCCAGCGCACGACGTCTTCGAACTTGAGCTCGATATAGGCCTCGATCTGGTCCTTCGTGAACACGTCGCCCTTCAGCAGGAACTCGTGGTCCGCCTCCAGGCTTTCCAGCGCTTCGCGCAGGTTGGCGCAGACCGTCGGCACCTCGGCCAGCTCGACGGGCGGCAGATCGTAGAGGTTCTTGTCCATCGCCTCGCCCGGATGGATCTTGTTCTGAATCCCGTCGAGGCCCGCCATCAGCAGCGCCGCATAAGCGAGGAGTAACGACGCTCGAAGTGCGGACGGACCACGCAGTCGCTATAGTCAATGAACGCTCACCATCGTTACCCTATAGGCGACCTGCAAGATCCGAAATAGAGGGACCCTGTAGGCGCTGGGGAGATTCTCCACTCAGATCATAAAGTCTTCTGAATAGCGAATGTGAGACAACCTCACTCGCTATCGACCTCGGGATCAGCCTCTATAGTCTTGCCTTGCTTTTCTCGAAGACGATTTAGCATTTCAAGCGGGCTCTCGTAGTTCTGGATGTTCGTATACTTCTCGGCGAATCGCTTCATGAGGCGCTCGCGCCTGCGCTTCTTGCCTTCGTCGCCATCGAAGGTTCCGTAAGCAGCAGGTTCTATGACCGCAACCGCATCATCCAGCATACCGCGCTGTTCGAAATCCCTAGCGACCAGATAACGGATTTCGTCGTTTTGCGGCAAAAGATCGAAAGCCTGAACCATATAGTTTTGCGCGGCAACTGACGGTAGGATGCCCTGAGTGAGGTATGATTTGAAAAAGGCGACCCGGGGCTCTGTTGCGGTCTTCGAAGCTTCTATTGCTGCGAGCAACGGAGCCCTAGCCTCCTCCCACGCCGCTTCGTTCGCGGAACTGTCGAGCAATCCCACCATGGCCTTACCTTTTTCCGTCAGCCCAATGACGTTATTGTCGTCAAGCTCAAGCAAACGCTTGGAACTCGCCAGAGCATCTGCATACTTTCCGTCAAGGTTCTGAAGCTTAGCCTGAATACCAAGCCCCATAAGATTGTCGGGATCTTCAGTTCTTATAGCTTGAACAGCCGAGATGATCTGCGGCAAATCCGATACTTCGTATCCTGAATATAATCGGACTTGGTAGCGCATCAGCTTGTCTTCTACTGGGCTCAGATCTCTAACCTCAAAATCACCCAGTTCCATCGGCTTAAGGGATAAACGCATTGCATTTATGTTTTTGAGATGCTTTTTTAGATCCGAATTCAGCGCGTCGAAATTGCCGAACGCTTGCTTGGCTGCCTGTTCATAATCGGTACCCGAGGCAACGGAATTCAAGTACATTTGCAGTTGCGTGCCACGTTCTGGGTTCTGCGCCGCGAGATGCGTGAGGAGCCATCCTTCGGCATAAAGGGCGGAGACGTCGTTGACGTCGCCGTATGATTTAGCTGTAAGCAACTCTCTCGCATCGATCCAGGAGCCGTTTCTAATAGTATCGACACGGAAAAACGGCGCGTGCCCTATTTCAACGATGTTAGGTTCCGGGAACTGCATGCTACCATAATATTCTGCAAATCCCTCCGAGTACCAACTTGGATAGTTAGCATTGAAATACTGATACATGTAATGATGCAGATACTCGTGCTGGCGGACCTCCGGCCCCCAAGCGTAGGATTGCCTTGCCGCCTTTCGGGCGCTTTTCATCCCTGTACGAAGCGTATTGCGGAAGGTAACAAGAAATGGTCCCTCGGTTGTACTGCTATAGTAACCGCCGACCCCCTCCGAAGGGTAAGGGAAAGTGTGGTTTACATCATCCATCGTGGCCACCTCGAACATTGTGACCTTTACAGGGCTCGAGGGTTTTTGGTTATTAGTCAGAGCACGGACCAAGGTGTCGAATGTTTCCATCCGCTTTACTGTCTCGAGTAATTCATCAGCCGGAGCTTCGCTATAATACTTGAAGTGCTCGGTTTCTACAACTCGCCAGTCGGCCCATGCCGGCGTTGCCACACTCGCTGTAGCGGCGCCGAAAGCGAGTATTGCTAGGTGATGACGGAAATTGGACATTAATACACCTTTTGAAGTTCTTGGGCGCATCGAGCGCAATGCGACGCAGCCATGCGCGCTCTTCGCTATCTGCCAAGATATGGGTTCCGCGATTTCGACATTGTGACCGATGGAAATCGTTTGGGCAACCGGTGAGTCATTAACGATATCAAAAGGTATCCGGTATCCGATGCGCGCCTTGGCCGCTTAAGGCATACTTCACGCTTATGCGAAAAATTGGGGCGTCCGGATCGCTCCGAACGCCCATCGCTGGTCAGCCGTGTTCCGGTTTATGTTAAGAGCTGTAATACATGTCGAACTCGACCGAGCTGGGGGTGGTTTCCCAGCGCACGACGTCTTCGAACTTGAGCTCGATATAGGCCTCGATCTGGTCCTTCGTGAACACGTCGCCCTTCAGCAGGAACTCGTGGTCCGCCTCCAGGCTTTCCAGCGCTTCGCGCAGGTTGGCGCAGACCGTCGGCACCTCGGCCAGCTCGGCGGGCGGCAGATCGTAGAGGTTCTTGTCCATCGCCTCGCCCGGATGGATCTTGTTCTGAATCCCGTCGAGGCCCGCCATCAGCAGCGCCGCATAAGCGAGATAGGGGTTGGCCATCGCGTCGGGGAAGCGGAACTCCACGCGCTTCGCCTTGTCGCCCGCACCATAAGGGATGCGGCACGACGCGGAGCGGTTGCGCGCCGAATAGGCGAGCAGCACCGGTGCCTCGAAACCCGGCACCAGCCGCTTGTAGCTGTTGGTGGTCGGGTTGGTGAAGGCGTTCAGCGCCTTGGCATGCTTGATGACGCCGCCGATGTAATACAGGCAGTTGTCCGACAGACCGGCATAGCCGTTGCCCGCGAAGGTCGGCTTGCCATCGTCCCAGATCGACATGTGGGTGTGCATGCCCGACCCGTTATCGTCCTTGATCGGCTTGGGCATGAAGGTCGCCGACTTGCCGTAGGCGTGCGCGACCTGGTGCACGACATACTTGTAGATCTGCATGTTGTCGGCCGTTTCCACCAGCGTGGAGAACGTCAGGCCCAGCTCGTGCTGCGCGGCGGCGACTTCGTGGTGATGCTTGTCGCAGTTGAGGCCCATCTCGATCATGGTCGAAACCATCTCGCCACGGATATCGACCGCGCTGTCGACCGGGGCGACGGGGAAATAGCCGCCCTTGGCGCGCGGACGGTGCGCCATGTTGCCCGCCTCGTAATCGCGGCTGGAGTTGGTCGGCAGCTCGATATCGTCGATGCGATAGCCCGATCCGGCATAACCATCCTCGAACTTCACGTCGTCGAACATGAAGAATTCCGCCTCGGGGCCGACATAGACGGTGTCGCCGATGCCCGTGGACTTGAGGTATTCCTCGGCGCGCTTCGCGGTGGTGCGCGGGTCGCGCGCGTACCATTCACCGGTGCTCGGTTCGACGATGTCGCAGAACACGATCATCATCGGCGTCGCGCTGAACGGGTCCATGTACACCCGGTTCAGGTCGGGCTTCAGGATCATGTCGCTTTCGTTGATGACCTTCCAGCCCGCGATGGAAGAGCCGTCGAACATCAGCCCGTCTTCGAGCTCGTCCTCGGTCAGGATGCCGGCGACCATGGTCAGGTGCTGCCATTTGCCCTTGGGATCGGTGAAGCGCAGGTCGACCCATTCGACCTCGTTTTCCTTGATCTGCTTCAGGACGTCTTTTGCGGAAGCCATGCTGCTGTTTCCCTTCTTGATAGCGATAGGTCGGATGTATGCGATCGGGTCAGATCGCGTCGTTGTCGGTTTCTCCGGTTCGGATGCGCAGCGCGCTCTCGATCGTGGAGACGAAAATCTTGCCGTCGCCGATCCGGCCGGTTTGGGCGGTGTTCGCGATCGCTTCCACGACGCGGTCGGCGACATCGTCGGCGACGACCACCTCCAGCTTCACCTTGGGCAGGAAGTCGACGACGTATTCGGCGCCCCGGTAGAGTTCGGTGTGCCCCTTCTGCCGGCCGAAGCCCTTCGCCTCGGTCACGGTGATCCCGGAAACGCCCACGTCGTGCAGCGATTCCTTCACCTCGTCCAGTTTGAACGGTTTGATGATCGCTTCGATCTTTTTCACCGCTGGTGCCCCCTTGCATGAACGGCCGGGAGGCGCAGGGCAACGCGCCCCGCGGACCGGCGGTCCGGAAATATCTCCCGGGACGAGGTGCGATCCAAGAATCGTGCCAAGCTTCGCGCCTCCGGGATTCGAGCTGTCAGCCTAGGGGAAGCCGCAAGCGGGCGAAAGGGGGCGGGCCGGTGATCCGCCGCCGCTGCACAACATGCGGGCGCGACTGCCTAGCAATTGGGCAGGCGCAGGCCGGTGGTCTCGTCGAGCCCGGCCATCAGATTGAGCGACTGGATCGCCGCGCCGCTGGCCCCCTTGCCGAGATTGTCGAGCCGCGCGACGAGGCGCGCGTGAAAGCCGCCATCAATGCCGAAGACGTGAAGGGTCATGCCGTCGTCGGGTGCCGCATCTTGCCGCAGCAGCAGTTCATCGGGCACCGCCTCGTCGGCGACGGCAACGATGCGCGAACCGGCGTAGAATTCGCGCAGCGCCTCGCGCAGCCGGGCGGGCGTAGGCTGCGTATCCATCGCGCCCAGATGCAACGGCACCTCCACCGCCATGCCGCGATAGGCGGGGACGACCGCGGGCGCGAAGATGACATCGTGGGCCAGCCCCGCATGGCGCTTCATTTCCGGCTGGTGCTTGTGCGACAGGCTGTAGCCATAGCCGCGCCAGGCAATGTCGGGCTCCTCTTCGAAACGCCGGACCAGCGCCTTGCCCCCACCGGAATAGCCGCTGACCGCGTTCACGGTGAAGGGCCAGTCCCCCGGCAGCAGCCCGGCCCGCACCAGCGGCGCGACGAGCGCAAGGAAGCCGGTGGGATAGCAGCCCGGATTGCTGACGCGGGTTGCCCGGGCGACCGCATCGCGCCCGACCAGTTCGGGAAAGCCGTAGGTCCAGCCATCCGCCACCCGGTGCGCGCTGGATGCGTCGATGACGCGCACCGCGCTTGCCGGATCGATCATCGCCACCGCTTCGCGCGCGGGATCGTCGGGCAGGCACAGGATCGCGAAATCCGCTTCGTTCAGGGCTTCGCGGCGCGCGGCAGCATCCTTGCGCCGATCTTCGGCCAGCACCACCAGCTCGAATTCGTCGCGCCCGGCCAGGCGTTCCCTGATCTCGAGCCCGGTCGTTCCCTCCGCCCCGTCGATGAAAACCGAATGCGCCATCAGGCGAGCGCCGCGCGCCGCACATAGCCGCTCGGCCCGGTCGGGGCGACGCAGCCCCAGACCCAGCTCTCGGTCACGTCGAGCGCCTCGAACGCCGAGCCTTCCGCCAATTGGGCGACGGTGTCCGAACGATCGTCGCGCGCGGCATACAGGGTGGCCGCGCCCTCGCGGACGGTCATCTGCACGGGGATGGCATAGGCGGCGACGAGATAGCGTTCGGCCAGCGCGATATGCGCCAGGTCGCCGCGGACCGGCAGGGTCCCGCTTTCGGGCGCCGCCACCGGTCCGGTCAGGCCGACCTGACCTGCGGGTGGGGAGTAATCCGTCAGATTGCCTTCGCTGCCGTTCACTGAAACTTTCGACCTTTCGTGCCTGCGCGCCGCGCTTAGCGGGCCGGGGGGCAAGCGACAAGCGCGCGGGGGAGGGGCAGTCGGTTCAAGCGTCGGCGTAGCGCGCGCACAGCATGTGCCAGGCTGCCCGCAAGCCCAGCGCCTCGCCGCCCTTGGGCCGGCCGGGCTTGGGCGAGGGGCGCCATGCATAGGTATCGAAATGCGCCCAGTCGATGCCGTCGCCGACGAACTTGTCGAGGAACAGGCCCGCAATGCTGGCACCGGCGAACCCGTTGGTATGCGCGTTCGAGGTGTCCGCTATGTCGGAGTTGAGATAGTCGGCATAGGCCGCCGGCAGCGGCAGCGGCCAGGGCTCGTCGTCATGTGCCTTGCCCGCCCGGATCAGCTCCGCCGCGGTTTCCTCGCGCCGGGTCATCAGCGCCGGGTAATCCGGCCCCAGCGCTACGCGCGCGGCACCCGTCAGGGTGGCGAAATCGATCAGCAGTTCCGGGTCCTCCTCGCTCGCGCGGGTGAGCGCGTCGCCTAGGATCAGGCGCCCTTCGGCATCGGTATTGCCGATCTCCACGCTCAGCCCCTTGCGGCTGCGCAGGATGTCGCCCGGCCGGAAGCTGTTGCCGGAAATGGCGTTCTCCACTGCCGGAACGAACAGGTGCAACCGCACCGGCAACCCTGCGCGCATGACGAGGTCCGCCAGCGCGATCGCGTGCGCCGCGCCGCCCATGTCCTTCTTCATGATGAGCATCCCGGACGCCGACTTCACGTCCAGCCCGCCGGAATCGAAGCACACCCCCTTGCCGACCAGGGCCAGGACCGGATCGCCCTCCTTGCCCCACGACAGGTGCATGATGCGCGGTGCGTGATGGCGCGCGGCGGCCCGGCCGACGGCGTGGACCATGGGATAGTCCTGCTCAAGCGAATCGCCCCGGGTGACGGAAAGCTTCGCCCCGTACTCCTTGGCGAGCGCCTCGCACTCCGCCTCCAGACCGGCGGGCCCCATATCCTCGGCCGGCGTATCGACCAGCCGGCGCACGCGGCACACCGCCTCCGCCTCCGCGATAGCGGGTTCGACGGCCTTGGCGTTTTTCGTCAGCAGGATACGCGGCCCGACCGCGTTATCCGGCTTGCGATAACGGGTGAAGGCATATTGCGCGGTCTGCCAGCCGTGCAGGGCGGGGCCGGGCTCTCCCCCGGCAAGGCGATAGGTGCCCGCGGGGAGCGTCTCGGCGAGCTTCGCCATGCACCAGCTCGACAGGCTGTCGGGATCGGCCACGCCGCCGACCGCGAACCATTCCTCCGGCTCGCCCGAACCGCCCGGAACGATCGCGGTCTGGTATCCCGACCCGTCGAAGCGCTGCGCGCGCAGCGTGGCGCGCTGGGCAGCGCCGAGCGAAGAAGCCCAGTCTTCGAACCCGTCCTTGTTCACGAGATGGATCGAAATGGCGTCTTGCCCGCGATCGGGCTGGATCAATGGCGTATCGGTCATGTAAGGCACATGGAGCGATCGAGGGCGCATGCCAAGGGTGCAATCCATCCTTGGCCGCCGCGCCGGATGACACAAGGGAAGGAAGCCGCGATGATCGTCAGACTGGCCGCGCCGGCAATGCTGCTCGCGCTCGCCCTCTCCGAATGCACGCCGGCCAGCGACATGGGCGACGATCTGGGGGTGCAGCAGACCAGCGACGCGGTGGCCACCGCGTCCGCCGGAGCAGAAGCCGACGGCGGCGCGCGCGACATCAAGGTGGAGAACGATCTCTACAGCTTCCAGTACAGCTACCCCGCGGCGGTGGGTGCGGTGCCCGAACTCGCCCAGCTGCTGGATGCGCGGGCGCGCGAGGGGGAGCAGGGCCTGGCGAAGCTGGCGAAGCAGGCGCGGCAGGACGCGCGCGAGAACGGCTTTCCCTACAACGCCTATTCGCAGAACACCGAGTGGAAGGTGATCGGGCGCACGCCGGAATGGATCAGCTTGGTCGCCGATGTCAGCAGCTATTCGGGCGGGGCGCACGGCATCTACGGCATCGATCCCGTCCTGTGGGATCGCGACGCGAAGCGGACGGTCCAGCCGCTTACCCTTTTTACCTCGCCCGACGCGCTGTACGACGCGGTGGAGGAGCGTTTCTGCAAGAAGCTCGACGCCGAGCGGGCGAAGCGGCGCGGCCCGACCGAGGAAGCGAGCGAGGCGGCGGACAACCCGACCGTCGACGAGTTCGACCAGTGCCCGCCGATGTCCGATCTGGCGATCGAGGTGAAGGCGAAGGGCAAGGTGTTCGATACGATCGTCATGTATGCCGGCCCCTACGTGGCGGGCCCATATGTGGAGGGCGCATACGAGATCCCCGTGCCGGTGGATGTCGCGGTGCGCGAGGCGGTGAAGCCCGAATACCGCAAGGCGTTCGGCGGCTGAGGCTCGCAATTCGGCTCCGTCCGCGCTAAATGGTGGGCATGACCCAGTATCAGACCATCACCGACGAAGACGACGTTCAGCGCGACGGCACGATCAAGCTCCACGGACCGGAAGGGTTCGAGGGCATGCGCAAGGCGGGCCAGCTCGCCGCGCGGATCCTGGACGAAGTGGCCGATCTGGTCCGGCCGGGTGTCACGACCGAGAGCCTCGATACCGCCATTCGCGAGATGATGCTCGATGGCGGCGCGGTTCCGGCGACGCTGGGCTATCGCGGCTATACCCATTCCAGCTGCATCTCGATCAATCACGTTATCTGTCATGGCATTCCCGGCGACAAGACGCTGAAGGATGGCGACATCCTCAATATCGACGTGACCCCGCTGCTCGACGGCTGGCACGGCGATACCAGCCGGATGTACTTCGCGGGCGAACCTTCGCTGAAGGCGAAGAAGCTGGTCGAGGTCACCTATGAATGCCTGATGCTGGGGATCGAGGCGGCGGGCCGTCCCGGCGCGCGGCTGGGCGATATCGGCGCGGCGATCGCGGCGCATGCGAAGCCGCACCGCTATTCCGTGGTGCGCGAGTTCTGCGGCCACGGCGTCGGTCGCCTGTTCCACGACGCGCCGGAAGTCATCCACCAGGCGGAGGCGGGCACCGGCCCGCTGCTGAAGCCGGGCATGTTCTTCACCATCGAACCGATGATCAATCTGGGCAAGCCATGGGCCAAGGTGCTGGGCGACGGCTGGACCGCGGTGACGCGCGACAAGTCGCTTTCCGCCCAGTTCGAGCACTCGCTGGCGATAACCGAGAACGGGGTCGAGATCTTTACCGAGAGCCCGACCGGACGGCACAAGCCGCCCTACTGACGATCGGCGCATTTGCGCCGTTCCTGGCGTCGAAGTCCTACACGATGGAACACTTGGAACAGTGTCCTGGGTGCAAAAATTCGCCTTGTGATCGGGGGCCGTGCCGGCGCGTTGCTCCGATCGGTAAGGGGCGGTGGACATTGCCCGCCATCTATCCCGGCATCGCTATGTAGGAAACGGTTCGCGCCTCCGGACCTGCCCCCCGCTAGCCCTCGCGCGCCGCCCGGATCGCCGCGCCTGCGGCGAAGGGCGCGATCGCGCACAGCGCGAGGCTGAGCGCCGCGGCCAGCGCGATACCGCTTTCGCCGCCGGTCGACAGGCTGCCCGCTCCGAAGATCAGGATCGGCACCGCCAGCGGCAACAGCAGCAGCCCGGCCAGCGCGGCCCCGGCGCGCAGGCCAGCCATCAGAGCGGCGATGACCAGCCCGATCGCGGCGAGCCCCGGCGTCCCGGCGAGCAGTCCCAGCAGGACCGTGACCAGTGTCGCGCGGTCGAGATTGAACAGCGCCGCCCCGGGCAGGCAGGCCAGCAGCAGGATGGGGGCGAAGCCGCACCAATGCGCGATCAGGCGGCTGGCCATCGCGGTTTCCTCACCGATGCCGCGCAGCGTGAACTGATCGAGTACGCCTGCCTCCAGGTCTGCCGCCACCAGCCGGTCCAGCGGCAGGATCGCGGCAAGCAGGGCGGCGATCCACAGCATGGCGGGCCCGGTCCGGCGCAGCAGCGCGGCATCGGGGCCGACCGCAAACGGGTACAGGATCGCGACCGCGAGGAAGAAGGCGAAGACGAGCCCCGCGCCCCCGCGTGCCCCACCGGGGGCGAGCAGCGCGAGATCGCGGCGCAGCAGGATCAGGAACATCCCGTTCACCAGGGGTGATCCCGCAGATCGAGCGGTTCGATCGCTTCCCCGGTGAAAGGCTGGTGCGAGGCGATGACCAGCACGCCGCCCCCCTCGCGCCGTTGCCGCATCAGATCCTCCACGATGGCACGGCTATCGCTGTCGAGCCCGTTGAACGGCTCGTCGAGCAGCCAGTGATCGCACCCTTGCGCTAGCAGCCGCGCCCAACCGGCGCGTTTGCGCTGCCCGGTCGAAAGATAGCGCACCGGCACTTCGGCAATTTGGGCCAGCCCGACCGCGTCCAGGGCCGGTTGGGCCCGGTCGAGTCGGGACCAGAAGCCCAGTGCCTTGCCCAGCGGCAGGTCCGGATCGAGCGCGGGGCGTTCGTCCAGCAGGCCGACCGTGCCGGTCCAATGGATGCTCCCGCGTGTCTCGCGCGCTCCATCAGGGGACACCGCCCGCTCGGGTCGCCGCAGTCCGGCGAGGATTTGCAGCAGGCTGGTCTTGCCGATCCCGTTGGGGCCGACGAGGTGCAGTGCGGCCCCGCGGTCCAGCCACAGATCGAGGCCGCCGAACAGCGGGCGGTCGCCCCGGCGGCAGAAAAGCGCCCATGCCGTTAGCCCGCTCGCTTGCATGACCGCGCGCGATAGGCGATTGCCCGCTCACCGACAAGCGAAGGCGAATGCGAGGAGATTCCATGGCCGTCGAGAAACTGACCGAAGAGGAACGCGAGAGCTGGCTGA